>NZ_JAUOEU010000003.1:0-281236 GCF_031932105.1 Shewanella sp. SP1S1-7
AAAACCATAAATTCAATAAGGATATGTTAGTTTTTTAGCTAGCACTTAACATTTATGGCTCTATATGTATTAGTTTCATTCGAATAATCAAAGTTAGCACTATAAATCATTAAAAAAACAATAAGATAAATATAATGGCGGGCAGGCATGAATCTCTGCTTATTATATTTATCATAGACCTACCTTTATTCTAAATAATGTAATTTAAACAAATATTAGCCTGCGCTTAAATCACCTGTGAGCTATGACTGCAATCTTGGCAGGTGAGGGTATAGCTCTGGCTGCGTTTTTGTATTTTGATATTTTTGCTTTGGCACTGTGGGCAGGCTTGTTTCATTGGCGTGTTTTTAGTGCATTGGTTGCATTTGATGTAGTAACCAAACTTACCGTACATTGGGGTGTAGTTTGTTGATTCTCCACAATGTTTACAGCTAAGAATGCTGTGTGTGGCAGATTGAGTTATTGGTTGGGTTATGACTTCAACTGCTTTGTTAACTTCAAAGTGTGCAACAGGCTCATTGATTTGTTGTGTTTGCGCGAGCGTTATTTCACTCGTTGATTTATGTGGGTCTATATGTTGATCGATTAAGAAATTGGCAATGGAATTGAGTTCTTGTTGATTAAAGTCGGGGCGGGTGTCGCTTACATTTATAATGCGCATGAACTTACTTTTTAGATTCATGATCTTATCAAGTTTATCGACTAAAAACTCTGTTTTAACTAACAACTCAGAAATGGCCGTTGGCATAATATCTCTGTTGATTACCGCATCGCTTGATACTGCGCACACATGGCCCCAGCAACGCATGCCAAAACTTTGTTGTCTTATACCAAGTAATTTTCCTAGAATTTCTCTTCTATGCTGCTTTAGCATTTCTTTAAGCAGTGCTTGTTGTAGTTCAACTTGCTTGATAGGAGACGGCATACCAAACCATTTACTTCCGTGACTGCGCGTCCACTCACCCTGTTGGTTGACTTCCACATGGCCTTTTATGCTTTTGGATTCAATTAGCACAAAACCGTAGGTGTAGATAATTAAGTGATCAATTTGCGCGGTTTCGTCATTAAAGGTGAATCGAAAATCATTGATGACCAACACTTCTGGATGATCTTTGAAGGCGCGGCGTAAATAGAAGGCAACATCCTGTTCTTGTTTTTGACCCGCCATCGTTTGTGGTGTTTGGGTATTTTGAAGTGTTTTGGTTTTTAGAATCATTTATCAACAGCGTCCATTCATAACTTGATAATAATCAGCCTCATAATACCCACTTTGCCATTGAAAGATAAAGACAAAAATCGCTAAACGTTAACGTAGCTCAAAGATGGGAAAGTACAAATCTTTGGGGAGTTACATCCAACACAGAAGTTACAGAAGTTCACCTTCCCCTGCGAAGTTGCTGAAGGGTGTTGAAGACTCTTTATTGAAAGAATGGCGCGTGACGCAGACAGGACGTCTGCGTAGCTTTCGGGGGGAAGGGGCGAATGAAAATCGGTGATTTTCGCGCTTATGAGCGAGAGGCAGGGACTGCCGAACTGGGGGGCTTTACATGGATGTAAAGCGGAGCCATCGGAAGCGTTAGCGATTTTCGAATAAGCACTAAGCCAGTCTCTAATGCATGTAACTTCGCAAGGGGCGGCAAGGGAGATCCAAGAGGGAATTGCTGTTGATCCCCTCTTGGTCGGGTGTGGGTTGAAGACCCACGACTTTGATTAACCTCGGCCGTTAGGCCGCATAAACTCCAAATGTGAAACCAATCGCTAAAACTTTACTGATCCCTGATTTCGCAATCAAAACTCAAGTGTCGCATTAAGCGACAACAAAAAAGCCACTGTGGTCAGTGGCTTTTATCCTAAAAATCAGAATCTAAGCGATTCTACTTAGTCCAGACTTGGTTCTTCGCTGTAATCAATACCGTGGTAGCTCAGGCAAGCGTCGACTTCGTTACTGCTGCCTAGGATGACGGCAACACGTTGGTGAATTTGTGTTGGTTGAATATCCAAAATGGTTTCATAACCGGTAGAAGCCTTACCGCCAGCTTGTTCGACTAAGAAGGCCATTGGGTTGGCTTCGTACATCAAGCGCAGTTTGTACGGTTTTTTAGGATCTTTATTGTCGCTTGGGTAGGTGAAAATACCGCCACGTGATAGCACGCGGTGTACGTCGCCGACCATAGCCGCAATCCAGCGCATGTTGAATGATTTTTCGCGTGGGCCAATTTTACCGAGCAGTAAATCGGCAATATAGGTCTGCATTGGTGCTTCCCAAAAACGTTGGTTCGACATGTTAATGGCAAACTCTTGAGTTTCTGGGGTAATGCTTACTGCGGCATTAGTCAGTAAAAACTCATTGGTTTCTGGATCCAACGTAAACATTTGTACGCCTTGACCTGTGGTTAATGCCAGCATGGTCGATGGACCATAAAGTACATAACCTGCGGCTAACTGATTGCGGCCCGATTGCAAAAAGCTTGTTTCAGTTAACTCGCCAGCAGGGGCGGGCCCCTTTGTTGCTGGTAATATGGAGAAAATGGTGCCGACTAACGAGTTGATATCAATGTTAGATGAGCCATCTAGCGGATCGAAACACACTAGATATTGACCATTTTGGCTGACTTCAACTACATGATCTTCTTCTTCCGACGCCAAACCGCGCACTGTACCGTCAGCTTTTAATGCATCTTTGAGCATGTCGTTGGTGATGATATCCAGTTTTTTCTGGGTTTCACCTTGGACGTTTTCTTGCTCAGTCGCGCCTAACAAGCCTGCTAGCGCACCGTGGCGAACGGCATGGCTAATGGCTTTTGAGGTGTCGGCTAAGGTTAAAATTAGCTGGGAGAGGGAGTCGTTCACTGCCTGTGAGGTCAGGTGCTGGGCCAGAGTCTGCATGTTATGTCCTTTAGAGGTTCAACAATGAGGTCAATTTCGTTATTTGCCGCGAATGATAACTCAGTTAGTCGACAATTTCAGCGATGTTGCTGATGCTTTTAGCGAATATTGGCGCTTTTAGGGATTATTTGGACTGAGCCTACGAGATGCTCCTAATTTGTATCTGTATATTGCATGCTATTTCTATTTGGGGTTTGCCTCTGGCACAATGTCGGCTTGTTTTTAATCGCTGACATCTTAGGCGATTATGCTTCCAAGGAATAATAATGATTAAAAATAGGTTAACTTGGTTCCCTGCGTGCTCACTTAAGGTGCGCGCCGTTCCCCTACTGATAGCGAGCCAAATGGCCATGATTTCGACAGCTATGATTTCAGCAACGACCCCAGCTTTGGCAATGGAAGGTGGCAAACTGCCACTGACGATTGAGCGAATGAATGCCTCACCTGCCTTAGCGGGCACCAGTCCCCGTGGCTTAAAATTGTCACCCGATGGGCAGCGCGTCACCTATCTTGCTGGCCGTAAAGACAATCAAAGTTTTTATGATCTCTGGCAGATGGATGTCAAAACCGCTGAGTCGAGCCTGCTATTAAACGCCGATAAACTCGCGACAAATGAATTATCCGATGAAGAAAAAGCCCGCCGCGAGCGCCAACGTATTTATGGCGAAGGCATTATGGAGTACTTCTGGGCCGATGATAGCCAAGCGCTATTAATTCCGGCTTCTGGCAATCTGTATTACTTTTCCCTCGTCGACAATAGCGTGACTCAATTGCCGATTGGCGAAGGGTTTGCTACAGATGCACGCTTATCGCCCAAGGGGCATTTTGTGTCTTTCGTGCGGGATCAAAATTTGTATGTGTTAGATCTGGCGACGAAAAAACTCCAAGCTATGACGACCGATGGCGGCGGGGCAATTAAAAATGCCATGGCTGAGTTTGTCGCTCAAGAAGAAATGGATCGCATGACCGGTTACTGGTGGGCGCCCGATGAATCGGCTATCGCCTTCACCCGTATCGACGAATCTGCGGTCGAGCAAGTGACGCGCAATGAGATCTATGCCGATGGTATTAAACTCACCGAGCAGCGTTATCCTGCCGCAGGTAAAAACAACGTCGACATCGCATTAGGTGTGGTCACGCTAAAAGATAAGGCCATCAATTGGGTGACCCTGCGCGAAGATAATAGCAAAGACAAGAGCAAAGACATTTATCTGCCGCGTGTCGATTGGTTGCCCGATAGCAAACACTTGTCTTTCCAGTGGCAGAGCCGCGATCAACATCAGCTCGATTTGCAGTTAGTGGCGTTAGATGCACTGACTAAGCCAAAAACCTTAGTGAAAGAACGCAGTGATGCTTGGGTAAACCTCAATAACGATCTGCATTTCTTAAAACAGCAGTCTGCCTTTATTTGGGCGTCTGAGCGTGACGGCTTTAATCATCTGTATCTTTTTGACTTAAAAGGCAAACTCAAAACGCAATTGACTAAGGGCGAGTGGGCTGTCGATGAGTTGGAATACATAGATGAAACCGCAGGCTGGGTGTATTTCACCGGCCGTAAAGACACGCCAATCGAGAAACAGCTTTATCGCGTGCCGTTAGCGGGCGGCAAGGTTGAGCGCGTGAGCAAGCAAGCGGGGATGCACAATCCTGTTTTCGCCGATAATCAGAGCGTATATCTGGATTATTTCAACAGCTTATCTCAGCCACCGCAAATCAGTTTACACGGTGACGAGGGCCAGCAACTGGCTTGGGTCGAGCAAAATGAGGTTAAGCAAGGTCATCCTTTATATGATTATGCAGGGCTGTGGCAAATCCCTGAATTTGGTGAACTGAAAGCCGAAGATGCCCAAGTGCTACAAACTCGTTTATTCAAACCTGTTCCCTTCGATGCAAGCAAGAAATACCCTGTCGTAGTGAGGGTTTATGGTGGGCCGCACGCCCAGTTAGTGACTAATAGTTGGAGCGAGCAGGACTACTTTACCCAGTATCTGGTGCAACAAGGGTATGTGGTATTCCAATTAGATAACCGCGGCAGTGCGCACAGAGGCACTCAGTTCGAGCAGGTGATTTACCGTCATTTGGGCGAAGCTGAAGTGAATGATCAAAAAGTGGGGGTGGATTATTTACGGAGTCTGCCCTTTGTCGATGCCGATAATGTGGCGATTTACGGCCACAGTTACGGTGGTTATATGGCCTTGATGAGTTTATTTAAGGCGCCGGATTACTTTAAAGCCGCGATTTCGGGCGCACCTGTGACCGACTGGCGCTTGTATGACACGCATTATACTGAGCGTTACTTAGGTCATCCTGAAGCAAATGAAAAGGGTTATGAAGCCAGCAGCGTGTTCCCTTACGTGAAAAACTATCACGCAGGTTTGTTGATGTATCACGGTATGGCCGACGATAACGTCTTGTTTGAAAACAGTACTCGGGTGTATAAGGCGTTGCAGGATGAAGGCAAGTTATTCCAGATGATCGACTATCCGGGATCTAAACATTCGATGCGCGGCGAGAAAGTGCGTAATCACTTATACCGCTCATTAGCGGATTTCCTCCATAGACAGCTGAAAAGCGATAAGTAACAGGCATAAAAAAACCAGATCCTAAGATCTGGTTTTTTTGTGGATTGATGTTTATCAAATCAATCCAGCTTCTCATGCGGGTGTTGCTTAGCTGGCAATTAGCCTTCTAAGTTACCGCAAAAGCGATAGCCTTCACCGTGGATAGTCGCGATGATTTCTGGCGTATCTGGCAAGCTTTCGAAATGCTTACGGATACGACGGATAGTCACGTCTACAGTACGATCGTGTGGCTTAAGTTCACGGCCAGTCATTTTCATCAGTAGATCGGCACGAGTCAAAATTTTGCCTGGATTTTCAACAAAGTGCAGCATAGCGCGGAATTCGCTACGTGGCAGTTTGTAAGATTCACCCTGTGGGCTCACTAATGAACGGCTGTTGATCTCTAAGCTCCAATCGTTGAAGCGATAGTATTCTACTGAGCTCTTTTCTTCGACTTCGGCACCAGCGCTGTTGACGCGAGTCAGAAGGTTACGAGCACGAATCGTCAATTCACGTGGATTGAACGGCTTGGTAATATAATCGTCCGCGCCAATTTCAAGTCCAAGGATTTTGTCGACTTCGTTGTCACGACCTGTCAGGAAGATTAGACCGATGTTGTTGATTTCACGTAGTTCACGCGCCAACAACAGGCCATTCTTGCCTGGCAAGTTAATGTCCATAACGACCAAGTTAATTTTGTTTTCCTGCATAGCCTTATGCATTTCTGCGCCATCATTGGCCTCAGTTACCACATACCCTTCTGCCTCGAAAATACTTCTCAGCGTGTTACGGGTAACGGCTTCATCTTCAACGATCAGAATGTGCGGATTTTGCATATTATTTACCTAAATTTTAATCAGTTTATACTAACCAATAAGAGCAACTTACTTCGGGCTCTTATATTCATAAAAGCGTTGATACTTCCTTGAACTGCTTTGTGCTCAAAAGGAAAATCTTTACGGTGACATCTATATCTGGATGTAGATTAAGTGCACGTTTAAGTGTAATACGAGAAAACGTAATCAGTACCAACTTCGATAAGCAATAGTTAGAATAAGTTCCTTAACTATTGTTTTTTTTAAATGTTTAAAAGACAAATCAAATGTAGAACACATTTTAAACAGATGCCCGGTCAGTTCACGTTACTTAAAGCGATATATGTAACAAACTGTATTGAACGATAAGCATCTTGCTCAATCTGTTTCAACTCACCAGTACGTACATTGTACTCGTTTTAGTCATTTGTTAACAAATGAAATGTTAACAAATTTTAGGTGAGTCGGGTTTTTTACCATGATATTTACTTTAGCTATTGATTAGTATAACTAATGTATTTGCGATTCCTGTGAGCCAGTTCACGCCTCTTTGGATTTTACTATCACTCTGCTACACTAGCCTGGGTTCATTTTTCGATTAGACTACCAATGGACAATACGACTCAAGATTTGTGGCAATGTTACCAAGCGCCGTTATTTTTGCTGACTCAAGCATTATCCTATGATTTTTCCTTTGCTGTTATTACCGCTCATAATCCCGCTTCAAAGCTGCTTTCTCCCAGTCAAAACCGTTTACTCGATCGCCAACTTCTCCGTGAAATTGAATTACTCGGCAGTCCCTATCGTGCTTTAGTGGGCGCGGCGCCGGATTTATCCCACATGGAAAAAAGCTGGGCCGTGTTTATCGATAGAACGATGGCGCTGCAATTGGGGAAGAAATTTAATCAATACGCGATTTATGTGGTCGAACAAGGGGAGGTGAGCTTAGTGCCATGCACCTTGGCCGGACATGATGAAGTGTGTTTAGGCAAATTTAGTGATTATGTGCAGCTGGTATACGAGTTACCCGATTTAAGCACTTAGTTGTTTTCAAAAGATTTTATTTAAATTATTCATTTGTTATGAAATTAGCATTGACTTCATTAGGGGTTTATTGCTACTTTTTTCGTCCCTTTCCCTAGGAAAGGAACAGAAGAGGAGCGTTAACTAGGTAGTCGGTCAGAGGAGCACAAACTCCAGCGATGACTGATGAGGGAGATTAACGCCGAGGCATAGATATGGTTGCTGCATGTTTATGTCGGTCGATCAGGCTGAATCCTGACGATTGTCACCTGTAATTGGTGGAGAGCTTCTGGTGACGATTGCTGTTTCCCTTCTTTTGGGGTGCGTTATCATTGAGCACCAGGCTCTTCGAACGAAGTTAGTTCGGAGTGTGATCATGTTAGTTAATCAATATTTTATTCAATCTGCGTTTATTTCTTGCCCTACGTGTTTCACGGAGGTGCGCTAATGTCCCTCGTTGTCGCAAAATTTGGTGGCACCTCAGTCGCCGACTATAACGCTATGAATCGCTGTGCCGACATAGTGTTAGCTAATCCTCATTGTCGTTTAGTCGTGGTCAGCGCATCGAGTGGCGTAACCAATCTGTTAGTGGAATTGACCCAAGAATCGATTAACGACGATGGTCGATTACAGCGATTAAAACAAATTGCCCAAATTCAATATGCGATTTTAGATAAGCTCGGTCGCCCTAACGATGTGGCCGCCGCATTAGATAAATTATTGAGTCGCATGTCAGTATTGAGTGACGCGCTCGCATCACAACGCAGCAAAGCGACCATGGATGAGTTGTTGTCCCTCGGTGAGCAATGTTCTTCGGCGTTGTTTTCGGCGGTGATCCGCGAGAAAGGTGTTAACTCTAGTGCCTTCGATGTGCGTCGAGTATTACGTACCGACAGCCATTTTGGCCGCGCGGAACCCCAGGTTGACCAGATTGCGATTTTAGCGCGTGATTATCTACAGCCACTGTTAGCGGAACAAGTGATTGTCACACAAGGCTTTATCGGTGCTGATGACGCGGGTCAAACGACCACGTTAGGTCGCGGCGGTAGTGATTATTCTGCTGCGTTGTTAGCCGAAGCGTTACGCGCCTCAGCGGTCGAGATTTGGACCGATGTAGCGGGGATTTATACAACCGATCCGCGTCTTGCGCCCAATGCTTTTCCGATTGCCGAGATCAGCTTTAATGAAGCCGCCGAGATGGCGACCTTTGGTGCCAAGGTATTGCATCCTGCGACCATTCTTCCTGCTGTCCGTCAACAAATTCAAGTGTTTGTTGGTTCAAGTAAAGAGCCTGAAAAGGGCGGGACTTGGATCCGTCATCAAGTGGAAGATGCGCCCGTATTCCGCGCTGTGGCTTTGCGCCGCGATCAAACGCTGTTAAATCTTCACAGCTTGCAAATGTTGCATGCGCAGGGCTTTTTAGCGGAAACCTTTGCGACATTGGCGCGACATAAGATCAGTGTGGATTTAATTACCACCTCAGAAGTGAACGTGTCTCTAACCCTAGATAAAACTGGTTCAGACTCTAGCGGCCAAGGTTTGTTGAGTGAGGCATTGTTGCAAGAATTATCACAGCATTGTCGGGTGCGCGTTGAAGACGGTTTGGCCTTAGTGGCGATTATCGGTAACCGTATTGCGACCACGCCGGGTATCTGTCGCCGTGTGTTTGAAGTGCTTGAGCCACATAATGTGCGGATGATTTGCCAAGGCGCCAGCCCACATAATCTGTGTGTGTTAGTAGCAGAATCGGAAGCGGCGCAAGTAGTTAAATCGCTGCATCAAAATCTGTTCGAAGGCGCTTAATATGTTGCCGACTACATCGTCTCTGCAAATCGGGGAGCTTGCCGCAGGGCAAGCCCTCACCTTGCCTATTTACCATTTTAAGCCGAGCGACGATAAGGCGACTGGCCCCAAAGTGTATATTCAGGCCAATGTCCACGGCGCTGAAGTGCAAGGTAATGCGGTGATTTATCAGTTGATGAAGCAGCTTGAACTCTGTGACATCCGCGGTGAAATCACCTTAGTGCCGCTTGCCAATCCCCTTGGGATCAACCAAAAAAGTGGTGAGTTTACCCTCGGCCGATTTGACCCTATTACGGGGTCGAACTGGAATCGTGAGTATTTGAATCATGCTATCGATTTGCCGACTTGGTATAGCGAACATGCCAAGCTCAGTGATAGCGAGCTGATCCAAGCTTATCGCAGTACTTTGGTTGAAGCTTGTCAGCAAAAGTTGCGTCACGAATGGGGCATTACTACTGGCCATAGGCTTGCGGTTAATCTGCAGATTATGGCCCACGGCGCGGATATAGTGCTCGATCTACATACGGGTCCTAAATCCTGTAAGCATTTGTATTGTCCTGAATATGACTTAGCTGCCGCGCAGTTTTTGTCGATCCCTTATACGCTTGTTATCCCCAACACCTTTGGTGGTGCCATGGATGAGGCGGCGTTTTGTCCTTGGTGGCAATTAAGTGATTTTGCAAAAGCGCAGGGGCGAGATTTAGCCGTTGCTGTGTCAGCGTTAACCTTGGAGTTGGCGAGCCAAGAGCGCGTCTGTCTTGAGGATGCGTTGGTTGATGCCCAAGGGATTTTGGCGTATTTAAGCCACCGCGGCGTGATCGCTGAAACCGTTGCGCCCGCTAAAATGCAGCGCTTTGGTTGTTACCTTAAGGACTATAAAAAGTATCACGCGCCAAGTTCAGGGTTAGTGGAATACCTCGCGCCTGTGGGTGAGCCACTGACTGCGGGACAGCCCTTAGTTAATTTACTGCGTATGGATTTATACGGTACGGCAGATGAGCTGAAGACGGTCAGTTTGCCGCAGGACTGCGTGCCGATTTTGCATTTTGCTTCGGCGTCTGTGCACCAAGGGACAGAGCTTTATAAAGTCATGACTCATGTGTTTGAGTTGCCGACGACATAATCGCCGATTAGAGCATAAGCATTAGCTCATAACATTCAGCTTATAAGAATGAACGAAAACAACGCCAATCCTAATCGATTGGCGTTGTTGTTTTTAAGGTGGCTATAACCACTTAAATCGATAAAACAGCGCCATTTGTAGGGCGACGAGTGAGATTAATATGCCGCAGAAGGTGGCGAAGGCCCAAGTGTTGTCGGCGCCCGGTATGCCGCCAATATTGACCCCGAGTAAGCCCGTTAAAAACCCCAATGGTAAGAAGATGGCCGACACTAAAGATAAGAAATATAAGCGCTTATTGAGCTGTTCCGATTGTTGGCTGAGTAATTCTTCCTGAGTCACATTCGCCCTATCGCGCAGGGCATCAAGATCTTCAATGGTGCGGATAAGCTTATCGTTTGTTTCCCTGAGTTTAAGTCGCTCTGAATCGTTAAACAGACTAACTTGCTCGGAAATCATTTTTGAAAAGGCTTCACGCTGGGGCGCTAAATAGCGGCGAATGGCGACGGTTTGGCGGCGCAGTTCGGCGATATCGGTGCGTAAATCTTTAACATTGCCTGAGACGACGAGCTCTTCTAAATCAGAGAGTTGTTCTTCTAACTTATCGATGAACTCGACTTTACGGTTAGTGAGTCGCTCGCAGACAGCGACGATAAAGTCGCCCGTAGTTGCAGGCCCATTTCCCTCAAGGATCAGCTCGGCGACATCTTTGACCGACTGTAACTCGCGATCGCAGGTGGATATGATCCGCTGTTTATCGGCATAAATACGCACGGCCACCATGTCTTCGGGAGCTGAATTAGGGTTGAGGTTGACGCCGCGTAACGCGAGCAATATGCCTTCGCCGGCGATAACGGCGCGGGGGCGAGTATCTTGGGCGAGTAGGGCATCACTCTCGACCTTCGGCAGGCCGCTATTGAGTATCCAGTGGCGCGCCTTTTTATTGCGATAGCGAAGGTGCAACCAGAGTAGACCATCCTGCGGATCCCATTTTTCGATCTGTTCTAAGCTTAAGGTGGAACCCGCTTGGGCGCCGCTTAGCACTAAACTGTAGATAAATCCTTCGTGCATATCGCATTCCATATAACTTTCAAAATCATACAAACAAGCTAACTGATTTTGCCGCGAAAATGAAGTGAGTACTCGTGCTTAACGGCGTGGCAACGCGCTTTATACTGCGTTTAAGGCTTTCGACAGAGCACCATTATGCCTTCAAGCCTTCGCCTTGCCTAAAGCGCGTTGAACTCCCGCTGAATGAACAGATATTTTGTACGATTGGTATTAAATCAGCTGTGCTGCGGGAGGCGAGCAACTTCGCCAAGGATAGGTTAAAATTAGCATTAGTAGGCTTAGAGCAAAGAGACAATAAAATGGAATACGAATTTCGGCGTAACAGTTTAACCGGCACTTTTCTGGCCAGCTTTAGCATGGATCATGAAGTGCTGGGGCAGTGGTTTACAGAAGAATTAGGGCCAGACTTAGCCAAAATTCAGCAAGTGTTGGGCATGATTAAAGACATTCAAACCGATAAACGCGGTGCATGGCGCCTCGTTGGTAATGATTTTACCTTAGAGTTAGAGCGTGAACAGGCGCGGGTGTTTGCGAATTCGTTAGGTTTTGAGCAAGAGTATGAGTTAGAAGAGGCTATGTCACTCTATGATGCTGAGTCTGAGGCCTATTGTGGCTTAGAGGACTTTGAGCAGGCGCTACTGAGTTGGCAGCAGTTTGTCGAGAAAGGTCTGTAATTATCCATTTAAGTCCAGTTCGATTAAAAACATAAAGGCAATCATGGGATTGCCTTTATTGTTTGCGCGATACCTCGCTAAACTCAGGGATTACTGATTAAGGTAGCGTACCGCCATTTCGGTTCTCGACTTGGCATTAGCTTTACGCAGTAGGTTTTTCACATGCACTTTGACTGTGCCTTCACTAATGTGTAAATGCTCTGAAATCATCCGATTACTTAAGCCTTCCGCCAGTTGCTCAAGAATTTGTAGCTCCCTTGGCGTCAAGCTCGAAATCCATTCTTGCTCATCGGTCGCATCTTTTAGCTCGTAGAGGTATTCCTCCACTTCATCGCTGATAACTCTGTGGCCAAGCATGGCATTTTTGAGTTTTTCGAGCAGTAAATCGGGCTCAGTATCTTTGAGTAAATAGCCGTCGGCTCCTGCGCGTAATAAACGGATCACATCCTGTTTGGCATCGGAAACTGTGAGTATCACTATGCGCGAGGTGACGCCCTCTTGGCGCATGGCATTGAGGGTATCTAGGCCTGTCATGCCTTTCATATTCAGATCGAGCAAAATAATGTCGGGTTCATCGGTGGCGACGGCGGTTAATGCGTCTAAACCGCCACCAGCTTCACCAAAAAGGCTGAAATCAGGATCTGAGGCAATGAGCTGGCAGATGCCTTTGCGTAACAGGGGATGGTCATCGACCACAAGTACGGAATAAGGTTTACCCATTTGAAGGCTCCTGTTGAGAGGGGAAAATAAGTGTTACTCGAGTGCCACTTGAACCTTTGCTTTGCTGTGCAAGGTCGAATGAATGGTTAGGCTTGAGTGCATCGTCTTGTTTATTGCATCCTTGCTCAATCGTGGTGGTCGCTGCGTTAAATCGGCTTATTTCATTATTGCTAAATACGACTTTACCTGAAAGTTTGCTGGCTCGCTCATGCATAATCCCTATGCCAAAGTGTTGATCTCGTTCTTTTAAGTGTCCAATACCTATGCCGTTATCACAAACATCAATATTGACCATGCCTTTATCATCTTTATAGCAATGGATATTGATGAGGCTGGCCTCGGCGTGTTTGATGGCGTTTAGAGTCGCTTCTCGCGTGATCTGCAGTATGTGAATATGCTGCTTTGCCTCTAACCATTGTGGTGCAAGTTTATAGTTTAAGGTGATCTTGATATTCGTCTTGGCTCTGAGCTGCTCGAGCATAGCCTCTAGGGCACTTTTTAGATCAGGTTCTTTAATTGTGAGTCTAAAGGTAGACAGCAATTCCCTGAGTTGCACATAGGCTGTGCTCACGCCTTCGTTGATTTCGGTTAATTGCGCCTCAACGATCGGGCTGCGGCAACTGCAATCTAAGTTTTTGCGTAATAAGCTAATTTGGATTTTGAGGAAGGACAGCACTTGCCCTAAAGAGTCGTGTAGCTCCCGCGCGATCACGCCGCGTTCCTCCATTAGCGCCAGTTGTTGTCTTTGCTCCGTGGCATTATGGATTACGATTGAGCGGGTCAACATAATCGCGAAATTATTAAATAGCGCGATATTCGGTGTTTGGTCGGCAATTAACTCTAAATAGCCTAAATTAGCCTGCTCAAATTGCAGTGGGAAACGGGTACTCTCTTGAGTCATATCTGGCCAGCCGCCATCGGCCTCAATCACTTCAAGTTCTTGCTCTGGATACTGGATAATGAGCCTAAGGTAGTCGAGTGACTCATAGCCTTTTAACTGATTTAGTGCCGCTTTGAGCGCTTTGTAATCGAGCTTATTTGCGTTTAATGTCAGTAGGTTATCGTATAAAAATGCCAGCTCATTGTTGGCCCGAGTGAGTGCTAAGGTTTTCTCTGCCACCTGCGACTCTAAATCGCCATAAAGCATGGCGAGTTCCTTGGCGGTTTTTTGCAGGGCATGGGTGAGCGCTGTAAGTTCGATATATTCGGTTTCGGGCATTTCGATTTCAAAATTGCCTTTAGAAATAGTATTCGCCGATTCCATAAGCTTTTGCAGTGGGATTACCACTTTCTTCTTAGTAAAACGCACCGCCACAAAGGCGATAATGAGCATGACGCTTAAGCCTAATATTTGGCTGGCGGCGAGGAGCCTGAGTTTAAAGGCGGCGTGGTGCTCCATCTCCAATACCAGTAAATCTATGGTGTCGACAAAGTCCTTAAGTGACGCCACATAGTCGCGGGAGTTTTCCTGCTCTATGTAGTATTTCATCACCAGCCATTTATCGATCACGAGCTGATATTGATCGGCAATCTTACGTGGACTAAACCAACTATCTGAAGGCTTTAAGGTATCGGAATAGAGGGTGTTTTCGAATTCGATTATTTTATCGAGCGCAGCATCACTGCCAGAGTTGGCGTAAAACATCAATCGATAGCTTTGCATCCGCAAAGAACCCGAGGCGTTAATCGCCTTAGCGTCGCCCAAGCTGTAAGACAAATTGATGATAGCAAAGGTTGATAAACTGCTAGAAAGCAGAATGAGTACTAACATTAATCCTAAGATTTTTGAGGTTAGACTGCCTCGTTTCATTAATCCGCTATTCATTTTAATGGCCGCTGTTATGGCACTTTGCAGTGGTTTTTACATTAGAAAATAATGTAATACATTAACAAAAGTATAGAAGTGTGAACAACAACACCTTTACATTTTGATCTAGCGCAAACTTCGACCTAGATACCCCCTAAGAGGTATATGTTTAGCGGGATTAACTCACTAAGTTTGACCATGGAGATGTCGTGATTTACAACAATAATGCAACACGGAGATGAGATGATGAAGAAGATGACAGGTAAGTCCTTTGCACTAAGTGCACTGGTTGCCGCCAGCTTCATGGCGGCGGGCGCAATGGCGAGTGATAAAACTGAGCCTCGCAACGAAGTTTATAAAGACAAATTTGCTAATCAATACGCTAGCTGGCATGACACAGATAAAAGCACTGAGAATACCGATGTGTTAGCCTCGGACCCGAGCTTAGTCGTGCTGTGGGCAGGTTATGGTTTTGCGAAAGATTACAACGCACCACGTGGCCACATGTATGCCATTACGGATGTGCGTAACACTCTGCGTACTGGCGCACCTACCAACGCGGAAGATGGCCCAATGCCTATGGCTTGTTGGAGTTGTAAGAGCCCAGATGTGCCGCGTTTGATTGAAGAACAAGGCGAAGATGGTTACTTCAAAGGCAAATGGGCAAAAGGCGGCCCAGAAGTGGTGAACACCATAGGCTGCGGTGACTGCCATGAAAAAGGCACGCCAAAACTGCGTATCTCTCGCCCCTTTGCTGAACGTGGTATGGAAGCATTAGGCACACCTTTTGCCAAAGCGTCTAAAAAAGACAAGCAATCAATGGTCTGTGGTCAGTGTCACGTTGAATACTATTTCGAGAAAAAAGAAGGCAGAAAAGGTTTCGTTAAATTCCCTTGGGATATGGGCACAACCGTTGAGCAAATGGAAACCTATTACGACGGTATTGAGTTCTCCGACTGGACGCATGCGCTGTCTAAAACCCCTATGTTAAAAGCGCAGCACCCTGGTTATGAAACTTGGAAACTCGGTGTTCATGGTAAGAACGATGTGAGCTGTGTTGATTGTCACATGCCAAAAGTGACTAACGACAAAGGCCGTAAGTACACAGATCATAAAGTGGGTAACCCATTTGATCGTTTTGAAGAAACCTGCGCGACGTGCCACAGCCAAAGTAAAGAGTTCTTAGTCGGCTTGACCAACGAACGTAAAGCGAAAGTAAAAGAGCTTAAAGGCCGCGCCGAAGCACAACTGGTGAAAGCGCACTTTGAAGCCGCAGCCGCTTGGAAAGCGGGTGCAACTGAAGCGGAAATGAAGCCTATTCAAACCGATATTCGTCATTCACAATGGCGTTGGGACTATGCGATTGCTTCACACGGCGCTGCTGCTCACGCTCCTGAAGAAGTCTTACGTATTTTAGGTACCGCAGTAGATAAAGCGGCTGATGCGCGGGTTAAATTAGCGCAACTGTTGGCGAAAAAAGGCATCACAGATCCTGTCGCTATCCCTGATATTTCGACTAAAGCTAAGGCACAAGCCGCTTTAGGTATGGACATGGAAAAAATGAATGCTGAGAAAGAAGCATTTAAGAAGGACATGTTACCTAAGTGGGATGAAGAAGCGAAAAAACGCGAAGCCACTTATAAATAGTGTTTAACAAATCGTTTTTAACCTGAGCTAACCCCTCATGTAAGCAAAAGCCCTCGCTGACTCAGCGAGGGCTTTTTTATGGGAGTGAATGTCAACGTCATGCCTGAACCAAGGGCTGTTTACTTCATTAGAGCCAAGGAATGAATTGCTATTTGATCAGTTTTAATAATGCCCTAAAGCGCTCGCCTTGGGCTTGATGTTGTAATTCAAATAATAGCGATTCCACGTTAGTTAATAAGGCGCCTCTGGCCGTCATCATCTGAATACCCAGTTGTTTATTATCGGCACTGCGTGATGAGACGCCATCTGCGACGAGATGCACCGAATATTGCTGTCCTATAAGGTCACAACAGGTTTGATAAACACACACATGGGTTTCAATGCCCGCCAGTATGACGTGTTTACGATTTGTCTTAGTGAGTGCCTGCGCAAACTCTTCACAGTGCCAACCGCTAAAATGTTGCTTGGCAATGGGGGAGCCGCTTTTCTCTAGCAAGGTTTGAAGCTCAGGACTGGTTGCTCCGAGCTTATCGGGTAGCTGTTCTAACCAGAGTATGGGTATTTCAAATAATTGTGCACCTTGAATTAAGGTCTGTAGTTGTTGGTGCAGCTTGTCACTGTTATCCATGATTTGTGCAAGTTTTCCCTGCACATCGACGATAACGAGAACACATTCTTCAGGTTTTAACATCGGGCCTTCCTTCTGCGCTTGATGATTGTCTTAGTGATGATCTTCGCTTTTGTTTAAGAGCTTGTACTGTGATGCTCAGATTTCATCTCGATTTACGCTTTTCCAGTAAACCTCAATTTAACCTTGTTACCAATAGGCCTAAGGTCGAATAGCGACTGCACTTAAGCTGCTCACTAAAAGAGTGCGTTGCACTTGTTTGTGCTCGATTATGGTGCATTTTTAACCTTTAAAAATAATTTAATTTATTTAAATCCTATATTAATCAGCGAGTTAAAGTTTTGGCCTAATGATTGAATTACCTTTGATACAAGTTAATAACAATCGCGTTTTTTTGGAGGTCAGGATGAAACTAGTCAGCGCTATCATCAAGCCGTTTAAGTTGGATGATGTCCGTGAAGCTATCGCCGGAATAGGTATTGAAGGCATGACGGTGACCGAAGTTAAAGGTTTTGGCCGTCAAAAAGGGCACACAGAGTTGTATCGTGGCGCCGAGTATCAGGTGGATTTTTTGCCAAAAGTAAAACTAGAAATTGCCACTAAGGCTGAAAATCTTGACATGTTAATTGAGGCCATCACCACTGCGGCTCATACGGGGAAAATTGGCGACGGTAAGATCTTCGTCGTCGACTTAGAACATGCTATCCGTATCCGTACGGGTGAACTCGATACAGAAGCGCTATAAGGGGCTGATAATGGAAGAATTAACAAAACTAGGTGGCACAGTCACTGAACTACGCTTTGCACTCGATACCTTTTACTTTTTGATCTCAGGTGCTTTGGTAATGTGGATGGCAGCGGGATTTGCCATGTTAGAAGCGGGCTTAGTTCGCTCTAAAAACACCACTGAAATTTTAACTAAGAACGTGGTGTTGTACGCGATTGCCTGTGTGATGTACCTATTGGTTGGCTACAACATTATGTATGTCGATAACACTGAAGGAGGCTGGTTGCCATCGATTGGTACCTTAATCGGTTCTCAATCATCGGATGCGAGCCATGCATTAGAATCTGACTTCTTCTTCCAAGTGGTGTTTGTGGCAACTGCGATGTCAATTGTCTCTGGCGCCGTGGCGGAACGGATGAAGTTATGGGCTTTCCTGTTCTTCTCTGTGGTAATGACTGCGGTTATCTATCCAGTGGAAGGGTATTGGACTTGGGGCCAAGGTTTTATCGCAAAACTGGGCTTTGTGGACTTTGCGGGTAGCGGTATTGTGCACATGACTGGTGCGACTGCAGCGATTGCGGGGGTATTATTGCTCGGTGCACGTAAGGGAAAATATGGCCCTAACGGTCAAGTGAATCCTATCCCAGGATCTAACTTGCCAATGGCAACCTTAGGTATGTTTATTCTGTGGATGGGCTGGTTTGGCTTCAACGGTGGCTCGCAATTAATGGTGTCGGATGCGGCGAATGCGAGCTCAGTGGCAAAAGTGTTCGTTAATACTAATACTGCGGCTGCATTTGGTGCTATCTCTGCGCTTATCGTATGTAAGATGATTTGGGGTAAAGCGGATTTAACCATGATACTCAACGGTATTCTGGCGGGTTTAGTGGCGATTACGGCAGATCCGCTATCACCTTCACTGTTAATGGCGGGCGTGATTGGTGTGGTTGCTGGTGGTTTAGTGGTGTTCTCTATTGTGGGCTTAGATCGCATTAAGATCGATGATCCAGTGGGCGCGATTTCAGTACACGGCGTGGCGGGTTTCCTTGGGTTAATGTGTGTGCCATTATCCAACGCTGATGCGACCATTACTGGGCAGTTGACCGGTGCAGCCTTCATCTTTACTTGGGTATTCTGTTCATCCTTTGTGGTTTGGTATGCGATTAAGAAAACCATGGGGATCCGTGTGACTGAGGAAGAAGAATACAATGGTATGGATGCGTCTGATTGTGGTATCGATGCTTACCCAGAGTTTGTTACGGTTAAAAATGCTGGTTAAGTAAACTGGCGAATTAATTGTGATTCAACTTGATGCCTAGTGTGGAACGAGGGATAGTAAAGCAGAGCTTAGGCTCTGCTTTTTTTATGGATCATCGCAATGGTTGAAGCTCAAGTAGTTTAATGGGGAAGGCATAAGTCGGTTGCCGCGCATTACTGCTTCCTTGCAGCATTATTTACCTGCACCATTTACTGCACGAATAAAGGAGTGAACTATGAGCTTAAATGCCACAGCAGTCGGTCAATTTACGCGACTCAGTCTTATCGTCATTGCTGGCTTGATATCAGTCTCTGCCTTAGCAGGAGAAGTCATCGTTAATCGATCGAGTGAGCCAGTTGATGCCTTTGCTGTGCGCGATCAAGTGCTCAAGGATTTTGAGTGGCAGGAGTCGCTTCGTCGTCAACAGCAGATCCAAATTCTGCAGGCTTTACCCTTAGGTTGTATTACTGTGA
This sequence comes from Shewanella sp. SP1S1-7, assembly GCF_031932105.1. Lineage (NCBI taxonomy): Bacteria > Pseudomonadati > Pseudomonadota > Gammaproteobacteria > Alteromonadales > Shewanellaceae > Shewanella > Shewanella sp. SP1S1-7. The sequence goes on from NZ_JAUOEU010000003.1 coordinate 19,214, forward strand.
TGAAGCCCTATCGCTATTTTACCTGTGGGGAGCATAACTATCGGCCATACCATTACCAGCAGCGTGAGCTATACATAGAGGTTGTTCAACCTTCGCAGTAACTAACGTGTTAAATCACTTATAGTTATTTTTTAACGATAGCGATTGTCATTTTTTGTAACCATTTTATGTCGTCTTTTTCGCCATTTGTAATAAGCTCAAATAGGAGCTAATGGTGTGGGAGGACATATGTCAAAACTATTCCGAGCCGTATACCTGAGTGCCATCATGGGCACTGTACTCAGTCAGTTGGTTGCCTGTAGCTCGACGACCATCGCGCCTGATCCGTCTGATCTTGAGTCGCTACTTGCCGATTCACTGTTTACCCCTGTCGCCGATATTCCTTCCGTTGCGGATATTTTTTATCTGCCGCCTGAGGTGGTAACAGATGTAAAGCGTAGCTATGACAAATATACTTTTTCCCATAATAACGCCATGTTAGCCAACGAATGGTTAGCCAGTTATATCAATGCCAGCCAAACCAATAGCGCTAAAATTGATTTTCGCTACCAAGATAACCTGACCCAAATTGCCCGTGAAACCTACGCCCAAAGGGCAGGGAATTGCATGTCCTTAGTGGTCATGACTTCTGCGCTGGCGGATATATTGAATGTGGGCGCTGAGTATCAAGATATCGCTATTGAACCCATATGGGACAAGCAAGGGGATTTCTATTTAATCAATGGTCATGTGAACTTACGCTTACTTCCGCCCGAGAATTTACATTCAGTCTATGTGTCATCCGCAGCAATCTTAGTGGACTTCATGCCCGAGCGCGCCCTAAGAGGGTATGGTAAGACCCGAGTGAATAAGCAAACCTTGATCAGCATGTTTTACAATAACATGGCGGCAGAGTCTTTAGTGAATGGCGATTTAGATAGGGCCTATGCCCTCATCAAAGCGGGTTTAAATGTCGGCCAGTTTGTCCCCTCACTCAATACGCTCGCCATTATTTATCGGCATAAAGGGGATGAGAAACGAGCCGAACAAGTGTATCGCTATGCGCTTAAGTTTGAGGCGAAAAATTTAACCACGCTTTATAACTTAGCTTTGATTTTAGGGGATCAGGGCCGGCTTGATGAATGGGCTGAAATCAATAAAGTGCTTGAATTAGCAAGGATACGTAATCCTTATTATTACTATGATATGGCGCAGCAAGCCTTCGATGAACATCAATACGACGAGGCTTTAGCATGGTATCAAAGGGCGTTGGCCAAAGCTGATTATCGGCATGAATTCTTCTTCGGTTTATCAAAAACCTATTGGGCGCTGGGGGATGAAAAGCGTGCCAAACTGAATATGGAAAAAGCGCTGGCTTTGAGCCGTGATGATTCAGAGCGTCATCGCTATCAAAACAAGTTACAAGTCATGATGCACCATTAGTATTGGCCTGCTCTAGCATCCAGTTCTCTTGCATAGAGAGCTGGATCAATTGCACTCATTCAAGCGTTTAGTCGTTAATATCTTAGCTGACAGGCATGGATAGCTCACTCGTACTTGCCGCAATCATTCCCCGCTTGCTTTTTATCCGCCATATTCGATTTTGTTCATTAAGGCTGTGAGTTAGCTGGCATATTTGAATTTTGATTTTTTTAAAATATATTAAAACAATAAGTTATATTTGATTTTTTTAAATGGAGACAACTTGGTTGCATTGGCGCTTGAGACTCGATAAATTGAACTCAGTATTGCAGTTGAGATCCCTTATCGCAGCGATAGAAATAGCCTAAAACACCAGAGTTGGAGCAGTAAAATTATGTATTACCAAAATGATGACGTTCGCATTAAAGAAGTAAAAGAGTTACTTCCTCCTATCGCGATTCTAGAACGATTTCCTGCTTCCGAAAAAGCCTCTGCGACTGTGTTTAATGCGCGAAATAGTATCCACAATATTCTGGCTAAGTCTGATGATCGCCTGTTAGTGGTAATTGGACCTTGTTCTATCCACGATCCCAAAGCGGCGTTGGAATATGGTCAGCGTCTGGTTACGCTGCGTGAGCAGTATAAAGATCAACTCGAAATCGTGATGCGAGTGTATTTTGAAAAGCCAAGAACCACAGTAGGTTGGAAGGGGCTGATTAACGATCCTTACATGGATAACAGCTTTAAACTCAATGATGGTTTACGTACTGCGCGTAAGTTGTTAGTGGACTTGAACGACAGCGGTATGCCAACCGCGGGTGAGTTTCTTGACATGATCACCCCGCAATATATGGCAGATTTAATGTGCTGGGGAGCCATTGGCGCCCGAACAACTGAGTCACAAGTGCACAGAGAGCTAGCCTCGGGTCTTTCTTGTCCGGTCGGTTTTAAAAATGGGACCGATGGCACCATTAAAGTCGCTATCGATGCGATAGGTGCTGCCAATGCACCGCACCATTTTTTATCTGTGACTAAGTTAGGCCATTCGGCGATCGTTTCGACCAAAGGGAATCCTGATTGCCACATTATTTTACGTGGCGGCCGCGAGCCTAATTACAGTGCGCCGCATGTCACTGAGATTAGTCAGCAATTGTTAAAAGCAAAGCTTGCCGACAACATCATGATCGACTTTAGCCACGCCAATAGCAGTAAAGAGTATCAACGTCAGTTAGTGGTGGCTGAAGATGTGGCAGGTCAAGTGGCGACGGGGAATACTGCTATTTTTGGCGTTATGGTCGAAAGCCATTTAGTGGAAGGTCGTCAGGATTTAATTGAAGGCCAAGAGCTGTGTTATGGCCAGAGTATTACCGATGCGTGTATCGGTTGGGATGATACCGAGAGCCTGTTGGCCATTCTGAATCAGAGTATTATCGAACGCCGTCAGGTTTAATTGTCTGCTCGTGCGAACATAAACCGCAACGATACCTGAGTTAGTCGTTAACGATTGCGGGTAAAGTAAAAACAAAGGCGCTATCCCGGCGCCTTTGTTTTATCTATTTATTGCTTATTTCAACAATGTATTCATTTGCTTTGGCTAAGCTACCAAAGGCGGCAATAAGGTTGTCTCTACCTTTATCTTGTATCTCTGGATTGCCTGATTCGATCATCATCCACACCCAAGTTTGGATCAGTGGTAATGGCGGGTATTGAACTTTAGCGGAATCCAACATAAAGCTTCCTTTGATCTTATTTAATTTGTTTGTCTTAATGTTCTCGCTAGAGCTTGGGCGTATGAATCGCAAAATCTAGCGCGTAGAGGTTAACAAATTCTATCGATTTGTATAACCGCCTCCATGGCATTTTGGGCAAAACTGCAAAAATAATCAACAGCAGTAAGGTTGAGCTAAGCCTTCCCCCACAGCAAACTTGTCTTCTGTTATACGGCGCAAAGGTCAAGTCAAATGCAAGCTATGGGTATTTATGTCAGCACAGAAATCAGTATAAATTCATTTCTTGTGAATGTGCCAGTGTAATGCGTAAGTATGACGTTTTAGCTTTTGACAAGATCAGAATAGCAACGGATTGTGTCGTGAATAAGTCTATTTGTCTGTCAGGAAAATCTGATTGATTTTATTCAAGCTTTGCTCGTTTCGTTTAGCTTATGTCTGGTTTGTACTGTTACAATTGACATAACTCATTCAAGGTTATCTCCTATGCGCCCAACGTTATATTTTGAAGGTCCAGTTGATAAATTAAACTGGCACGTCATGAAGCTGCTTTGGCCTTACTTATTGGAATACAAAGGCCGTATTGCGCTGGCGATGTCATGCCTCATCATCGCTAAGCTGACCAGCGTGGCTTTGCCTTTTATTCTGAAGCATTTGGTCGACACCTTAGATGCCGATAAAACCGCGCAAGCCCTCAGTGTGCCCGTGGGATTAGTGTTGGCCTATGGTGCGATTCGTTTACTGACGGCGATTACGGGGGAGATCCGCGATACCTTGTTTGGTCGGGTGACTGAGCGGGCGATCCGCCGTTTAGGCTTAGCGGTATTCGACCATTTACACCGACTTGATCTCGATTTTCATCTAGAGCGCAAAACTGGCGGTCTATCCCGTGATATTGAGCGCGGCACCAGTGGCGTGAGTTTCCTCATGCGGTTTATGGTGTTCAACATAGTGCCGACCTTGCTCGAAATTGTCATGGTGATTGGCATTTTCTTCTATAACTACGGCATTGCGTTTGCGGCAATCACTTTTGTTGCTGTGCTGGCTTATATTATTTTTTCTGTGGTCGCGACCGAATGGCGTACTGAGTATGTTCGTGATGCGGCCAAGGCTGACTCGTTATCGAATACCCGCGCCATCGACAGCTTGCTGAACTATGAAACGGTAAAGTATTTTAATAATGAAAAGTATGAGTCGCAGCGCTATGACCAAGCGCTTGAACAGTGGGAAGTCGCTAAACGTAAAAACCGCTTATCTTTGTTTGCGCTTAATGGCGGACAAGCTGTGATTATCGCTCTGGCGATGACAGCTATGATGGCGCTGGCGGCTTACCGAGTCACCTATGGCGATATGACCTTAGGTGATTTTGTGTTGATTAATGCGTTTATGATGCAGCTCTTTTTACCCCTTAACTTTTTAGGTTTCGTGTATCGCGAAATTCGCGGCGCCTTAGCCAATATTGAGCGTATGTTTAGCCTGCTCGATAAACATCCCATGATAGTCGACTCACCCCAAGCGCTCGATTTTCAGCCTACTAAGGGTGAGCTGGTATTTGAAAATGTGAATTTCAGCTACGACGAGCGGCAAATTCTGCGGGACGTGAGTTTTAAGGTCGCTGCCGGTAAAAAGGTTGCTGTAGTGGGCGATAGCGGCGCAGGTAAATCGACACTGATTAAATTGCTGTTTCGATTTTACGATGTGGACCAAGGCGCGATTAAAATCGATGGACAAGATATCCGTCATCTTACGCAAGATGCGTTGCGACGGGCCATAGCTATCGTGCCGCAAGATACAGTGCTGTTTAACGATTCATTAGTTGAGAACATACGTTATGGTCGCCCGGGCGCGACGGATGAAGAGGTGCGCAACGCGATTAAACTGGCGCACTTAGAGCAATTTATTGCATCGCTTGCCCTTGGTTGGGATACAAAGGTGGGTGAGCGCGGCTTAAAACTCTCTGGTGGAGAAAAACAGCGGGTCGCAATAGCGAGGGCCATTTTGAAGGGCTCACCCGTGCTGGTATTTGATGAGGCGACATCCTCGCTCGATAGTCGCTCCGAGCAAGCGATTTTGTCGGCACTGCGGGAAGTTGCTAAAGGGCACACTAGCCTTGTGGTGGCTCATAGATTATCTACTATTGTCGATGCTGACCAAATCGTCGTCTTGAGCCAAGGTGAAATTGTTGAGCAGGGTAATCACCAGACTTTGTTAGTGGCAAATGGTCTATATGCCAAATTATGGCGGATACAAAATGAGCAGCAACATACTCATCTGAGCAGTGAATAGCGCAATACAGTTCAGTCTTTATTCAGCTTCGGCTCTCTATACTCAAATGCCAACACATCAATCGGAAGAGATCTGGCATGGAAAATATTGCACTGAGAGTGAACATTGAAGGCAAAGAAGAAAAAGTCGCCACTGATTGGTTTGCCATCATGGCGACATTGAAAAAACGTGGTGTTGATTATGATTCGCTGCAACGTATTCATGCTGAATTGAATGCGGGTCTACTGGTGACGACTCGGTGTCTTACTTTGGCTAAGGTCAATCCAGAGATGGTACTTGCGGGCGTGATCCGCGATATGCATGTGCCGACAAGTGACTATATGATGAGCATGCGCTAAACATCATAGAAAATGCGTTAGAAAGTCAGCGTTTGATGAGAATGTGGGAGGGTAGTGGTGAGCAACTATTCTCGATGCTCAAGGAAGAGTCATTTTGCTTTAACGCTTTATATCTTGTTTAAGACCAATAGTGCCGAATTAAGCTACGCCATTCAGCTTGCCAGCTTTCCAACCTTCGCATAAAAGATTCAATTTAGGCGCTGACTCATCGATCAAGGTGAGTCGAATGATCTGTCCTTCACGAAAACACACAAGCTCGCCTTCGATCTCAGTCAGGCGATTACAGCTCTTACAGCTCGTGCTTACAGTTTTACTGGCGGGCAGTTGGCTTACGAAGCTAGATTTCAAAGTGTTTCCTTAAGTTCAATTGTGGGTAAGGTATTTGAATAACGCCTCACCTCACGGATCTTACCTCTTTTGTGATACGCATTCAAATATACCTTATGTAAAACTCATATAGACAAAAGTTGTACTGGCTAATCACCGCAAGGGTTTGCGGCTATTTATCCATGTGCGAATAGAATTTGTCGAGTGAGATAGATAAACCGCTATCGAGCACAATTCGTACATGTGAAGGCTTAAGTTGTCTTGGCTCTGTCACACCGCAAGAGTGCGCGATTAGCCCTAAGTCATGGTGTAAATTATGATTATAGTTAGCGACCCGCGTCGATTTATCCCTAGGATTTAGCCCTTGTTGAAGTTTTGGATTGTGCGTAGTGATACCCGTTGGACAGGTATCTTTATTACATTGCAAGGCTTGAATACAGCCGAGGGCGAACATGTTGCCACGGGCCGATGCGATAAAGTCAGCACCTAATGCCAAAGCCCAAGCGACTCTAGATGGGGCGATAAGTTTGCCCGAGGCGATGACTTTGATACGTTTACGCAAGCCTCGTTGGATCAAGATATTGACTAGGATAGGTAAGCTTTCTTTCAGCGGTAATCCGACATAATCCATTAACGGTTGCGGCGCTGCGCCCGTGCCGCCATCGGCGCTGTCTAAGGTGAAAAAGTCGGGGGCTGAGTCTTCGCCGCGGCGTTCAATTTCATCACATAAATCTTCCAGCCATTGTACTTCACCGAGTACGGCTTTAATGCCAGTAGGTTTACCTGTGACTTCACGAACTCGCTCGACCATATCCAAAATGTCGTTCACTGACTTAAATTCGATATGGCCATTGGGGCTGATTGAGTCGTGTCCCTCAGGAATGCCGCGAATATGGGCAATTTCAGCATTCACTTTAATACCGGGTAAAATGCCACCTTTGCCTGGTTTTGCCCCTTGGCTCATTTTGATTTCGAACATTTTGACTTCTGGATGAATCGCTATCGCTTTCAGTTTTTCATCGTCTAAATGTCCTTGTTCATTTCGCACACCGTATTTTGCTGTTCCAATTTGAAAGACGAGATCGCAGCCACCTTTGAGATGATATGGGCTCAAGCCGCCTTCACCCGTGTTAAGCCAGCAACCCGCTTGCGCGGCGCCATGGGAAAGGGCGGTGATGGCTGGGCGCGATAGGGCGCCAAAACTCATGGCTGAAATATGGCAAATGGCTTGAGTCGTATAGGGCTGGCGACAGTGAGTGCCAATCGTCAGCGGATGAATAGGAGTGATATCTTCATCTTGGGTCGGAAAGGCGGTATTCATAAACATGATAGTACCAGCTGTATCCAAAGGGCGAGTCGAACCAAAGGCTATGGTTCTATCGACATTTTTGGCGGCGCGGTACACCCAGCTGCGTTCAGCACGGTTGAAGGGCAGTTCTTCCCTGTCTTGGGCGAAAAAGTATTGTCTGAAAAACTCACCTTGTTTTTCGAACAGATATCGAAAACGACCAATCACGGGATAGTTATGCCTTACCGCTTGTTTGGTCTGCATTTTATCTGCGATATACATGTAAATAACCGCGAGTACTGCGAGTCCTATAACGATCAAAAACAGTCCTGAAAACAGATCGAGTCCCCACATAAACCAATTGAGTTCACTCATGTTATTTATCCTTATTCTTGTCCGTAACGGGTGGCGATCAAGCTTGCGGGTTGGCCATCATTAAGAGAGAGTAAAAACAGCTGACTGTAGTCCTCTTCGCCGATCGCTTGGATCTCAGGTCCACCCAGGGCTTTGATGATTAATGGCACTGTGTTTGAATGACCAGCGATGAGCGTATTACCTCGTACCGCATGCACTTGTTCGACAATCAGCTGAATATGTTCTTCGATAGGTTTGGCTGCCTCGACTATCGTCACGGGCAAATGGCGAGCCTCGGCGATAGGCGCGAGTGTTTGCTGGGTTCGCTGGTATTGAGTCGCGATGAGTTGCGACAATGGCGTGCGGTTCAAGGCGGTGATCAGTGACGTTGCGCGCATTTCCCCCTTGGGCGATAACTGTGGGTCATTGGCTGGCGTGTCGGCTTTTTCGGCATGTCTGACTAAAATAATCAGCCTGTTTTCAGCATGGGCTTGGCTAATCGGGGCGAGGCTGAGGCAAGTTAAGATAATAAGACCGGTGAGCAAACTAAGGCGTTTGATATTGATGCTCGTATAGTGCTCAATAGTGCACTTAAGCATTTGTGTAAACACGTGAAAGCGGAAATGACTCAAATTGCGGCCTGCTGCCATGGTGTAACATCCTTTTCTATTGGCTTATCTCTAAGCTCGACGATAGTAATGATCTGCATGCGGGTGGATGGCGCTTTATGCACTTTATACAGAATAAACCCACTCAATTTATGCGGGCCTTATCATGACCTTGTGGTCACGATGGTACTTCAATTCTAAAAATTACTAAAGCTGGTTAAATTTTGGTCGATAATAAAGTCGACCCGAATTGAATGGATAGTCATCATGGAAATCAATAAACCCTCTCAAGTGCAAAGTACCCCTTTGCCGCAGAAAAAATATGCTGAAAATACGGCGCCTAAGGGTACCGAAGTGAGTGATTCGAAGGACGCGAAAACCACCGAAGTGACCTCGAAACAAACCGCGCAGCAAACGAGTAAGCAGCTGATGAATCAAGCGATTTTATCGGCACAGCAAGATGTGAATATCAAGTCAGGCGATCAGTCTATGATCTTGCTTTATCGCGCTGCGATAGAGTCGATTAATAAAGAGTTAGCGCCTACTATGGGCGAGAACGCGATTCAAACTGCTTACGATAATGGCGTAGATACATCGCCAGAAGCGACTGCAGATCGTATCGTGAGTTTTGCGACGCAGTTTTTTAGCATTCACCAGCAACAAAACTCGGGTATGAGCTTAAATGAGCAACTCGATAGTTTTATGGGGATTATTGGTGGTGCCATTGACAACGGTTTTAAAGAAGCGAAAGACATTCTGTCTGGCCTTAGAGTCTTGCAGGGGGATATTGCCGATGGTGTCGATAAAACCTATGGTTTAGTGCAAGAGGGACTACAGGCCTTTAGAGATAGTTTTAATAAGAAGACAGATGAGACACAATCGAGTGCCAGTTAACGCTCTGTTGTTTTCGGTTCTATCGCCATAAGCCCCTTATCATAAGGGGTTTTTGTTATGCGGAAAAAAGTCTATGCTGGAAGCCTATTTAACGTTTCGCTTGAGGGTACGCTATGTGGACTAGGGGACAAGTTATAGAACGTATTGATTGGAGCGATAAGTTATTTTCATTGCGCATCGCCGCCGAGTTAGCCCCATTTATTCCTGGCCAGTTTATCAAGTTAAGTCAAATGCAAGATGATAAGCGTGTTGCCAGAGCATACTCCTTAGTCAATTCTCCCGATAAACCCTATGCCGAAGTGCTCGCAGTCGCGGTAGAGGACGGCCTGTTATCGCCGCAATTGCAAAACCTTGGCATAGGCGATGAAATTGAAATTACCTCAACCGCGACTGGTTTTATGACCTTAGCGGAAATTCCTAAGGGTAAACTCCAAGGCAAGCACTTATGGTTTTTGGCTACAGGTACAGCGGTAGGGCCATTTTTGTCTATGCTCGACACCCATGAACCTTGGGAGCGTTTCGAAAAAGTCGTACTTGTGTATGGCGTGCGCGAGGCGCAGGATTTGGCGTATCTTGATAAGCTGCGTGAGTTAGAACGCACATACCCAGCACAGTTTACATTAGTCTTGAGTGTGACCCGTGAACCCTTTGCCGATGCGTTGCAGTGTCGTATACCCGAGGGCCTGGTCTCGGGTGAGATTGAAAAAAAGGCAGGAGTAACCTTAAGTGCTGCTGATTCCCAAGTTATGATTTGTGGCAATCCCGGAATGATCAATGGCGCGCAAAGCGCCTTACTCGATAAGGGATTAGTGAAGAATTTACGTCGTGCTCCCGGACAAATTACCGTAGAGAAATATTGGTGATCCCATTTTATATGGGTGGGAGCAAGCCGTTTTCGCTCCTAAATAGCCATAGCGTTTAATGCAAATATAAGGAAATTTTTGATGAAGTTGTTAAGTTCTCAAGCTTCACCCTACGCCCGTTGTGTTAGAGCCTTAATCCAGTATTTAGGAATTAACAATATTGAAGAGCAGCTAGTCAATCCCTTTGAAAACAGTGCCGAATTACTCGATGCTAACCCGCTAGGACAGATCCCGTGTCTCATCACTAACGATGGCGTGGCGTTATTCGATAGCGAAGTGATTATGCGCTACCTAGATGCTGAGCTTGGCGATCGTAAGATGTTTGGCATCTCAAGTCATAACTGGGTGTTGGAGTGTCAATATTCTTTGATAAAAGGCTTAATCGATAGCGCGGTGAAATTACGCCAAGAGCAGATGCGTGAAGATGAAGGCGTGAGATCGGCTTTTTGGACGGCTCGCTTTGAACAAGCATTGCTGCGTGGTCTTATGCAGGTTGAGCTGCAAACCGTCATCACCCAAACCACGATTCAGGCACCGCAATTAGCCTTGATTTGCTTGCTTGATTATGTGGACTTTAGACATCCAGAGTTAGATTGGCGCAAGGTTGCCCCTGCGACGGCACTTTGGTTTAGTGATATGCGTAATCTCCCCGCGTTTATCCAAACCCGTCCCCAATAACTGGATGGAGATGCTCAGCCATCGGTTGCGCGTCTTCCCTTTGGTCTATCACGGCGGTTTTGTTCTCCAAAAGCGCCGAATAATTCCCGTGTAACCCCATATTCGACTCTACGGTCATTCCCTATTTGACGCCTATCTTCATGGTGTTGATAGCGACATTGGCACTGGGTCATAGTGCATTCTTCCATCGGGATTTCCGGTGCATCCTTCGATAAAAAACGTTTTCCAGAGAATGTTTCAACCTGGTTACAGCAACTGCCGTCATTCACTATGCTTACACTGTGAAAATGATGGGCTTGTGATGCATGCGGCTTAGTCCCGTCGGCGTGTTGATTTACCGCTTTAGCATAGTGTCTATGCCGCTTGTGACCAGTATTGAGTTTAAATAGGCCAAATAGCGCTACTGCGACTATACCTAGTAGCAAAACAGTTAACATAACGCCTCCTGAAAGCATTTTAAGCAAATTAAGGTTCAGTTTAGTTTGATTTGAGATAATCACCAGTTTTGAATTTAAATTCATTAAAAACAAAAAGTTAAATGGACTATTGCTCTCTGTATATCCATCTATTACTCTTGCGCTACTGATAAGCATTATCATTAATGCGGCCATGTTCACACTCGCTGAACATATCATCACTTTGGGGAGAAATGGGTAATGAAATGGGTAACTTGCGCGGCTATTGTTGGGTTAATGTCGGTTGGGCATTCAGCTAATGCAGATGATAAATTAACCGTTTATTCTTATCGTCAAGCCTTCTTGGTGGAGCCTATCTTGACGCGTTTCACCGAAGAAACCGGCATAGGTGTTAATTTGGTCTTTGCAAAAGATGGTATTGCCGAGCGTCTCGCCCGTGAAGGTCGTTTATCCCCAGCAGATTTGGTGCTGACCTCTGATTTCTCGCGTCTAGTTGAATTAGTCGATAAAGATCTGACTTCACCAGTTAAAAATACCCAACTCGAAAGCAACATTCCTGCTCAGTATCGTGACCCCGATGGCCAGTGGTATGCCCTGACCATGCGAGTACGAAATCTCTATACGGCGAAAGACCGTTTAGGGCCGCAGCAAATCACCTATGAAGAACTCGCCGATCCTAAATACAAAGGCAAAATCTGTACCCGCAGCGGTAAGCATCCATACAACATAGCATTAGTGGCGTCTATGATTGCTCACCATGGTGAAGCTGAGGCTAAAACGTGGCTGACCGGCGTGAAGAGTAACTTAGCACGCAAGCCACAGGGTAACGACAGAGCCCAAGTTAAAGCGGTAAAAGAAGGTTTATGTGATATCGCCATAGGTAACAGCTATTACTACGGCAACATGATGCAAGACCCTGAGCAAAAAAGCTGGGCCGAGGCCGTCACGATTAACTTCCCGAACCAAGCCGATCGCGGTGCTCATGTGAACGTTTCTGGCATGGTGTTAACTCGTCATGCGCCTAATAAAGCCAATGCGATCAAATTGATGGAATTTCTATCCGCCGATGTGGCTCAAAAGGCCTATGCCGATGTGAATATGGAATACCCAGTAAAAGCCGATGTGGCACCTTCAACCTTAGTGGCTTCATGGGGGGAGTTTAAGTCGGATCAATTGCCGATTTTTAAATTGGCTGAATATCACCAAGCGGCAGTTAAGTTATTAGATGAAGTGCAGTTTGATCTCTAGCATTTTGCTTTAAGTACGAGTGACAAATTGCAGAATTAGGTTATCAGCGCCATTGATTGGCGCTGTAACTTTTTAAGGATTGACATGATTTTAGGATTAGCCAGAAGCTGGTCGCTTGCTGGTTATGCGGTGGCCACCCTGCTGGTGCTGCCACTGGTTGCGCTGATATTGCAGGCTTTGCAGCCTGACGAAGCCGTGTTTGGCCACTTGATGGCAACTGTCCTGCCGACTTATATCATCAACAGTTTATTGTTGATCTTTTGGGTGAGTTTGGGCGCGTTATTACTCGCGTTACCCTGTGCTTGGTTGATGGCTCGCTGTGAATTTGTCGGCAGGCGTTATTTGCAATGGGCGCTGTTATTGCCCCTCGCTATGCCGGGGTACATTGTTGCCTACGTGTATACCGATTTGCTTGATTATGCGGGGCCAGTGCAGCGCAGTTTGAGATCGATATTTGGCTGGAGCTCACCGCAGGATTATTTCTTCCCCGATATTCGCACCTTAGGCGGCGCGGCGTGCATGTTGTCGCTGGTGTTATTCCCCTATATTTATCTCTTGGCGCGTACCGCGTTTATGGAGCAATCCTTAAGTTTGGCCCATGCTTCACGCATTATGGGCTGTTCGCCGTGGCAGAGTTTTTGGCGTTTATCTTTGCCTATGGCAAGGCCGGCTCTCGCGGTTGGGGTGGCTTTGGTGGCGATGGAAACGGCCGCCGATTTTGCGACGGTTAACTATTTTGCCGTGCCAACCTTAACCACTGCCGTGTACGACACTTGGTTGGGCTATGGCAATCTGACTGCCGCCGCTAAGTTGTCAGCGATTATTTTGCTGGTGGTGTTTAGCTTGATTGGATTTGAGCGTTTCGCCCGCCGTAAACAGCAGTTATTCCAAAAACAATCGCGCATTCAAGCCAGTGATTTGTATCGACTCTCGGCAGCGCAAACCGCAGTTGCACTGAGCTTTTGTGCCACTCTGCTGCTATTAGCCTTTTTGTTGCCCTTTGGGATTCTATTGTCCTATGCCATTGGTTACTTTGAACAAAGCTGGGATGAGAGCTTTTGGCAGTTAAGCCTTAACAGTCTCAGCCTTGCGCTAATCACTAGCTTCATCTGTTGCTTAATCGCTTTGCTACTCATGTTTGTGCGTCGCATAAGCCCAAGATCCAGTGATGCCTTGCCCTCACGTTTAGCCTCGACGGGTTATGCCTTGCCCGGCACTGTGCTCGCTATCGGCGTATTAGTGCCGCTCACTATGCTCGATTTTGCGATTAACGATCTGGCGGATCTACTTGGTTTAGACGGTCCAGGACTTATTTTGACGGGCAGCGTAGTAGCGTTGATTTTTGCCTTTTGCGTACGTTTTGTGGCAATTGCTATCGGCAGCGTTGAAAGCAGCTATAAACGCATTTCGCCATCGCTGGACATGGTGAGCCTGACTATGGGCCAAGGTCCACGGCAGTTGCTGCAAAGAGTGCATTTACCTCTACTTGGTAAGGGATTGTTTGCGGGCGCGTTATTGGTGTTTATCGAAAGCATGAAGGAACTGCCCGCAGCATTATTACTGCGACCTATCGGCTTTGAAAACCTTGCAACCTATGTTTTCCAGTTTGTGTCCGATGAAAAACTCGAGCACGGCGCCTTAGCCGCGATTGTGATTGTGCTGGTGGGCTTAGTACCGCTGATTTATTTAAACCGTTCATTGGAGCTACACAGCTGATGACAAACACGCTCAAACTCATGCAAGTTCATAGCGATTATCAGGGCCAGCAAGTTTTAAAGGGGTTGAGTTTGACCCTAGAACAAGGAGAGATTCTTGCTCTGTTAGGCCCCAGCGGTTGTGGCAAGACGACCTTATTACGAGCCGTGGCGGGATTGCAGGCGATTAGCCAAGGTGAAATCCAGATCAATGGCCGCGTTGTAAGTGGCAACAGTCAGTTTGTGCCCAGCGAACAGCGTGGTATCGGCATGATTTTCCAAGACTATGCGCTTTTTCCTCATTTAACTGTGGCGGAGAATATCCTCTTTGGCGTGGCTAAATTGTCGGCCGCCGAGCGCCAGGCACGTTTGGATGACATGCTAACCTTAGTCAAACTCGAAGGCTTAGCTCAGCGTTATCCCCATGAGTTATCTGGCGGTCAGCAGCAGCGCGTCTCGATTGCGCGGGCACTTGCCTATGAGCCGCAGTTATTACTGCTCGATGAGCCTTTTTCTAATATCGATGCCCAAGTGCGTTACGAGATGATGGCGGAAATTCGCAGCATTTTGAAACAGCGTAATGTGAGCGCGGTGTTTGTCACCCACAGTAAGGATGAAGCCTTTGTATTTGCAGATACTTTGGCGATTTTTAATCAAGGCATTATAGTGCAGCATGGTAGTGCTGAAGCCTTATACGCCGCGCCCAATAGTCGTTATGTGGCGGACTTTTTAGGTAGCGGTAATTACTTACCCGCCGCAGTGCTCGATGGACACAGAGTTGCCACTCCTATCGGCCATTTAACCAGCCTCACGCCATTAGGGTTGCCGAGCGAGTTCAGCGGTACGGTATTTTTGCGCCCGCAGCAATTGACGCTCAGTGCCGATGAGCAAGGTGTGGGCACGATCACAGAGCGGCGTTTTTTAGGCGCTTTTTGTCATTACTGGGTCAAGATTGAAGCCGCCTCCCATGCATATTATGTCGAAGTGCGAAGCCAAATGATGCAGCTCACTATCGGCCAAAAAGTCGGGGTTACGACAGAGCCGCACTCGCTGGTACTATTTGAATCTTAGGCATATTGATATTGTGCAGAGCCAATCTAAGCTGTCAGGCATTAATGCCATGGCGATAAGCTATCACCAACTAAAGTATGACATTTTTGCTTACGTTTAACTTGGGTCTATGCGGTATTGGTTGGTGATATTTTAGACCATCCTTGTTACCTTAATTTCTCCAGAGTGGGAGAAATTATGATAAAAACAATAAAATCAATTTGTACCTTAGTGACAGTGACAGTGACAGTGGCGACGGCGATGTCGTCTTCAGGAGTGATGGCTATGGATAGGATCACGGGTAAAGCCTTTGCAACGCGCTCTGAAGTGTATGCCACCCATGGAATGGCGGCGACCAGTCAACCACTCGCCACCCAAGTCGCTATTGATATACTCAAGCAGGGCGGCAGCGCGGTTGATGCGGCCATTGCCGCCAATGCCATGCTAGGGTTAGTCGAACCAACGGGTTCGGGTGTCGGTGGTGACTTGTTTGCCATCGTCTGGAGCGCGAAAGATCAACGCCTCTATGGCCTTAACGCTTCGGGTCGCAGTCCAAAATCCTTAAGTTTAGAAAAGCTTAAATCCCTCGGCTTAGACTATTTGCCACCGCTTGGGCCTTTGCCTGTTTCTGTGCCCGGCGCGGTGGATGGTTGGTATGAACTGCATAATAAGTTCGGCAAATTAGCTATGGCCGATAATCTCGCGCCCGCAATCCACTATGCCCGTGATGGTTTTCCTGTCTCCGAATTGATTGCTTATTATCTTGAGGGTAGCGGTAAAAAACTCGCAAAATTCCCCGGTTTTAAAGAAACTTATATGCCTAATGGCAAGATGCCAGCGGTGGGCGAAATCTTTAAAAACCCAGCGCTTGCTAATACCTATGAGAAAGTTGCCAAAGGTGGCCGCGATGCTTTCTATAAAGGCGATATCGCCAAAAGTATCGATAAGTACATGAAATCCCAAGGTGGTTATTTAAGTTATGATGACTTAGCCAGCCATACTAGCGACTGGATAGAGCCGGTTTCGGTGAACTACCGTGGTTACGATGTATGGGAACTGCCGCCCAATGGTCAAGGTATTGCGGCGCTGCAAATCCTAAAAACCATCGAGCCCTTTAATATTGCCGCCATGGGCTTTAATAGCCCTGAATATGTGCATTTATTTGTCGAAGCGAAAAAACTCGCCTTTGCCGACAGGGCTAAGTTTTATGCCGACATGGCCTTTAATAAAGTGCCGGTTAACGAGTTGATTTCGCAGCAATACAATTATGATCGCGCTAAGTTAATCGATCCCAATAAAGCGGCCAAGAGTGTCGATGCGGGTAATCCTGCGTTGCAACATGGCGATACTGTGTACCTGACCACAGCCGATAAAGACGGCAACATGGTGTCACTCATTCAAAGTAACTACCGTGGTATGGGTTCGGGGATGACGCCGCCGGATCTCGGTTTTGTGCTGCAAGACCGTGGGCAAATGTTTGATTTAACGGAAGGGCGTTTTAATACCTACGCACCGGGCAAGCGTCCATTTCATACCATCATTCCCGCTTTTGTGACCAAAGACGGTAAACCTTGGCTCAGCTTTGGGGTGATGGGCGGCGCGACTCAACCACAAATGCATGCACAGATTCTAATGAACCTGATTGATTTTAAAATGAACTTGCAAGAAGCGGGCGATGCCCCCAGAATTTTGCATATGGGTTCAACCGAGCCCACCGGCGAAGTGATGAATGATGGCGGCTATGTCAGTCTGGAATCGGGCTTCCCTGTGGAAACACGCCGTGAGCTTATCAAGAAAGGTCATGTGCTGCGTGATGGACTTGGGGATTTTGGCGGCTATCAAGCTATTGGATTTAATGCTGAAACGGGCGTGTATCGTGGCGCTTCTGAGAGCCGTAAAGATGGTCATGCCGCCGGTTATTAACTTCAGCGTCACGCTAAGGTAAGCTTGAGGTAGAGTAAGCTTTGCTGCTCTAATTCGATTAAACTGAATGACGAGACTTTCCAGTCTCGTCATTTTTACATTAGGGATCTTGGGCGTGATATTGCTACCTAATGAGCATTATCATGATAAACCAGAACAAACTGTGCGTTAGTTAATGTCATTTTCAGGTAAAGTTGCGGATAATATTGCCGAAAATGAATTTAGAAAAAGGGTGATAACCAAATGGATATTCAAAATATGCCGCGTGAACAGTTGGGTGTGTGTGCCGAGGGGAACTTACACAGTGTCTATTTGATGTTTAATGCCAATGACAATGTCGAGTCGCAATTACGTCCCTGTCTTGCCAACGTTGCGCAGTATATTTATGAGCTGACAGATCAATACTCTGACAGTGCATTCAATGGTTTTGTGGGGATTGGCGCTAATTATTGGGATAGCCTCTACCCCAATGCTCGCCCTGAAATGCTCAAGCCTTTTCCTGCTATGCAAGTCGGCAGCCGCGAAGCGCCGGCAATTGAATATGATTTGTTCGTGCATATCCGCTGCGACCGTTACGATATTCTGCATTTAGTCGCTAATGAAATCAGCCAAATGTTTGAAGACTTAGTGGAACTAGTCGATGAAGAACGTGGCTTTCGATTTATGGATAGCCGCGATTTAACCGGCTTTGTCGATGGCACCGAAAACCCTAAGGGGCGTCACCGTCAGGAAGTCGCTCTGGTTGGCGATGAAGATCCAGAGTTTAAGGGCGGCAGTTATATTCACGTGCAAAAGTATGCCCATAACTTGAGTAAGTGGCATCGATTACCGGTTAAAAAACAAGAAGATATTATCGGTCGCACTAAGCAAGATAATATCGAGTATGAGTCAGAAGACAAGCCTCTGACCAGCCATATCAAGCGGGTGAATCTTAAAGATGCGAATGGTCAGTCGATGGAAATCCTGCGCCAGAGCATGCCCTATGGTTCACTAAAAGAGCAAGGATTGATGTTTATTTCTAACTGCCGCACGCCGGAGCATTTTGAAAAGATGCTGCACAGCATGATGTTTGGTGATGGCGAAGGTAACCATGATCATTTGATGCATTTTACCAAGGCGATGACAGGCTCATCCTTCTTTGCCCCCGCATTGGATTTTATGCTGCAATTCGACGAATAAGCTTTCGAGATCTGCGCAGATTCAGCATCAATTAACACGCACTTACGCTAACGCCTAAGTGCGTTTTTTATGCTAATGCGCTGGGAGCCATTTTTTGATATCGAGTTGCCATTGCTGGGCAGTGAAATCGATAAAGGCGCGCACCAGATTTTGCTGATAACTGCGGGACAAGTACACAGCCCACAGGGTTTGGCCTGGCGTCGTAAAGTCGGGTAACACTTCTTTAAGCTGGCCGCTGGCAAGGTATTGATTTGCTAAGTCGCAGGGCAAACGCACTATGCCATGTCCCCGCAGCGCCGCACTCACCAATACGCCCATGTCGTTAGCTTTAAGATTGCCGGTGACTTTTACGTGCTCGGCTTGCAGCTCTTTCAGGAAAGGCCAATTTTGTTGCGCCGAGTGTATCAGGCAGTTGTGAGCCAGTAGATCTATGGGCTCGACAAGTGGTGTGTTGCTATCAAGGTAGCTCGGCGCAGCGCAGATCACGGCATCTATGGTCATTAAGCGGCGGGCAATCAAATTCTCATCGGGCTGCTCGGTATAGCGCAGTGCCACATCGACTCGCTCATCCACCAATTGGGCAAAACTGTCCGACATTACCAGCTGAATGCTGACCTTAGGGTGAATTTTAATAAAGCGGTCGACAACATCAAACAGGCTGTGCTGTCCAAGGCCAATCGGTGTGGCGATACGAATACTGCCCACCAGTTCACTGTTATGGCTGTGGGCGCGGCTTTCCATGGCGGCGACTTCACTTAAGATCCGCTGGCAAAATTGCAGCGCTTCTTCGCCTTGCAAGGTCAGGCTGACGCTGCGGGTGGTACGGTGTAGTAAGCGCAAACTCAACCACTGCTCCACTTCTTGAATATGGCGGGACACCTGCAGGCGGCTGAGGTCTAAATGCTCGGCAGCTTTGGTAAAGCTGCCACAGTTTGCCACTTCGACGAAACTGCGTATTGCGGCAATTTTATCCATATTAGTACCTCAAACTGAAACAATCATGCTCATTTATTGATGTTTATCACGGGAAACACTGCAAGTAAACTGGCTTCAATGTAAATCATCAGAGAGAGTTAACGAAATGAAAATCGCAATTTTAGGTGCAACAGGTTGGATTGGTGGTGCAATTTTAAAAGAAGCATTGAGCCGTGGGCACCAAGTAACAGCGCTAGTGCGTGATCCGAGTAAGTTATCCGCTACTGATGTGGCTGTGCATGCTGTGGATTTAGAGCAGCCATTAGTTGCGCAAACCTTTGCTGGCGTAGATGTTGTCATTGCCTCTGTTGGTGGCCGCGCACAACAAAATCATGGCCTAGTGGCGAGTACGGTTCAGCATTTACTGGATGTGCTGCCTAACGCTAAGGTGCCACGTTTATTGTGGGTTGGTGGCGCAGGGAGCTTAGAAGTGGCACCGGGTGTGACTCTGGTTTCTAGCCCAGATTTCCCCGCTGCATATAAAGATGAGGCGTTAGCTCAGGGTGAAGCTTTGCAGGTATTTCGTGCGGCGCAAACTGCAATCAATTGGACCTTTGTGAGCCCAGCCGCTGAGATTTATCCTGGCGAGAGTGAAGGTCCATATCGCCTTGGTGGCGACAGCTTCTTTACCGATGCTAATGGTCGCAGTCGTATTTCTGTTACTGATTACGCTAAAGCCATGTTAGATGAAGCTGAACAGGGCACTCACGTAAATCAGCGCATCAGTGTGGCTTACTGACCTTAGCGTATAAACATCGGTGAGCGAGAGATTGGCTTAAATGTGTAACGTAATCGGGACAATGGCCAAATAATCAGCGCAAGATTGGACAGAAATGCGTACAGATGAAATAGAACAGGTCAGCAAGCTGACCTGTTTTTTTATTCTGCGTAATTGAATAAAGATTTGATGGTTTCTAAGGTATCGGCGATATCTTGGATGCTCGATGGACAAATAAAGATAGTGTCATCACCAGCAATTGTGCCCAAAATGCCTTCTGGTTTACCGATAGAATCCAATAAACGGGCAATCAGCTGCGCGGCACCAGGACTAGTTCGCACGACGATCATCGCTTGGTTATGATCGACATCGAGTACCAAATTCTTCAGCGGGCTACCCGCGGTTGGTACGCCTAATTCGGCCGGCAAGCAATACACCATCTCTTGCTTAGCGTTGCGAGTCCGCACTGCGCCGAACTTGCTGAGCATGCGTGATACTTTTGATTGGTTAATATTACCAAAGCCTTCAGCTTGCAAGGCGGTGACGATTTCACTTTGAGAGCCAAAGCGCTCTTCTTTTAAAATCGACTTAAAAATTCTAACAAGGTCATCCTGATTCTTGGTCGTTTGCATAATATTATTATTCGTTATTCAAAAAAACAGGCCCATTTTGAATATTTTTAGAAAAATTGTCAACAAATAACCAGATTGGTTGAATAAAAATTCACTAACTCCCTGTGGTTAAGCGTTTGCTGGGGGCGTAAAAATAACAATTTGAGTAATTGTTCTACATTGCTTCTAACTTATTCCGGAATTCTTTTGTCCCACGACTAAGGGATAATTGAAATTGTTGTGACATTCCAGTAATGTGACGCCAACGTAAATTAGATCCATGTCACACATATCCGAGAAATAACGGAGATAACTATGAAAGTTGCTGTACTTGGTGCTGCTGGTGGTATCGGCCAGGCTCTTGCCCTACTGTTAAAAACTCAACTGCCTGCGGGTTCACATTTGTCTCTATATGATATCGCACCGGTTACTCCGGGTGTTGCGGTTGACTTGAGCCACATCCCTACTGCTGTTGAAATCAAAGGTTTTGCTGGTGAAGATCCAACGCCTGCCCTAGTGGGTGCTGACGTTGTTCTAATTTCTGCTGGTGTTGCGCGTAAGCCTGGTATGGATCGTTCAGATCTGTTCAATATCAATGCCGGTATCGTTCGCAACCTGATCGAAAAAGTAGCGGCAACTTGCCCTACGGCTTTGGTTGGCATTATCACTAACCCAGTCAACACTACTGTCGCTATCGCTGCAGAAGTGATGAAAAAAGCGGGTGTTTACGATAAGAACCGTCTGTTCGGTATCACGACATTAGACGTGATCCGTTCTGAAACTTTCATCGCCGAATTAAAAGGCCTGAACGTTGCTGACGTTAAAGTCAATGTGATCGGCGGCCACAGCGGCGTGACCATTCTGCCATTACTGTCTCAAGTTGAAGGCGTGACTTTCACTGACGAAGAAGTGGCAAGTCTGACTACTCGCATCCAAAACGCGGGTACAGAAGTGGTTGAAGCTAAAGCCGGTGGCGGAAGCGCGACTCTGTCTATGGGTCAAGCGGCTTGCCGTTTCGGTCTGTCTTTGGTTCGTGGTCTGCAAGGCGAAGCTAACATCGTTGAATGCGCCTATGTTGACGGCGGCAGCGAGCATGCAGAATTCTTCGCACAACCTGTGCTGTTAGGCAAAAACGGTATTGAAAAAGTACTGCCTTACGGTGAAGTGAGTGCATTCGAAGCTAACGCTCGTGATTCTATGTTAGATACGCTGAAAGGCGATATCAAACTAGGCGTTGATTTCGTTAAATAATCTTTCAGATAATCTATTTAGATTATGACGAATTAAAAACGGAGCCATTGAGCTCCGTTTTTTTATGCCTCAGTTTTACACTTGCTCAATTTAACTTAATCGATCAGCGGCGCCTGGTGGGAATTTGGCAGTTATTGTCGCAGCAGGCTTTGCCCGTTAGTAGATAGGAGATGCGATATCTGTGTTTTGCGAATCTGAGATAGCACCAATCGGCCACAGTTTTAATCACGGGCAGGCGTAACAGTTGGATCCAAGCGCGCGTCCCTGTCAGTGCCCACGCTTTACAGGTGACATCTAACCCGAGTAACACTTCGCCCTTTGCGGTTTCACCGTGAAGAATAGTATTGGCGTAGTCTTTATCGATATGGCTGAAACGTTCACTAAAGTCGGATGCATTTAAATCTTCAAGCGCAATCAAGTTGTTTGGATCGCGCGCTTTCAGTTGACGCATTTCGGCGCTACATAATGGGCAGTTACCATCATAAAAAATCCGCAGTTCCATCGGGTCCACCTCTGATGACTTGATCACAATACTTGCTCTAAGCTCTTGGCTTGTGCACTTAAGCTTGGTTTCTTATAACCTATACGCAGATTAAAGGGTTTTAGATCGCAGCTGATTTTAAATCAACGCTGATTTTAAATTGGATCCGCGCCTCATTTGGCTTTTTGTTAGGTTAAATTCAAATGAGTACAGTAACATCTAGGTTATTCATCAGCTTAACTTTAAGTGAACAAGGTAAAGCCTGACAAATAACGGACTCAAAAGGATAGGTATGACATCTCCCATCATAATCACAGGCGTGGGTAAACGCATAGGTTACGCCTTAGCCAAACACTTTATCGCCCAAGGTCAGCAGGTGATTGGTACTTATCGCAGTCATTACGATAGCATTGATGAGCTGAACGCTTTAGGTGCGACTCTGTATCCCTGCGATTTTTATGACGATGCCCAAGTGCAAGCCTTAATTGATGAGTTAACTCAACTGCCTCAAATTCGCTCCATTATTCACAATGCTTCGGACTGGCTACCTGATCCTGTTCTTACAAAGAATGAGCCTTTAAAGAGTACCACTTTTACACCGAGCCAAGTGCTGCAGCGGATGATGCAAGTGCATGTGAGCGTGCCCTATCAGTTGAACTTAGCCTTAGAGGCGCAGCTACGTGCCGCTGCTGGCGATGAAATCGGCGGCAGTGATGTGATTCATATTACCGATTACGTGGCAGAGAAGGGCAGTCAGAAGCACATAGCCTATGCCGCCAGTAAAGCCGCGCTGCACAATATGACGCTATCCTTTGCCGCCAAATTTGCGCCCGAGGTGAAAGTGAATTCGATTGCACCGGCGATGATCCTCTTTAATACGGGTGATGACGCCGCCTATCAGCAAAAAACCTTAGCCAAAGCGCTGTTGCCGAAAGAGGCGGGGAATGCGGAGATTATCGAACTCGTGGACTACCTGCTTAATAGCCGTTACGTCACAGGTCGTTGCCATAATGTCGACGGCGGCCGGCAGTTAAAATAGTCATTTGATTTTTCGAAAACAGCCAGTGGCTTAGAACGTCAGTACGCGACTTGGGGTGATGATGAATGGCAAAGGCACATCCCAATGTTCGCAAGGTAAACTCGTTACTTGCTGGCAGTCGTGGGCATAACCCATAGGCAAAGGTTTACCTTTGAGCTGCCAGTTCGCCAGCGTCCTATCGTAATAGCCGCCGCCCATGCCCATGCGATTCCCCATTAAATCAAACGCCACTAAGGGTGTGATAACCACATCTAGCTCAGTTACTGGGATAATGGCGCGCACATCTAACTTAGGTTCTAAGATGTCGAATTGATTCGCCTGCATCGGCGTGTCAGCACTGTAATGCAGGAATAACAGTTGCCCAGCATTGAAGGGATGCAACCTTGGCAGATAGGTATGAATGCCCAATTGCCACAGCGCAGCGATCAGCGGCGGCGTGGCGAGTTCGCCATCGTGGGTGAGATAAAGCGCCACATGTTGCGCTTTGTTGGCTTGCAGTTTATCCAGCATGCGTTGGCTGGCGCTTAAGCTTGCTTGGGTTTGCTCGGTTTCTGAAAGGGATTTGCGTGCGGTGCGAATGGTTTTGCGTAACTGATTGCGGTTTTCTTGCGTATGAATGGCGATATCTGCCGCATGGCTTGTGACATCAGTCATTTCACCAACAGTAGCAACCTCTAAGGCAAGGTGCGCCGTGTCGCTTTGGGTATTCAAATGAGAAAGTTTGGAGGATGTAGACATAAATTAAGATGCTCCCCAGAATGCCGCTACCGGTGTAGCCCTTGAACCGTAGGTTCAAGGCGGGTAAATGATTACCTCCTAAGGCTTCTCGGTACAAGCCGAGCATGCACAATGTCAGTAAAGCATTCACCCTGAGATAAAAATTATCGGCACAGGGACATTACCAGTTGGCATGCATCCCAGGGAGCAAAACGGTATTGAATCGCTAAAACATTGGTTTATGTAGATAATCCAGTTTAGCCATTCACTGTGCGTCAGTCGGTTTAACTCAAATGGTGTTAAATCACCAAGGCGCACAGTTTAAATCTATTTAGTTGAACGCTCAACTAAGGCATTTTCGAGGGTCGACTGCAGCAAGCTGATCCTGTCGTCCATCTGTTGCATGTAATGCTTATTTTTTTGCTTTTCTTGGAACAACTCGTGTCCAATATTCAGCGCCGCCATAATGGCAATTTCTTCGCGGCTTAGGCTATTGGTTCGGGTTTTTAACGCTGTGAGTTGTTGTTCAACTCCCAACGCTACCGTACGTAAGGCATCCTCTTGACCTTTCGGGCAAGCGATAGAGTAGGTGCGCCCAAGTAGGGTAATTTCAACAGCACTGTTACTCATGTCGCGGGTGATCCTTTCGTTAGCCTCTTAGGGCGGACTATATAGGGCTGATATTAAAAGTGCAAGGTAAGCCGCAAATGGATTGGTCTTTGGCGGTTTTGTTTGCTGTTTGTGTGAGCAGTTGGATAATTTTTTATCAGGGTGTGGCCGATTTCGCCATTATTGGGATTCAGTATTGGTTCAAGTCTTTATCTCTGCTAGCATTGCTGCTGGAAAAATCTTATTGGGATCTGACATGGCAACCCCTCCTTCGTTACGTATCGACAGCTTAAAACTCGCCTTAGATGCGGCTGAAATCGGCCAACATCCGGTAGAAGTTCACGGTGCTTTAGTCGGTTTAATTTGCGGTGGTGTAGCGCAAACTGGCGACACTTGGATCAAGCCTTTATTTGACTTGATGAACGATGGTCAACCTTTGCCAGCGCAGTTGCACCAATTAGTGTGTGATTTGTTTAATGATTCTGTCGCGCGTTTAGTGGATTTTGAATTTGGTTTCATGCCGCTGTTGCCCGAAGAAGAAGAGCCGCTCAGCCAACGTGTTGAAGCCTTGTCCCTTTGGACCCAAAGCTTTTTGACTGGCATGGCAATTATTCAGCCGAAATTGAATCAAGCCTCGGCAGAAGTGCGTGAAGTGATCAAAGACTTGGCAGAAATTGCTCAAGTGGAATTTGATGTTGCCGACGATGAAGAATCCGAAGCTGCTTACACTGAACTACTCGAGTTTGTGCGCATTGCCGCCATTATGTGTTACTCGGAGTTTGGCCCTGAGATCCCGCTTGGCGAGACTGACGATACTGCGGTGGTGCATTAATTTACCGCGATTGTTTAGCGCTTAGATTTAATGCTTAATAATTTAACGCAGTAGTGGCTTCATTTGATATCAAAGGCGGGCAAACCTGCCTTTGAATCCATAGCACTGGTGTTTTTGAGTGCATAGCACTGATGTTTACATCTCTTATGTTTACATGCTTTAGTGCCATGCCAAAGCTTGAATGAGATCCCCATGACGGCCACAAATCACATGGATACTTCAGTTCAATACGTCGACATCGCGATTGTAGGCGGTGCGATGGCGGGGGCGACTCTCGCGTTGGCTCTCGCGCGTCTTTCTTTATCTGCAGCTCGGCCGCTTTCCATTGCCTTAATCGAGGCGCACCTTCCCGATAAACAACACCCCGGATTCGATGCTCGCTCCATCGCTATCGCCCACGGCTCAATTTTCGAATTATCCCGTTTAGGCCTCTGGCCAAAGCTCGCCCATTTAGGCACGGCGATTGAAAATATCCATGTATCGGATCGCGGCCACTTTGGCATGACAGAGCTCAATGCCGCGCAGTTTCATTTAGATGCCTTAGGCCAAGTGGTCGAGCTTGAGCGTGTCGGCCAAGTGTTGTTTAACGAGTTGAATAAGAGCGAGGTCAAACTCTTTTGCCCCGCCAAGCTTGCCCAAGTGGAACCCGCCGTTGAAGGCCACACCTTAGTGCTCGACACGGGCGAGCGCCTTAAAGCCAAACTCGTGGTCGCCGCCGATGGTCTGCAATCCAAAGTGCGCAGCAGTTTTGCTTTGCCCGTGACCCAAGTGGCTTTTGAGCAAACTGCGATTATTGCCAATATTCAAACCGACAAGCCGCATCAACATTTGGCCTATGAGCGTTTTACCCAAACGGGTCCCTTAGCGTTATTGCCTATGGCCGATAGCCAAGGTCAACCTCGCTTATCACTGGTGTGGGCGCTCGATGATGCACGGGCTAAACAGATGCAAACCGCGCCTAAAGCGGAATTTTTAGCGGCGCTGCAGCAGGCCTTTGGTTATCGAGCAGGCACGTTTATCGATGTCAGCGCGCGTCATGCGTATCCGCTTAATTTGTCGTATATGCCAAGGCCAATCCATCACAGATGTGTGTTTATCGGTAATGCCGCGCAGACGCTGCATCCAATTGCGGGGCAAGGATTTAACTTAGGCCTGCGGGATGTAGTGAGCTTGCTTGATGTGCTCAAAACGGCGCTAGATCAGGGTGATGATATCGGCTCCGCCGCCGTGACCCATGCTTATCTTAATGCCCGCGAGCACGACAGAAACAGCACTATCCGCAACATCGAATTTTTAGTCCGTGGCTTTTCAAACCAATACTGGCCGATGGCGCTGGGTCGTAACTTAGGCTTGCGCTTATTATCTTGGTTTCCGCCACTTAAAACCCCCGTTGCTCAAAAGGCGATGGGCTGGAAATAACCCGCTTTTCATTACTGGTATCGCAACGCGAAAAGGATGTACCCATGTTAAGTTCACAAGCCTATGACATCGCCATTGTGGGTGGCGGCATGGTGGGACTCGCCACCGCGATTGGATTGGCACAGGCCAATCTTAATGTCGTCGTTATCGATGCGGGCCACACGGATGCCGTTGTCGGCGAGCCGCGTTTACGGGTGAGCGCCATCAATAAGGCGAGTCAGCGCTTGTTAGAAAACTTAGGTGCATGGACTTATTTAGACACTTCCCGCGCCACGCCTTATCAAAAAATGGCGGTGTGGGATAAAGACGGTTTCGGCAAAATTGCCTTTGACGCCAACAGCATCAGCGAAACCAGTCTCGGCGCGATTATCGAAAACGATGCCATTAGCTTTGCGCTGGCGAAACGCGTCGCTGAGTTTGACAATATCACTCATATTGAAAACCAACGCTTAGAACGCATTGCCTTTGGCGAGCGCGAAGCTTGGCTGACCCTCGCCAATGGCGTCGATTCTGAAATAGAAAGTGTCAGTGCCGCACTTGTGATAGCCGCCGATGGCGCTAACTCTTGGGTGCGCGAGCAGTGCAAGATCCCGCTGACCTTTTGGGATTACGGCCACCACGCAATCGTCGCGACGATCCGCACCGAAATGCCGCACCTTGCCACCGCCCGCCAAGTGTTTTTAAAGGACGGCCCGTTAGCATTTTTACCTTTGTATGAAGACAATCTCTGCTCCATCGTTTGGTCGGTGCCGCCTGAGCGCGCCAATGAATTATTAGCGATGGACAAAGTGCAATTCGAGCGCAACTTAACCGCGGCTTTCGACGGTCGTTTGGGGATTTGCCAGCTGGAAAGCGAGCGCCAAGCTTTCCCATTACGGATGCGCTACGCCCGCCATTTTGCCCGCCACCGTTTAGTGTTGGCAGGCGACGCCGCCCACACTATCCATCCGCTGGCGGGCCAAGGGGTGAACCTCGGCTTTTTAGATGCGGCCAGCATCATCGAAGTCATCAGCGAATTACAGCAAGCGGGTAAAGATATCGGCGATTATGCTCAGCTGCGCGCACTGGAACGTTGGCGTAAAGCCGATGCGATGGAGATGATTGCGGCGATGGAAGGCTTTAAGCGCTTATTCGAAGGGACGAATCCGCTGAAAAAAGCGATCCGCGATCTGGGCTTAAATCTGGTTGATAATGTCGCTGGGCTGAAAACAGTGTTCATACAACAGGCCATGGGCAATAAGTCGGCGCTGCCTAAGTTATGTCGTTAGCCTAGGTTGCGCTAATGTGATCAGAATTGCCGCTAATATCAGCATATTGACTGCAAGCTGCGCAAATCTGGTCTTCGCATGTAAAAAAATTACATGTTAAAGATGAGAAAATCTAATGACACTGACTTCGGATTAGAAAAATCTCCTGTATACAAATTTGTGACGCAAGGTATAATTTCGCCGCATTTTAGACCCTAGTATCTACACCCTACACTAGGCAGAGACCTGAAAAAGGCCGCAAAAAAGGGATAACAATGGCTAACAAAACTATTCTGTTTAACAAGCACTTAGAATCAAACGCTAAGATGGTCGACTTCCACGGTTGGGACATGCCTCTCAACTATGGTTCACAAATCGAAGAACACAATGCCGTGCGTCAAGACGCGGGTATGTTCGACGTTTCCCACATGACTGTGGTTGATGTGATTGGTAACGACGCTTGTGCATTTCTGCGTAAGTTGCTGGCAAACGATGTGGCTAAGCTTAAAGTTCCAGGTAAAGCCTTATACGGCGGCATGTTAGACGAAAATGCTGGCGTCATCGACGACCTCATCACTTACTACCTCACTGACACTAACTACCGCGTGGTAGTGAACTCAGCGACCCGCGAAAAAGATCTCGCTTGGATCGCCAAGCAATCCCAAGGTTTTGATGTCACTGTGACTGAACGTCCTGAGCTGGCGATGATCGCCGTTCAAGGTCCTAACGCAAAAGCGAAAGCCGCTGCCGTGTTCAGTAGCGATCAAAACGCCGCCATCGAAGGCATGAAACCTTTCTTCGGTAAGCAAGCCGGTTCTCTGTTTATTGCGACTACGGGTTACACTGGCGAAGCGGGCTACGAAATTATCGTCCCAGAAGACGAAGCCCAAGCTATGTGGCAAGCATTGTTAGATCAAGGTGTTAAACCTTGTGGTCTCGGTGCCCGTGACACACTGCGCCTCGAAGCCGGTATGAATCTCTACGGCTTAGACATGGACGAAACCATCAACCCATTGGCCGCCAACATGGGCTGGACCATCGCATGGGAACCAAGCGACCGTGACTTTATCGGCCGTAAAGCCCTCGAAACACTTCGCGATGCCGGAACCGACAAACTTGTTGGTCTAGTGATGGAAGAAAAGGGCGTGTTACGCCATGATATGCCAGTATTTTTCACCGACTCAGCCGGTGTTGAGCACCAAGGCGTGATTACCAGCGGTACTTTCTCGCCAACATTGGGCTATTCTATTGCGATGGCGCGTGTTCCTAACTCGATTGGGGATACGGCGGAAGTCGAAATGCGTAAAAAACGTGTGGCTGTTAGAGTAGTAGCGCCAAACTTTGTGCGCAACGGTAAACAAGCATTTTAAAAAAACGGAACAAGGAACAAGAACAATGAGCAATATTCCGACAGAACTGAAATACGCCTCTTCACACGAATGGATCCGCAAGGAAGAAGACGGCAGCTACACAGTAGGTATCACTGAGCACGCCCAAGAGCTGTTGGGTGACATGGTTTTCGTTGAACTCCCAGAAGTTGGCGACACTGTAACTGCGGGTGAAGACTGTGCTGTAGCTGAATCAGTAAAAGCGGCGTCTGATATTTATGCCCCTATTTCTGGCGAAGTGATTGCCGTGAACGAAGCGCTGGAAGATTCTCCAGAACTCGTTAACAGCAGCGCTTACGGCGAAGGCTGGTTCTTCCGCGTAATGCCTTCTGACGAATCAGAAGTCGACGCCCTGCTGGATGCCGAAGGCTACCAAGCTGTAATCGACGAAGATTAATCGTCGACGCTAACGAAGCCCTAAGGGGCTTCGTTTGTTTTAGCGCAAGATTGACATAACAACAGCCCGTTAATCAGTACCCTACAGTTCTGAATTTCGGCAAATCTGGAACAAGGTTTATCATGACCAAGCAAACCCTTACTCAGTTAGAACAGCACGATTTATTCTTACGTCGTCATATCGGCCCAGATAGCAACCAACAGCAAGCTATGCTGAATTTTGTTGGTGCTGAGTCACTGGACGATCTGACCGCGCAAATTGTGCCTGAGTCGATCCGTTTAAGCCAAGACCTGAGCATTGGTGATTCCTGCGGCGAAGCCGAAGGCATTGCCTACATTCGTGGTTTAGCGGACCAAAACCAAGTATTTAAGAGCTACATAGGTATGGGTTACTACGGCACACAAGTGCCAAACGTGATCCTGCGTAACGTATTTGAAAACCCAGGTTGGTACACGGCTTACACGCCATATCAGCCAGAAATCGCCCAAGGCCGTTTAGAAGCCATTCTAAACTTCCAACAAGTGTCGATGG
Source organism: Shewanella sp. SP1S1-7 (assembly GCF_031932105.1). Lineage (NCBI taxonomy): Bacteria > Pseudomonadati > Pseudomonadota > Gammaproteobacteria > Alteromonadales > Shewanellaceae > Shewanella > Shewanella sp. SP1S1-7. The sequence goes on from NZ_JAUOEU010000003.1 coordinate 49,703, forward strand.
ACTTAACGGGTTTAGATTTGGCTTCTGCTTCTTTACTAGATGAAGCAACCGCTGCTGCCGAAGCGATGGCGCTGGCAAAGCGTGTTTCTAAAGCGAAAAAAGCCAATATCTTCTTCGTTGCCGATGATGTGTTCCCGCAAACCTTAGACGTAGTGAAAACCCGCGCTGAGTGTTTTGGTTTTGAAGTGGTGGTTGGTCCTGCAAGCGAAGCCGTTAACTACGAGCTGTTTGGTGCTTTGTTCCAATATACTAACCGTTTCGGTCAAATCACTGACTTCACCGAATTATTCGCAACCCTGCGTGCGAAGAATGTGATTGTGACTGTGGCAGCCGACATTATGTCTTTGGTATTACTGAAATCACCGGGCTCTATGGGCGCCGATGTGGTATTTGGTAGTGCACAGCGTTTCGGCGTACCAATGGGCTTTGGTGGTCCACACGCGGCTTTCTTCGTTGCCCGTGACGAGCACAAACGTTCTATGCCTGGCCGTATCATTGGTGTGTCAAAAGACGCCCGTGGTAACCGCGCTCTGCGTATGGCGATGCAAACTCGCGAGCAACATATTCGCCGCGAAAAAGCCAACTCAAACATTTGTACTGCACAAATTTTATTAGCGAACATGGCGTCTTTCTACGCCGTATTCCACGGCCCAGATGGCCTGAAAACTATCGCATCACGCATTAACCGTTTTGCCGATATTTTAGCGGCAGGTTTGCAAGCGAAGGGCGTGAGCTTAGTCAACAGCACTTGGTTTGATACCATCAGCATCAAAGGCTTAGATGTTGCTGCTGTTAATGCACGTGCACTGGCTGCTGAAATGAACCTACGTTTCGATGCCGACGGCACTGTGGGCGTGAGCTTAGACGAAACCACATTGCGCACAGATATCGACGCGCTGTTTGATGTGATCTTAGGCGCTGGCCATGGTTTAGATGTTGCCGCGTTAGACGCGCAAATCGTGAGCCAAGGTAGCCAATCGATTCCTGCTGCACTCGTGCGTCAAGATGCGATTTTAAGCCACCCAACCTTCAATCGCTATCAAAGCGAAACCGAGATGATGCGTTATATCAAACGTCTCGAAAGCAAAGACTTAGCACTTAACTACTCGATGATTTCACTGGGCTCATGCACCATGAAGTTAAACGCAGCGGTTGAAATGCTCCCTGTGAGCTGGCCTGAATTTGCCAACATGCACCCATTCAGCCCACTGGATCAAGCCAAAGGCTACACCCAGTTAATTGAAGAGTTGTCGACTTGGTTAGTGAACATCACAGGCTACGACGCTGTGTGTATCCAACCTAACTCTGGCGCTCAAGGTGAATACGCTGGCTTGTTAGCCATCAAGAAATACCATGAGTCACGTGGCGATGCGCACAGAAACATCTGTTTGATCCCGCAATCTGCCCACGGTACTAACCCTGCATCGGCGCAATTAGCCGGTATGCAAGTGGTGGTGACGGCGTGTGACAAGCAAGGTAACGTCGATTTAGATGATCTGAAGACCAAAGCCGCCGAAGTGGCTGAAAACCTGTCTTGCATCATGATCACTTACCCATCGACCCACGGTGTGTATGAAGAATCTATCCGTGAAATCTGCGACATAGTGCATCAGCACGGCGGTCAAGTGTACTTAGACGGCGCCAACATGAACGCGCAGGTCGGCTTAACGTCTCCTGGTTTTATTGGTGCCGACGTATCACACCTTAACCTACACAAAACCTTCGCTATTCCACACGGCGGCGGTGGCCCAGGTATGGGCCCAATCGGCGTGAAATCGCACTTAGCCCCATTTGTTGCGGGTCACGTTGTGGTTAAACCGGGCCGTGAAAGTGATCACAACGGCGCTGTATCTGCTGCACCTTATGGTAGCGCGGGCATTCTGCCGATCAGCTGGATGTACATTAAGCTGCTTGGTTCAAAGGGCCTGAAAAAGTCGACCCAAACTGCGCTGTTAAACGCTAACTACGTGATGAAGAAGCTGTCTGAACACTACCCAGTATTGTTCCGTGGCCGTAACGATCGCGTGGCGCACGAATGTATTATCGACCTACGCCCACTGAAAGAAGCCTCTGGCGTGACCGAAATGGATATCGCTAAGCGTTTGAATGACTATGGTTTCCACGCGCCAACCATGAGCTTCCCTGTTGCGGGAACCCTGATGATTGAGCCGACGGAATCTGAGTCTAAGGTGGAACTCGATCGTTTCATCGACGCTATGGTGTCAATCCGCGCTGAAATCGCCAAAGTGGAATCAGGTGAATGGCCAGTGGACAACAACCCGCTGCACAACGCACCGCACACTATGGCTGATATCATGGACCCAGAGTTTGATACGCGTCCATACAGCCGCGAAGTGGCCGTGTTCCCAAGTGCAGCAGTACGTACTAACAAGTTCTGGCCAACTGTGAATCGTATTGATGACGTTTACGGCGACCGTAACCTAATGTGTTCGTGTGCACCATTATCAGACTACGAGTAATTGCTGGTTTGGGCTTGCGACAGCAAGCCCTTGCTAAGAGTTAGCTTCGGCTACGACGCAATTATGAACGTTAAAAAGCGACCTTTCGGTCGCTTTTTTATTACCTAAAATCTTGTTGCGAATTGTCATAAGGTGCTAATTAACTTTTAAGTTGCTGATAGCACTGTGCTGCTAATTGCTTGCCGCAGGCTCTCGCACTGTTACACCAGTGACTCGCTGTAAATACATCCCTGTAAGCTCTACTAAAACATCCATGTTTTAGAAGGTCACTGGTGCAACAATGCTGTATTTGGTGTAACCATTGAGTGAAGAGTTATATCTGCCCTGTTTTTCGCTTATTGAGCTATTTAGAAGAAGCGAATTAATACCAATTGTCTTGTTGTGCTTGGTTAGAACAAAAATTGCTTTGAACGAATTGCCCATTCCTTGTGTCTCTGCAGCGATACTCTCCACTGCCAGGGAGAAAATCCCACGCAGTATCATAGTCGCAATAATACCCCTTGCATGAAACGTCCGAGTAATTTGACCTGCTTTGAGAAGCGACAGAGTAGTTTGAACCACCTTGCGATGCATCATAAGCGATTGCAACTACTCCTAATACAACTACCGGGAGCATAATCGTATTGAAGATACTGAATTCTTCGTTGTAAGCAAGGTCCTCCTCGCCAGTATAAAAGTTGCGACTGGTAGTACATCCTGAAACAGCAAGTGCGAGAGCAATCCCAACAACTAAGATCCTAATTCGATACAAAACAAAAGACTCCATAATAAACGGTACGGGATTCTATCGTCAGTTTAAATGTAGCTATTTGATTTAAAACAAAGAAAATGGCTTATTGGGTGGGTTTGAGTTTTAATTCGCCAGATCTCAATAGATCGACAAATATGTCGGATATTCTAAATATATTATTATTAGACGAAGATTATTTTTGCTCAATTTTAAAGCAAGTAAAAGTCCGCATTTATGTTTTATGTGTATTATCTCTGACGAGTTTAGTCGTGCGAATGGCCTATTTTGTAGCTTCTGGCAACTGTACTTCCCAATTGCCTGCCGCAGGCTTTTGCATTCTTTTATATAAGTTACACCAGTGACACGCCGTGCTTATGTTTAAATAAAATCGCTCTGAAGGCTATACTGAAACATCCATGTTTTAGAAGGTCACTGGTGCAACAATGCTGTATTTGGTGTAACCATTGAGTGAAGAGTTATGCCTGTCCAGTTTTTATCAGTTGAATGATAAATGTAATGTATCTGTTTTTGTGATTGGATTTATGGTATTTATCAAGTGTCAATATTAAATGTTTAGAGGATATATGGATATTGTAATCCCTGAGATCGCGAAAGAAAATGCAATTACTTTTGGTATTTTCTTAACTGCTGCACTGATAGGTGTCGCAATCAAGATAGTGAGAGGTCTAATTGATTTTTATGAAGATGTGCTCATTAAAAGATATTTTAAAAGACTAAATTCTCTAAAGGAGCATGTTGAAGTTGATTCTACGATTAGTAAGTATTTAAACTCATTAAGAGAATATGAAGTTTTTAGATTAGCATCAGGTATTAGAGTGGCTCCAGAGAAAGCCAAAGTTTTAATGGATATTTATATTCTGGGAGTTGCAAGTAATTTTGAACTTAAAAGAGTATCGCCTTTCCTTAAACCTGAAAATACGAAGATTTTGGTTGATGTTAACTGGATAGATAAATTGCTATTCACTTATTCGTTCATTGCAGCAATTTTTTTAATGATAGCAGGCATGTTGATTGGTTTTCCTTACTTTGTTATAGGTGGAGGGGCAGAGTCCACTACAGGTCTATTTATCATGGTAATTTTTGTGATGGTCGCAGCGATAGTAGGTAGAGACTTCAGGACATATCGTATTTTAAAGCGTGTAAGTGAAAGATTGACAGAGTTGGATATGCTTATTAATCCTGATGAAAAGATATTGTGGAGTTTTGATTATCGTTCTAATCCTTCATAAAATTTCAAAATTTTATGGCTTTTTCTATTGTTTGATCTTCTGTAGGTTAAATAATTTTCAAGACTTATGTGGAGTGATTTTTAGATTGGTTTTGTTAAGGTGATTGTTGTATATATTTGCAAGAGAGTATAAGTATTGAGTTAAATATAAATTTCTTTAAAAGTTTTATGAAATTTATGTATAAATATATGTGGTAAAATCAGGTTTTTACCACATATAACTACAGTATATTTTGCAGATATTTTACAATGTTACACCTGTGACATGCTATGAAGCCTATCCTTGTAGGCTCTACTAAAACATCCATGTTTTAGTAGGACACTGCTGCAAAAATGCTGTGTCTGGTGCAACTGTTGCGTGATAAGCTATTCTATATTGACTTTTACTTTAAACTCAAATAATTGAGTGACAGTAAAATAGCTTATAAAAACTTACCCAATAATTCAAATATTTTGTCAATTGCATTAGCAACTTGAGCAAAACATTTGACTTTATTTTCAGCATTTTTTAAAGATTCTCTTGCATCTTTTGCTTGATTAATAAGTTTTTTGATACTTTCTTGACCAATAGCATGAAGGTGTGAGTTTTGTTTAATTATTGCAGCATGATAGGCATAGATTTTATCCCCCAGTTGTTCACATTTCAATAATAGCACTTCTTCCTCTGGATCGACTATAACTGAACTGAGATAGCTTTGAAGCTCCTCGTACATGCTTTTCAACTCTAAGTATGCGGTATCGTGGTTGTTGTCCATTTATTAATCCTTAATTCTATCGCGAAATTCTTTGATATCATCGATCTGGGTCTTAGTTGATTTGAGAGCTTTCTTGAACGCATCTTTAGTTAGATCGTCATCGCTTTTTAAAGATATGACTATGGATTGGTTTAAAGTTTGAATAGCATTCAATGCAGATTCGAGCTTTAAAAATTTTGCATTTAGGCCATTTAATTTAGCTTTGATTTCATAGGCTTTTTTGTAGGCATTTATCCTTTCTTCTAAAGAATGATAGAAGGTAACACATCGCTTATCTTCACTTTCATCACAACGGTTAGGATTATTTAGTAGATACAAGCGGATCCTTAACTCTTTTTCCAATGAAACTTTAGTTGCTTCTTTCCAAGACCCTAACTCATCCCTTAATGATTTGAATGAAATTTGAATAATAGTTTCTGAATCAATTATAACTTTCTTGAGTAAGTCATACCGTATTTTCTCTGTGTAAGCTCGAGCGAGAGCATTCGCACTTGTTGATAGTAATTCAATATCTTTGGAATCAATATTATTGGATTGAGGTATTTTTGATAAAGAAATCAACGATGAGTTTAATTTTTCCGAGTATTTGTCCAACTCCTCATTTCGATCTTCCGTCGCTAGCAGGTAAATACTCTGAGAAAAAATCTGTAAATTTTGAAGTAGAGCTTCTTGACCTGTATTTTCAATTGTAGAGATGTTTAACCCTGTTTCTGTTATTCCATCCCTTGTAGCTTTTGCCAGCTCAGCATTTATTCGCGCTTCATCGGCAGATTCATATACACCCATCAGAGCTTCTTGAACCTGAGTTGATTGCTTGGCATATTCGCTGATCATGGTAATTGATTCGTTCGAGGTACAGCCAGCTAAGCAAATTACAGCAAGTGAAACTAATATATCAATTCGTAATTTTGAAACTTTTAAAATATCAAACCATGTATCCATATTTTAAACCTTCTGATTTTCTGTGAGATTTTGCACTAAGCGATACAGATGCCATATTTTGGTAGCACATCTCTGATGACTTCTAAGCGATATGTTTTTAGGGCGTCGTGAAAGAGCTTCCAATCTGAATTAAGGAATGATTCAGAGTATTGATATACCAATTTATCACCCTGCATGAAACCTGGTCCCCTTGCCAGTTCTTTCCAGCTATTCTTCCCGTTTTTATCAAAAGGTAAGTCAACTGGTGCAAATCCAAACTTTCCTTCTCGTAAACATTTAATCCATTCTTGATGGCGAATCTCGCCATCTTCATTGTCAATTGCTGAAAGGGCTTTTTCTATATTTTCAAGCTGTTCAAGTGACAATCCTGGTTGGTTTTCGATATTCATATTTAGGTCGTTACTTTTCCAACACTGTAGTGCTTTACACATCGCGTTAGCAGCTTGTAGGAATATTTTAGTATTGTCTCTTTCTACCGTTTCCCCATCGCCATTTGAGTATGTCCAAGAAGCATAAGGTCGATCTGGAAAAGATAGTGCTGCACCATGTCCAAGAGGAGAAGAGGCTGAAATTCCATCACTTAACAAATCATCTTTGATTCGTTGTAATAACGAACTAATAGGAGATTTTAGGTTATTCACTTTGTTATAGTCGTGGATAACTCCTGCAAAACCTTGGTGGGCAAAAGTGTCCGCATAAACGTGCATTGCTACTCCCATCAGTTGTGCTGCATATGGCTTGTTCCAATGTGTCGCTACCATTCTCAGCATATCTCTTGCTACAGGGCTATCGGGTTTGCAGATTAATCGATATATAAACCGGCCCTCAGGTGTCACATCTGAAGGATTCCCTTGGTTGCCAGGTAGAAAATGGAATGGTATCCAAACTAGGTGATTTGCAAGTTCTTGAGTGTTTCTATAATCCAGCATTTTGTGGGCGGATACTATGCGATCATACATTGCACCATTATCAAAGTGGATTGGTTCATCATTTGTTGCCTCATCAACATATTGCGCAGAATAAGCGACTTTCTCAGCTAGATCATGAGCAATACCTGCGTAGCGAGCAACTATATAAGTTAAAGTGTGGTGTCCATCGATTTGCATTAGTGCCTCCTGTAGGATTTCGGGAAATATTTAACACATAGTTTAGGGTTGATTAAAAATGACCTTTTGGCTTTCTCATTTTCCCGCCTCGCTTTTACTTAGGCATCTTTGGGCGACTTGGTAGATGATGGAGTCGACTTGTTGTTGGGTAAGATCTTGGGTTTTCAGTTTTGGGATCGTGCCGACTAATTGTTTGTGGTTGAGGATCGGCAGCGGCGGTTTTGACTGACTGGTGACATACCAGCCGGGGAATACTAGGACTGGGGTTGATGATACTGGTGCCCCTGTTGCCTTGGTTAACCATTGGCTGACCCACTTGGCCTGACGCTCGGCTTGTTCTATGGGTTTGGTTTCTGTCCACGAGGGGAAATTTAAGCGCCCGTCTTTGTAAAATACTTCATAGCCTTTTTTGCTAGAGCCTCCGCCATTGCCATTGGTTTGGCGTAGGTCTTTATTGCGCTTATGGCGGCCTTTGGTTTCAATTGCGAATACGCCATTTTTGCCGATTACGAGGTGGTCGATGTTAAAGCCGTCGGCTTGGACATCGTGAAACACTTGATAACCCAATGCTTGTAAGCCGATAAGCTCATTGGCTGTGGCAATTTCTGCTGTATGACCTAGGCGTAATTTGGTGAGCTTTGAAAAGAGTTTCCAGGTTTTAATACCGAAGTAAATTACTCCTATTAAACCTGTTAAGGCGAACAACCAAGGGAATTTTCCGACTGTGATATCCGCTTGGATGCTGCTGGCGGCAAATGGAAGGCAAACAATCAATAGTCCCATCATCATGCAGCCGATTAAATCTAATTGCAGATCATGGATTTGCTCTTGTAAGCCATAGGCGGGGATACGGGTCAGTTGCTCACGATCAACGGGCAGCTTGACGGTTGCATCGCGATGTTTGAGCAATACATACATCACACCCACTGTGACAAGAAGGCCAGACAGAAGTATCCCGTAGGATAAAAGAATGCTGCTGAAATCGGTCATTTACGTCCCTGAAGTAATGCGAGTCAATAGTTAACCCGATGACATAACCCGCTAATAAAATGTACTTATTATTTTGGAAAGTGGTGGCAGACTTGTCTGCTTAGAGTTTGGGCGCACATTGCTGATTTGCTTCTTCTTCCCTAAATGGCGTGCTCGATGATTGAGTTCGAGTTTGCCCTGCATTTTCCTTAAGTGGTCACACTTTTTACTTTGTGGTCACACTTTAACCCGCTCTGTGCAGTTTAATCAATGCGCTTTATCACAATTACAGGCTGGGCCTATGTTTTATGCACTTTAGTTTTCGATTTTTTGAGTTATGCTAAATGCAACATATAAATTCGCGGGCATCTCTATGTATTTTAAAAGTATCCTTGTTTCGTTGCCTTCTGTTTACGCAATTTTGTGTGTGCTTGGTTGTGGTTTTTTCGCGGACATCATTGTCGCCGCTGAGCTGCAATCGGCTCCTTTTTCTAAAGTGCTGCGTGCCGATTTTCGGCATCGTCCTCCTGAGATGGTGCTTGATGAGCAGACTAATACTATGACGAGTCCATTAAAGGATATTCTTGAGGAAGCGGCGGCTAAGGTCGGTTATCGCGTCGAATGGAGCGCGCGTCCTTTTGCACGCAGCATTCATGAGTTGCGGGTCGGAACGGTCGATATTGTGCCGCGCACCATACGAGACGATGAACGAGAGGCATTTGTACGGTTTCTTGGTCCTATCGCCACGCAAACTCGTGATATTTTGTTTCTCGTAAAAGCCGGCGAGGAAGGACGGATTAAGTCCTATGAGGATTTGTATCAGGTTACTGTAGGGGTTAAACGGGGCACAGTTTATTTTGAGCGTTTTAATACAGATCCCGCGCTACGTAAAATTGAGTCTACCGATGATGAAAACATGGCTCGCATGTTTATCATGGGGCGTTTTGACACTATGGTGGTGCTCGATCGTGCCGCCATTGAGAATGCCTTCAAGCAGCTCGGTTACGATCGTTTTAGCTATGCCGATTACCGTCAGTCGAATCGGATCGAACATTATTTTGGTATGTCCCGTAACTCTACCCATGCTGCTATTTTCGATGAACTTAATCGGGCGCTGCTTGATATGGCTGCATCGGGCCGTGTAAAACAGATTTACCAGGCTTATGGTTTAGCCGCAGAAGTAGAATAGGCAAACAAAAATGGCCAATATTAATTGGCCGTTTTTATGATCTAGCTCTTTGCAAGCTTAACGATAAAAGGCTTCAACTGTGTCTTTTACTGTGAGCAAAAGAGGTTGGCCGCGACGGTCTAATAATTCATTATGGATGGCCATTTATTTTGTCTTTATTTTGTCTGCCATTTATTTTTTTATAAACAAAATGCTTGCTGCGATAGGGATGATTTGTTATTACTGGCGCATGAAAAAAATATACGTAAGCGCAATTAACACCACCACTACCACCACGAGAATTCTCGGGGGGTAGTTTTTTGCGTCTTTAAAAAAACCCTCTGAGCGACATCGCCAGAGGGTTTTTTTATACCTTGGTTTTGTATTTCGCTCAGATTTTACTCAGATTTTACTCAGGAGAGAATGATGAAAACACATCGCGAAATTGCAGAACAACTTGACCTATTTCACTCTGAACCACAGGCGCCGGGTATGATTTTTTGGCACCCGAATGGCTGGGCGTTATTCCGAGATATTCAAGAGCACATGAGGCGCGTGTATCGCCGAAATGGTTTTGAGGAAGTGAACACGCCTGTTTTTATGAAGAAGGAGTTATGGCAAACGTCTGGGCATATGGACATGTTTGCAGAGAACATGTTTTTCGGTGGCGGAAAAGAAAACATGGGTGAATATGTTTTAAAACCTATGTCTTGTCCTGCCCATATTTTGCTGTTTAAGCGCGGGGTACATAGCCATAGAGATTTGCCACTGCGACTATTTGAGTTTGGCTTGGTGCACCGTAATGAATCCTCAGGCTCGTTAAATGGTTGCCTGCGCGCACGCCAGTTCACTCAGGATGATGCCCATGTTTTTTGCTGTTGGTCTCAGGCAGAGGAGGAGATATGTGGTTTTCTCCAGCGTGCAAAGCAGGTTTATGGTGATTACGGCTACCATAATTTAGACGTAAAAATATCGACTAAACCTGAGAAGGCATTAGGCAGCGATGAGCAATGGTGCCGAGCACAAAAGCTATTGGATTCAGCCTGCCAGATTGAGGGCTTTGATGCCGAGTATCAAGCTGGCGAAGGGGCTTTTTATGGTCCCAAAATTGAATTGTCACTGACAGATTCTATGGGAAGACGCTGGCAGTGTGGCACTATCCAGTTTGATTTCAATTTGCCTGAAAGATTCGATGTTCAGTACACAAATGAGCAAGGTGAATTCGAACGGCCAGTGATTATGCACCAAGCTATGTATGGCTCTATCGAGCGTTGGTTGGGGATTCTCTTGGAAGTCTCACAGGGTAACCTGCCGGATTGGTTGCATCCCGTGCCTGTTGCTATCGCTTCAGTGAATGAGTCAAACAGCCAATTTGTCCGTCAGTTAGCCGCACTATGTTTAGCACGAGACATGCGAGTGTTGATTGATATCAGTCAAAACTCAGTTGCCCGCAAAATGAAACGCTTTCACAAGCAAAAAGTGCCTTACATCTTAACGGTTGGGGATAAGGAAGAAGCCGAGAAGTGTGTGTCAGTTAAGTGCCGCAAAGATGGTGTGATGACTCATATCCCTCTTGCTGAATTAGCTGACTATCTTGCGGATAAACTAGTTCGAAAACAATAATATAAGGGGGATGGTGTTTGCTATTTAAGGCTAGCTAGGGTTCCCACGGCTAGCCTTTACTCATTCTATGATCCCGCTCTTTGCGCTAAGGCTTAACGATAAAAGGCTTCAACTGTGCCTTTTACTGTGAGCAAAAGAGGTTGGCCGCGACGGTCTAAGGATTTGCTTGGTACTTTTACCCAACCTTCACTGATGCAATATTCTTCGACATCAAAACGCTCTTTGCCGTTGAGCTTAATACCGATATCGTGCTCGAAAATTTCTGCCACATGGTGTGGGCTGCGTGGGTTAACGGAAAGGCGATCCGGTAAAGCAGGTAATGATGTTGTGTCGGTCATGGTCGTGATCTGTCGTTGTCTATAGTGAAAAAGCGTGCGCTATTGTAGGCAATCCCAGCGCAACGCTCAAGACTTTAACTGTGACTGATTGCGCGCCTTGCGTTAGCCAAGGTTAAGTTGTCCTGTTAGGACACTGCCGTTAGGACACTGCTGTTAGGGCAAGACTGCGCCACAGCTGGAAAAGGCTTTCAGCACTCGGCCGTTTTCTCTGCCCATGACTGAGCGCAAATAAACCTTGGCTAATGTGTCGGCATTGATTGCACTAAAACCGGGAAAATAGTCCTGATAGCTCGCTAACGACTCGCTTAATACCGTTGGGCTGACAATGTTTATTCGCTGCTGCGCAGGTAATTCGCCCGCGACGGCGGTAACAAAATGCTCAAGTGCGCCGTTTATGGTGGCGGCGCTAACGCCATCTTTTACTGGGACATCGGCGATAATGCCACTGGTTAAGGTAAAACTGCCGCCCGCATTTAAAAACTGACTGCCAATTTGCACTAACTGTATTTGCCCCAATAACTTACTTTGGAGCCCTGTATACCAGTCTGCTTGGGTCATAGCGTTGAAGGGTTTAAACACGACATCACCCATGGCCGAAATCATTGCATCGACTTTACCGATTTTTTCTAGCCCTTGATGGAGTGAATGTTCATCCCGAATGTCTATCAGGACATCCCCCGTTGTTCGCCCTACCTGAATAACTTCATGCTGAGTTGAATGAAATAAGCGGACTATGGCTTGTCCGATTGTGCCTGATGCACCCACTACGACTATTTTCATGACATGCTCCTAAATTGAATACGAATTAAGGATAGTCTGCTTAATTAAATAGAAAAAGCGCATATAATCACCACATTGTTTCGCTAATAGGTTTAATTGATGAATCTCACTCATCTGCAGTCATTTATGCTGGTTGCCAAAATGCACAGTTTTAGCGCTGCGTCTGAACAACTCGGCGCTTCTAAAGGCTTAGTGTCGCGCCATGTTAAATCCCTTGAAGATGAAATGGGTTGTCAATTACTCCACCGAACCACTCGGCGAGTATCAATGACCGAAGCAGGGCATGCGTTATATGGTAAAGCCTGCGAAATCGAGAGGCTGGCCAATGAAGCTGGACGTTTAGTGCAGGATTTAACGCAGGACTCCTGTGGCACTTTAAAATTCACCGCTCCAACGGAACTGGGCAAAAAATTGCTGAGTCCTATGCTGCTTCAGTTTATTGCTGAGTATCCTCAAGTGAAACTCGAACTGTGTTTTGAGCAGAATATTCAAGATGTTGAGTTCGGCAAGTTTGATCTCGCCTTAAGAACAAGCATTGCGCACAGCGATAATCTGATCGCCAGATATCTTGGCAGAATTCGTCATGTCTTAGTGGTTTCGCCCGCACATTCCGCAGCCGCAGAAGTTCGTCACCCTGATGATTTACGCCATTATCGTCTATTGTCTTCGGGCGAAACACAGTGGATGTTTGAACCGCTCGCGGGGGACAGTCTCACGCTCACTTTTGAGCCTGCACTGTGTAGTTCAAACTATGCCACTACACATTTGCTTACTTTGAGTGGTACAGGTATCGCTAGCCTGCCTTATTATTTGGTAGAGGAGGATATCGCTCAGCATAAACTCACTTTGCTCGTTCCCCAATGGCAATGCTATCCACATGAGTTGTATATGGTTTATGCCAAGCAGAGCCATTACCCAAAGAAGCTGCGTGATTTACAACATAAGCTACAAACTTGGTGCGAAACTCACTCAAAATATGTGGGTTAATGAGTTAAAGCGTCATCACAGCAAATCTTATCCGGCAGAGGGCAGAGCTTTTAGAATAAAGTGAGGCAGAGTACACTGCCGCGCATTGAATTTTGTATTTGAATCTAAAGTTGAGCAGGCTTTTACCCATGCAGGCATAATAGAGCGGCGATGAACCAAGCGGTATGAACGACGACATTAGTATCTCGCTGCCCTCGCTGATCCATCGAATTGGGCGGGAGGCGGTTAAACAAGCTCAAGCGATTGCAACTCAGTATGATTGTGAACTTAAGCGTGTGCGGCGTTCAAGGAATTGGTGCATAGTTGGCGCGGCGATCAAGCTCCAATCCTGCAGTGCGCATTTACAAAGTGAGCCATTGCTGACGCAGCAGTTAACGGCTAAAGATGGCCAGTTTGGCTATCTTATTAAAAAGTTGGAGTCAGCCTTGCTGCAACATGCGGACAAGCTAGAGCCCTTAGACGCTAAGTTGATTCGGCTTATCACAGACAATCCTGCGATTACCTTAGGTGAGTTGATGCAACTGACCCAATGCACTATCACAGAAGCAAGATTGGCACGTTTTCAAGCAGACTCTTGGTAGTTTGCTTGCTTTGCGTTCTCGCTATGTGCCTCTATTGCTGGGTTGCTTTTTCTAACACTTTTATTTGATTTTCAATTTGCTCGGCTTCAGCGGTCAGCATTGAGTAGGATCGAATATCGCCTTTTCTCTGTGCATGCATCGCTTCTTCAAGCTTAGCGTTGTACTGCTGAGTTAATTTTTTTAAAGGGTTTTTCTTAAAGATTGAAAACATGGCCACTTCTACTGAGTTTAGTATTTGGGTTATATACGTAGGTAACGGGATTTAAGTTTTACTTTTTTAAATTAAAAGCAGCGCCTCCAACTCTTAATCCACAATCCACAATCCACAATCCACAGCCATCGGGCTCAGCAAGGCTGGGACGTAATCCCTGTCTTGACATAAGCATATGAATCAGATTGTTAGCAGCATCAAAAATAACTTGTTAAACATATAGATAAAGCTGTATTGGCGGCTGATTTTGTTGGTATCAAGTACTTAAGGGTTAGATTATGGTTGCAGGGGATTCTCAATTAAATGCTGCAATCTGCTTGAAGCATATTTCATGTTTATGGGGAGATTATTTTTATATTTCCTATGTTCGAAAGAATGAAGTCTGTGTAGATGGGAGTTAATTTTTCTGAGTTTCCAGTCGCAGGAACAAATACACTAGTGACAACTGACGTCGCAATGGCTACAGCCGTAGGGTCTATTAACGATGTCTTATACACGGCATTTGATTCAGTGAAGCTCATGCCAGTGAATTCTGGGGTGCTATGGATAAGGATATGCAGTTTCTGGCGGTAACAGAAAATGATTAGTTAGGACATTATCATTAAACTCAAATTCGTATCTGGGTTTTATGAGATCAATGCGATTTTTTTGATTATCAAAGACAGTGATCACGGGATAGAACAGATAACGTTCATCAGTTGACGTCGATGTTACATAACTTTCAATGACTAATTTATTACTTTTTATGGGAGCCGTTATTACTTTAGCTAACGAGATATAAGATCCAAAATTTACAATGCTGGTTGTGTTCGGATACAACTGGATATTTTTATTGACAGTTCTGTCATAATTTATAGCTGTCTCTAATAATGTAGCATTGTCGATAGATATCGGAGTGATTAAACTAAAGGCGAGTTCAGCTTCGTTAAGTGACATCTTACCACTTACGCGTTTATTTACTTGGCAGCCTGAAATCATTAATATTGTCATTAGCATGAAAAATATTTGGCGTTTATCCACTGCTCCAATCCTTTAAGAGTAAATTTTATATGTTGTAAAATCCATTTTAGAATTTTTTACTGCAAGCAATATTGTAAATATGACCTGCCGGAGACCGCTGGTGTAATGAATGTGTTGAATTGTTTTTTTAAAATAAAAATGTGATTTATTATTCTAACGATTTAATTTCACAGCTGTAAAAATGTAATGCGAAATAAAATATCTGATGTGAGACTATCATAATTCATCGATAGTAATTTCACAGATTTAGTATTTCGCATTTAACAGTCATTAATTAAGCATGGGTGTATCTATTTTGGCTTCTTGGTCTATTTTGCAAGGATGTCTGTCTTGAAGACGTCCTGTTGGAATTGACTTTAACCATCCTCTAAGGGTGTGAATAACTATACGTTCACAATCTTCAGTAATTACGCTTGCACGTTCAAAAGCTAACACATCACCATCATCATAGCGAAAGTTTTTTTCAGTACTCTTTTTAATCGCTTTTTCGTTAGAACTTATTTGCAATGCGCCTAATGCTAGGGTATCTGATAGTAAATTGCGCATTGTTTCGATTAGTTTCTCCCCATTATTATTTAGCCAATAATCGGCAGGACTTTCACTCTGTATGATAGGGGACAAAATCTCGATTTGGTTTTGATATAACATGACTCGTTTCTGTGTCGCGATACTTTCATTTTTCTTATAATAAACCAGAAATTGAGTTCTTAGCGTCAGCGTATTTTGTTTTTGATTGAGCAGATAGATAGGGGTTATGTCAAGCACTATGTCATCATCGGACTGGATTTCACTATAGGGTTTTAGATGAAATCCACGAGATAATGCAATGTCTGATAGTTGTGTGATTAATGCTTGATTTGCGACATCTTTAATAAAAGGACGATAGGGGATAACTATCATGTCAGCTTCATCTTGTACCTTATTTTTCTTATTATTTTTTACAGATTCGGTAATGGCTGCGTGAGTGATCACTGCTGCAAAGAAGTCTACAGGGGTAATTGCGGGATAAAGAATACTAGTGTGATCAACATTACCTGCATTGGGTTCAGCTTTACCTATTATGATTGCAGTGCCTTCTGGTACTTTGACATAGAGCTGACTGTTTTCTTTTATTGCGATTCGATTATCTATCAGCTTTACATAACCTTTAGATGTATGTGTGCTACAAGCACATAGAATTAATAAAATACAAGATGTTAATAGAATTCTAATCATAGGATGACCACTGTTAAGAGAAAGGGAGGCAAGCCTCCCTTTATAGACTAGAGCGTTAGGTTCGCCTTGATAGCATCTTTACCTGTCGCAATGACTTCATAGAGTGAATTAGTTAGGCCTGGGAAAGTTGGTGGCTCATCCCACTCAAGATCTGAGGCTTTTCTATTACTAAAAGGTTTGTACAAAATATATTTATTGTTCGATAAATCGACAATGTATGCGACTCCTGAGAAGGATGCCACAGGGTCCATCGTTGGAATGTAAGATGAGTAAGTTCTATATGCTCCAACTTGATAGACTTCTATAACCAATAAGTAATTTATGTCTTTTGTTTTGTAGATTGAGTAGTCTCTTGGAGCTGTATTAAGTTCTTGTGACTTAGTCTTCTTTAATTCGCCAACTTCAATTTCACCTTCTAGGGCGACAGCTGATATCCCTTTTTCGAGCATTAATTGAGTAATTTCTGATTTTAAGTTTTTAATATCGTCGACAGGAATTGTTTTGAGATGGCTATCTAAAGAAGAATTTGCCGCAGATGCCGCCGCGTAGCAAAGTAGGCAATCTGCTCCTGTAATATATGTTTCAGGAACGGCAACATCAGACATAATGACGCCAACTTTAACATCCTTATTCTTAAGCATATTGGAGTCTAGTGGGACAACTGCTTGCATTTTTGTAGCGCAACCGCCCAGCAACATTGTTGCGAAAGTAAGGGCGAGAAGAATCGATTTATGGTTCATGTTATTCCTATATTTGAACATGCATTTTTGACATCAGCATGGTAATTCAAACAAGTGTATGTTGTAAAGTTAGTGTAATCATTCTGAGGTTTAATTACATTTTTCTAATTATCTGTTTTTGAATGTAATGCTGGTCGATTCATCTTTTATATAGCTGTTAGTGGATTGGATCTTACTGGATGGTATTTGATGGCTAGAATGCTTACTTCAGGTAAGTAAATATGACTATTTATCAGTTTTAAGTCAGCTGCATTATTTTCTAGCAGTTCTTAGCCGTAATTCTTAGCAGCAATCAGATGTAATCAATGCTGTAGCGAGTTTCTTTTATCGCAAGCAAGTTTTTCGTTGATCTTAATCAAGGCCCTATGTGGATAATGCGTTCACTATATTAGTTAAACTTGATGTAAATGGCGGCTAGACTTTCGCGAACCTTGAGCAGTTATCTAAACTTGCAGCGGGTCGGCAGCAAAGCGACATAGCGGCGAAGGGGAAGGGCGGAACAGTGACGAATGAAAAGCTGATTTTAACGCTGAAAATCTGCATTAGTGTGGGTATTTGTCTTATTGCGCTGGGTATTTATCTGCATAACTTTAATGAAACCGTTGAGGCGATGGGCGTGCAGGGGATTATTCTCAGTGCTATGTGTGTCGCCTTTGGCATGGCGTTGTCATTACCGACTAAGATGTATTTAACCTTTATGTTGGTTAAGCGAGAGACTGAAAAACATCAATAATTTATTCTTGTACTTGGTTTTACTCTGCGATCAATTGGCTTACTTGGTCTTCCTGTTATTCAACCTCAGTTCAAAGTCAAACCTGCTATTCAACCCACTAAGCTAAGCCGCAAATGCCCCGATTGTGGTTTTTAACATAATTAACCCAAGACTAATGGGCTAAAAACACCGATAATTCCCCCTTAATGACTCATTACCAATGACGCGACTTGGTCGATGGGCTGCTACAGACTCGCATATTTAGTGGAAATCATATTCAATGGAAATCAAAGTTAATTTTCTCGACAATCTTAGACTTGAAGCCAAGTTTGATGATTTTACCGTTACCGCCGATCAGCCGATCCGCTACAAAGGTGATGGTTCTGCTCCAAGTCCGTTTGATTATTTCTTAGCGTCGTCAGCCCTGTGTGCGGCCTATTTCGTGAAGGTGTATTGCAAAGCCCGCGATATTCCAACGGATAACATCAGACTGTCGCAGAACAATATTGTCGATCCTGAAGATCGCTACAACCAGATTTTCCAAATTCAGGTTGAATTGCCAGAAGATATTTCCGATAAAGATCGCGAAGGTATTTTGCGTTCAATTGACCGTTGTACTGTTAAAAAAGTGGTGCAAACGGGGCCAGAATTTAAGATTGAAACCGTTGAAAACCTAGACGCAGACGCCAATGCCATGCTGATGGGCCAGCCTAATGGCGCATCGAGCACCTTTATTCTGGGTAAAGATCTGCCACTGGAGCAGACCATTGCCAATATGACGGGCATGCTTGCCGATCTTGGAATGAAGATAGAGATCTCATCATGGCGCAATATCGTGCCGAACGTGTGGTCACTGCATATTCGTGACGCCGCTTCACCAATGTGTTTTACCAATGGTAAAGGCGCGACCAAGGAAAGTGCGCTGTGTTCAGCGCTCGGCGAGTTTATTGAGCGTTTGAATAATAACTTTTTCTATAATGATCAATTTTTTGGGACTGAAATCGCTAATAGCGAATTTGTGCATTACCCCAATGAAAAGTGGTTTGCGTTAGAAGAAGACGATGCGCTGCCAGCGGGTATTCTGGATGACTATTGTTTAGAGATTTACAACCCAGACGACGAGCTGTGCGGTTCGCACTTGATTGATACCAACTCAGGTAATCTTAAGCGCGGCATTTGTGCTATCCCTTATGCGCGTAAATCTGACGGTGAAACGGTTTACTTCCCATCGAACCTGATTGAAAACCTATTTTTAAGTAACGGCATGAGCGCGGGCAATAACCTGCAAGAAGCGCATGTGCAGTGTTTGTCAGAGATTTTTGAGCGTGCCGTTAAACGCCAAATTATTGAGCAAGAAATTGTTCTGCCAGATGTGCCAATGCAGGTACTTGAAAAATATCCCAGTATCCTCGCGGGCATTAACGGCTTAGAAGAGCAAGGTTTCCCAGTTGTGATCAAAGACGCTTCACTCGGCGGTCAATTCCCTGTGATGTGCGTGACCCTAATGAACCCGAAAACTGGCGGCGTGTTTGCCTCATTTGGCGCTCACCCAAGCTTTGAAGTGGCATTAGAGCGCAGCCTAACTGAATTACTGCAAGGCCGCAGTTTCGAAGGCTTAAACGACGTGCCAAAACCGACCTTTAACAGCATGGCGGTCAGCGAGCCAGAAAACTTTGTTGAGCACTTTATTGATTCAACAGGAGTGATTTCATGGCGCTTCTTTAGCAGTAAATTTGATTATGAATTTTGCGAATGGGATTTCTCTGGCACCAGCGAAGAAGAAGCCAGCAGTCTGTTTGGTATCTTAGAAGAGTTAGGTAAAGAGGTGTATATCGCTGAATTTACCGATTTAGGTGCATCGGCATGCCGTATTTTAGTACCTGATTATTCTGAAATTTATCCAGTTGATGACTTGATTTGGGATAACACCAACAAGGCGCTGGCATACCGTGAAGATATCCTAAATCTGCATTCGTTAAGCACTAAACAGCTGGTCAATTTGGTTAATCGTTTAGAAGAAAGCCAACTCGATAACTACACGGATATCCGCACCTTAATCGGCATTGTATTCGATGAAAATACCGTTTGGGGTCAGCTCACGATTATCGAGCTTAAGATCCTGATTTATTTGGCGCTCGGTGCGCACGAAGACGCGATTGAGCTAGTCGGTGAGTTCCTGCAGTTTAACGACAATACCGTTAAACGCGGCCTGTTCTACCAAGCTATGAATGCTGTATTGGAAGTGACTTTAGATAACGAGCTAGAACTTGATGATTTTATCCACAACTTCAACCGCATGTTCGGTAAAGAAGTGATGGACAATGTCGTTGGCTCAGTCACAGGTAAAGTGCGTTTTTATGGACTGACTAAGACCAGCATGCAGCTCGAAGGCATTGAGCCACATCTAAGATTGATTGAAAGCTATAAAAAGCTGCATCAAGCCCGTAAAGCTGCGAAAGACGCGAATTAATTCTGTTATTTGGCATTAGCTTAATGTGTTTAAAAGCGAACCTTAGGGTTCGCTTTTTTGTTGGCAGCCGTTGTGATTCAACCTTGTCATGAGTATTTCTAACTATAACTTGTTAAGGGCACTTTCTATGGGGTGAGCATTCGTTATTGTCATTGGTAGTTAGAACGACTTAAGTCCGCTCAGGCTGTATTTGATATCACTCGATTTTTACCGTTACGTTTCGCTTGATACAGGGCCGCATCGGCTCGTTTAAGCGTGTCTTCATAGGAAGTATCTAATGCTTCTATGCTAGCGACCCCGATACTTACGGTGGCAAACAAACCATTAACTGCATGTTGTTGCAGCGCAGAGTAAAAACAATCGCAGAGGTATTCAGCAAATTTAACTGCCTGAGATTGTTCGACACCGGGCAGGGCAATCACAAATTCATCCCCACCAAAACGATACGCGCTATCGGTTTTTCTAAATTGAGTGCGACAGGTTTCAGCAACGGCGATGATAATTTTATCGCCAGCATGGTGGCCTAACTGGTCATTGATGGACTTTAAGTGGTCTAAATCGAGGATCAAGATTGAGGTGGGCGTACGGTGGCGCTGAAAAGTGTCGAATTGAACGGTTAAGTCGCGTTCTAATCGGCGGCGATTATATAATCCTGTGAGCTGATCGGTATCGCTGAGCTGACGCAGCTGCAGTTCAAGCTCATGTCGCTGTGAGATATTACTGGCGACCCAGAGCACCACAGGCTCATCATTGACGAGAAAGTCTAGCGCTTGAATTCGTCCCTCAAACCAAATGGGTTGATCTGGGCCCGCATCGGGTAAGCCTTTGACATCTTTATTACTGAGTTCATATTCTTCAATCAGTAATGCTCGGCTAGCTAAGGCTTGTTCGATAATGCCTAAGAAGTAATTTGTTTTATCGGGGTTTAATACATCAGCAATGTACAAACCGACTAAGCCACTGCCATCGTGATAATAGCGCCCATCTTTACCGCCGAAAACTGCCACGTACCGACCACTTTTTGACAATATTAAGGCAGGATCTGGCAGTGCATCGAGGATTAACGCCATCTGTTCAATATTGATCATCAATTAAGATCCCTGTGGAAAATCACTTAACTTTATGTCTGCGTGTCCAAGTCATCATTACGAGCCGCTCTTTGGAGCTTTAGCCGCCAATTAATCCCGTTAACTCATAATAATCTAGCCGCTTTTGGTGCGAACAACAAACCATAACGACACGCCGTACAATTTATTTGTCGTTGTTATTTTGCCAAGTCGCCAGCGCGATTGATGCCACAAAGCCATTACTCGTTCTTTGTCTATCATAATGACTCTTAAGTGATGTTTTGCTTTGGCGTGTGTGCTTATGTTCAAAAAGCTCAATTATGGCGCTTAGTGGGCAGATGATTTTCGAGTAGACTCTAGAACCTGAATTGCGGTTTTAATTTTATCCAGGGATTTATAATGCATACAGCCGATGATTTTATTGAACATTTAGCACTAGAACAGCACGTTGAAGGCGGCTATTACCGCTCATCCTATCGTTCTGAAACGCCGTTTGAACAGACTCGGGCATTATGGAGCAGCATCTATTTTTTACTGCGCATGGGTGAAGTTTCCCACTTTCACCGCCTAACCGCCGATGAAATGTGGTACTTCCATGCAGGACAATCGCTCACCATTTATATGATTGCCCCTGATGGCGTGTTAACCACGGCGCAATTGGGCCTCGATTTAGCGGCGGGCGAGCGACCACAATTTTTGGTGCCTAAGGGCTGTATTTTTGGCTCGGCGATGAATCAACCCGGCTTTTCGCTCGTGGGCTGCATGGTGTCCCCCGGTTTTACCTTCGATGATTTCGAGTTATTTAGCCAAAAAACGTTACTAGCTCAATATCCACAGCACAGCGAAATCATCAAACGTCTGAGCCGCTAGGTAGAGTGAGCGCTCATTTTAAGGACTAATTTTCTGGATTGTATGTTCGTCTCTATCTCTTCAAACCTTGGTCCGCTTATGATTAATTGTAGGTTATTATGCTTACAGAATAATTAGAGTGCCAGAAGTTTAAATTGATTAAATAGTGTTCGGCTTGCTCATATATAACCTGTATTTCTGTTTATATGAATCTAGTGTAGTTTATTTTTTATTAGGGTAATTCTTTGCGTGATAATGATTTGTATGAATGGGCTAAAATAGATAATAAATTAACAGGCTGTTTCCAATTATGAATCATTGATGGAGGAATATCTGCGGCTAATAGGTCAAAAGTAGTAATTAAATTACTACTATTTAAATCATGCTATTAACCAATAACGCTGCATATTTTCATGAAAATTAATCTAGCAGTGGATAATTTTTTTAACTTTTTCGTGAAGCTTGCAACAAATGTATACAAAGTTGTTTTTGTTAACATTGGTTTCAAGTTTTTTAGGATAAATAAATTTTCACGGATGATAAGAGAGATTACAACTCTTTTTGGTATTGTGCTGTTTGTATTATGTTGTCCAGTGTATGCCAAAACTGTCTATAGATATAACTCACCTCTAGATTTTCAACGTGATTACACTACTCAAATTATTAGTGAACTAACTGATAGTCAAATCAGAATCATTGATTTTGATTCAAACATGCAGCTTTTGTCGCACAAGATTGTTACCGGGAAAAGTCTAGAATATCAATGCACAGATCGCATTATAGGTGAGCAAGCCGCAAGCCTTGGTCATGCCTATAAGTATTGGTTTAGTAATCAGTTGGATTACTGTGAAATCGACTCAAGGTCTTTTCCTTATATATATGATTTCATCGTTTCTGAGTTAATAGTTGAGCCTAGCACTATTATCTTAAACATTCCGAACGATATCCCGCCTGAACTCGAATTACCTAATGGAACACTCATTCAGCATGTATTTGAGTTGATACCTATAGCCGATTTCTCGTCCTTATACCCTGTGATTTCAAAACGATTAACGCAGAACGGAACACTCGTTGTGAAAGAAGGTAAATACACCTTCCAACTATTATTACTTTCTAAAGGAGATATGAAGTGATACAAAAAAATAACTTGAGCAAGGTCGCCATTTGTGTGGGACTCGCTTTAACATCTAGCTCAGCTATAGCTGCAAACAGTTGGTTATCACGGGTCAATACTGTCACTGAACAGCAAGACAAATCCATTGTATCAGCAAACCATATGCAATCAGTTTCAGTGATGACTTCTGATTCGTCTAACGCTGTATTCGATATTACTGTGTCTTTGCACAATAATCCTGAAGGGAGTGATCAGAAAGCCTACGAGGATATATTGGGTTATTTTGCCGATGGGGTATGTGAGCAATCGAACGGTGAACATAAGCTCGGAAAGATAAGTATTTTCAGAGAAAATAAGCATAGATCTAAATCGGACATTATTTGGGGCGAGCGTGAATGGCCGCGAGCAAATACCGCGGGCTTTGGTGCCAATGGTATGCATATTTGGTTTGGAGATGTTTTTCCAAATGGTGCAGGGCAAGGCAAAGATCACAATATGCTCACCGATACCCTAGGCTCTGGCTACACCTTAGCCCACGAGTGGGGACACTATGCCTATGGTGTGTATGACGAGTATAAAGGTAACGCGGTTTCCGGTGCAGCTAATGCAACGCTCACCACTGACGTGGCTACTGATTCCATTATGAGTAATCAATGGCAAGCAAGAAACGGTGATATGAAATGGTTGAATCATTCAACTGCGAGCAATATTGGTGATGTAAACCGTACCGCACAGGGACGAGTGTATGGTAAGAGTGCTTGGGAAGTGCTTACTCAAGACGTTAAAGACGACCCTAAATCTGGGCGGAAAACGGCTCAGCCAACTCGTACTCGATATACTACTTTGGCGAATAATGCGCCAGATGCTAATAATCCGGTAAAGAAAGAGTTACCCGCAGCGCAGTTTAGTTGTCGTGATCAGCTTGATTTTGTTTGGGTTGAAGGCGATATCGATATGCAGATTGTCATGGACCGTTCGGGTAGCATGTCTGGTTCACCTATCGATAACGCCAAGCAAGCCGCTAAAATACTTGTTGATGCGACTGCGGAAGGCAGTACTGCGATGGGATTAGTTTCATTCTCAGGCCGTTCGAGTGTTGAGCAAGATTTTGCGATGCAAAAATTGCCTAAGCCAGATAACGGTGTTAAACAAGCTTTGAAAGGTGCAATTGATAATATTTATGCCTATGGTTCAACGGCATTGTTCGATGGCAGTCAGTTAGCACTTGATAATTTATCTGCTTATCAGGCTTCGGCGGCAAGTGGCGCACCAGGTGTCGTTTTTGTGCTTGCTGATGGTGACGATAATAATTCTATAAAATCAGAATCCTCGGTCATCACTGCCTATCAAAATGCCAATGTACCAATTTTTAGTTTCGGTTATGGCTCAGCTTCGCCAACGGGTCCTTTAGTGACAATGGCCAATGCAACAGGCGGAAAATACTTTTCTTCACCAACAACGTTAGCCGAAATTATCGATGCTTTTTTACAAGCAAATGCCATTGCCACTGATAACCAAAACTTAGTGTCATCAACGCTTAATATTGCAAGTGGCACGGGTGCAACCCAGAGTATTTATATCGATTCTGGTTTAGATAATGTCAATATTTTCGTAAACCATAAAGGCGGCGCTTCTGACCTGCAACTCACGCTAAAAGATGCTTCAGGTCATAATGTCAATGGCGTAACTTTCGATTGTTTACCTGTGTCTGGAGGGCAATCTTGTAGCGTCAATGTCCCTAATAGTCTTGTTGCCTCACTTGGTCATGGTGAGTGGCAACTTGAGTTAATAAACACAAATGCAAATCGTGCGCTAGATGCGACGGTCAATGTCAGTGCAGAGCCAAGTCTAGCGGGAAGTTATACTGTCTCTGTTGAGGGATTTGCTGGTAATGCTGTAAGTTACCCAAGCCCGATGATTTTAACGACTGCGTTAACCAAAGATAAACTTATCACTGGTGCTAATGTCATCGCTACGATCAAGGACCCAATGGACAACACGACCAACTTGGAAATGTTTGATAATGGCCAAGGCGGTGATGCGGTTGCAGGTGATGGTATTTACTCCGCCGTTGCACCATACAATCAGAATGGTATTTATCAAGTCGAAGTGAATGTTGATAACAAAGAAAGCAAGGCTAAATATACTGCCACAGGCCTATTTACACCCACATTAGACGGCTCTGAGCCAGTACAAGAAGCTTTACCTGCCATAACGGAGAATTTTGTACGTATTGCGAAAACCTCATTGGTTGTGAGCAATGTGCCTTATTTTGACAGTGATGGTAGCTATATCACCGCAATTAAACTCGATACGACCAATGCTGGTATCAATGGAGTGATTGACAGTGCTGGCGATCTTGATTTCTATGTCTTAGAAAACATAGATATGAGCAAAGACCTCGTGGTACGTGTGACAGACTCTAGCTTAGGTATGAAGCCAAAGTTAACCGTTTACAAATCAGACGCGTCTACGACAATTGTTGATAATGTTACCCTAGCAACAAATCCATCAGCGACAAACTATGTATTTTCAAAGCTAGCTAAGTCTGAATTGGAATCGACTTTATATGTTGTCGTTAGCCACGAAGATGACACAGCTGTTACGGGAGGATACCAAGTGAGTGCGGGTGAGCCTTTAAACACTGACGTCCCGCCGAACAATGTGCCAGTAGCCAACTCGGATGCTATGACAATTTGGGCTGGCCAAAAAGTGACAATTTCACCTTTGGCAAATGATACGGATGCAGATGGTGATACTTTAGTGATCGATAGCGTTACTACTGGATCTACTAAGGGGACTGTTGCGGTTTCGGGCAATGTTATCAGTTATGACTCAGGTAGTGCCTTTGCAAATGAAACACCAGGCTCAACCGTATTAGATAGCTTTGCTTACATCATTACCGATAACAAAGGTGGCTTTGCTGAAGCTACAGTTGGTGTCAGTGTAAAAATTAATACACCGCCAACAGCAACGCCTGATGCTATCAGTGTCAATGAGAATGCGACTGTTACAATATCGCCGTTAACGAATGACACTGATGCCGATGGTCATACTTTTACCCTCACGGCTAAACAAGCTAGCCTGAAAGGTAAGCTGACAGATAATGGCGATGGTACGTTTATCTACGATCCTAACGGTCAGTTTAATGATTTGGCCAAAGGTGAAACGGCCAATGAAGTATTTAGTTACACCATCACAGATGAAATTGGCGCGACAAGCACAACTGAAGTGACTATTAGCGTTGTTGGTCTTAATGCGGCTCCTGTTGCTGTCGCTGACACAGCGGTAACGACTAAGTCGGGCAACATACAAATTGCCTTACTTGCAAATGATACCGATGTTGATGGAGACACGCTTACTATCACAGCTATTGATGTTGGCTCTTTGAAGGGCAAGGTCACCAATAACAATGATGGTACTGTGACTTATAGTCCTAATGGACAATTTGGTCATCTATATCAAGGTCAATCTGCAACTGAGACTTTTAGTTATACCATCTCAGATGGTGATGCTGAAATGAAGGCATCTGTTACAGTGACGATCAATGGTGAAGGTCAAGCGCCGGTAGAACCTGAAAAAGAAGGTTCTTCAGGTGGTAGCTTGTCATGGCTATCATTGCTACTTGCACCATTAGCGTTTAGCCGCCGTCGAGTTAAATAAGACGGCATAGTGCGCAATAAAAAAGCAAGCTTAACCGCTTGCTTTTTTATTTTCTTAAATTCAGTCAACTCGGTTTGAGGTTCAGTATTTAAAGTGAAAGCTTTACCTTCCAGCTCCGCGTGTTTGCTATTCAAAACAGCGCGACAAAGATGTTATTTTCTAGCAAAATAGGCCAATTTTTTGTCTTAAATACAGCAATTTGGTGAGTTAAATGGCGCGTAAGGGAAAGGGTGAAAGCGAGTCGTATCGCAAGTTTATAGATGAACAGGCAAAGCAAGCTTATGAAGATCTTGTTAAAAACCAATCACCTAAAAAGGCATTTCTAGGGGCATTACTTGGTGTTTTCTTAGGTTTAGCCTTACTTATTCTCTTTGTTTGGAATGGGTTAGTGTTTTATTGGATGCTCTTTGTTCCTGCGGCCGTTATTGGTTACTTGGCCTGCAAATTTGGGAAAATCTATGAGAGTAAGTATGCAAACATGGTGGGTGTGATTGGGCTACTAACCAATGGCATTGCCGTCATGACCCTGTATAACTTTGAAGCTCTTGCCTTATCATCTATTCCCATTAGCTTTTTTGTGACTCGGTATTTCGCCAAACTGAAATTGACTGAAGCACAGGAGAAGGGGATCTGGCGTAAGGAAATAGGTCAGTTGTAGCGAGTACTCAAAGTTAACGCCTGTGGTCTGTTTGGCGTGGTCAGCCGAGCTGACCACAATTATACCTTTCAGCCGTAAAACGCTACTCAGTGTCGTTAAATTTGGCTCAATAGTAAGATATCCCCGCGACAAGGCTTGTCTATTGGCGTTTAACCACGTAAAACAGGCTTTTTGGCGTACCTCTATGTACCAAGTGTTAGGAGTAATTGAATTTGGAACACTTAGTGTGGGAGCTCGATCCTGTATTAATCTCGTTTATGGGACTAAAAATACATTGGTATGGAGTTTTGTTTGCTGTTGCCATCACTGCTGGTTTTCAGGTGATGAAGCGGATTTATATCAAGGAAAATCTCGATGTCGAGTCCCTTGATAATCTGCTGATTTATTGTGTGGTTGGCATCATAGTGGGCGCGCGTTTGGCCCATTGTATTTTTTATGATCCGGCTTATTACTTTGCCCATCCGCTGAAGATTTTGGCGATTTGGGAAGGTGGGCTCGCCAGCCACGGTGGGGGGTTAGGGGCGATTCTGGCGCTGTATTATTACCAACGCAAAGTGAAGCTGCCCTTCCTGTTTTTGTTGGATAGACTTGCGATCGCCACCGCCATTTTTGGCTTTTTTGTGCGTATGGCTAACTTTGCCAACTCAGAGATTTTAGGCGATCCAACGACTCAACCTTGGGGCATTATATTTGCCCGTGTTGATATGTTGCCAAGGCATCCGGCGCAGCTTTATGAGGCTTTTGCCTATTTGGCCATCTTTGTCGCGCTTTATGCTCTGTATCAATTTACGCAGATTAAACAACGGCATGGCGCGATTTTTGGCCTGTTTCTGGTGTCGGTATTTAGTGCGCGAATTGCGATTGAATCGATTAAAGTCAGCCAAGCGGCTTACTCTGAATCAGTGCTAAGTGCGGGGCAACTGCTCAGCTTACCGTTTTTAGCCGTAGGTATAGTCTTGTTGTTTTTGGCGTATCGAAAAAAAGCCGTTTAAGTCAGAATATCAAACGGTTTAAAAAGGCTTTCTATCTAGATAGAAAGCCTTTTTTATGAAGGAATTAATCATCAAGGATGACGTTAGGCTGTCTTCACTATATTGCTCACTTGCACCATGGCATCCCTTGCGGAGCGGCTCACTCCCGAGAGTTGGAAGAATCCATGGATCACCCCAAGATAGCGGCGGCAGTGGGCATTCACGCCAGCCTCTAATAGATGCCTAAATAGCTGTTCTCCTTCATCGACGAGCGGATCAAATTCAGCTGTGATGATATGGGTTTCGGGCAGTCCCGCTAGGTCAGTGCTTCGCAGCGGACTGGCTTCGGCATCGGTTCTGGGGTGCCAATCTAAATACAGATCAAATCCAGTGAGTAAGGTATCGCGGGTAATAATATATTTCTCGCCATTGTCGCTATAGCTTTGGCTTTTAGCAGTGGCATCGAGCATTGGATAGATAAGCACTTGTTTTTGTGGCAACCATTGCCCTTTGGCTTTTAAACGTAGGCAAGTGACTAGGGCTAAATGGCCGCCGGCGCTGTCGCCCATCAGGGTAATCTTGTCCTTATCGCCACCCCATTGTTGGCAATGCGCATATATGACCTCGGCGGCATGGCAGGCATCGTCGTGGGCAGCGGGGTAAACATGTTCAGGGGCGAGACGATAGCTCACCGCAATCACCAGTGCGCCAGCATCATTAGCAAGTTTACGCAGTTGTTGATTGTGGGTTTCAACGCCGCCACTGACAAAACAGCCGCCATGGTAGTAAATGACAACGGGTAAATCGTTTGCCGCCGAGGGTTTGAACAGGGTTAATTCTGCGCCATCGATGGAAACTGCGCGCACCTCGAACACGTCTTCCGCTTCACCTGCGAGTACCGTGCTGGCGATATAACCTTGCCTACGTTGCTCAATGGTTTGCTCTCGCACCGATGGGCAACCCGCTGCGATAAACTCGCTAACCAATTGTTTAATTCCATCTTCTAAATAGAGTTGGCTCATTTAATCTTTCCTCGATGTTCAGTGTGCTTAGCAGTTCTGCAATGGGCTGAGTTTATCGGCAGCTTAACGGAATTGGTAGCCGCAGTGATGAGAAGCAATAGCGGATTAGCAGCATTGACATGATTTCTGCCAGTAACTATTTTTGCTCAATTTGTTTTTGCTCAGATTGTTGTGCGCACTCTGGCTCTGTACTCATTAATTAGATGCTTGTTAGCCTAAATTCACACACTGTGATGAGTCCTGTTTTTAGCTCTGCCATTAACGTAGTAATGAATACGGTTGCAGTCGGCATATTTTCATTAATACAGATTGAGTTGTATGGCGACTTGTAAGAAAATTACCAATTCAATTGACCCTTAGGCTGGATGCGCTTAGATTTCCGCCTGATTGTGCGTTCGATAGCACTTTGATGTCTATTTGTGAAAGTTGCTTTCAGTATCTTGGCTAAAATATAGGTTGCCAAGATGCCGTTTGAGCGACACATTGAGCCAGCGCTCACATCGTTATCCGTACTCTATTTGCAGGAATTCTCCGTGGCTAAAGCACCCAAAACATTGCAACAACGCATGAGCATAGTCGCCCTCACTTGGCCGATTTTTGTCGAGACCTTGCTGCAATCACTGCTTGGGATCAGCGACATTTTTATGCTCAGCCATTATTCCGATAACGCGGTAGCGGCGGTGGGACTCACGACTCAGCTGATGTTCTTCATGATGGTTATGTCGATGATGGTGAGCACAGGTGCGAGCATTTTGATTAGCCAGAACAATGGCGCAGGCCAGTCGCAGCAGGCTGTCGATATCGGGGTGGCAAGTGTCGCATTGAGTTTAGGACTCGCCTTGATCATGGGCGCCTCTATGTTCTTCGGCGCTAAGGGGATTATCGGCCTATTTGCGCTTGAACACGATGTGGCAGGCTTTGGATATGACTACTTAGTGATTTGCGGCAGCTTGAGCATAGGCTTGGTCATGAACATTGCTTTTGCCGCGATTTTAAGGAGTTACGGCTTTACCCGCTCGGCCATGTTAGTCACTTCAAGCACAGGCTTGATGAACGTCATCGGTAACTATATTGCCCTGTATTCTCCCTTTGACTTGCCTGTTTATGGGGTAACAGGGGTGGCAATTTCCACCGTCACCAGCCAGATCATCGGCGCTGTGATCATGCTGATGGTGATCCGCTATAAAAAGATCCCGCTGCCACTGCAACGGCTTAAATTATTACCGCGCAGCACCTATTGGAGCGTGATGCGTATCGGCCTACTCAATGCCGGTGAGATGCTGTCTTACAATGTGGCGCAGATGACAATCATCTATTTTATCAGTCAGATGGGGACTTTATCGCTCACGGCTTATACCTATGGATTAAACATCAGCCGGTTTATTTATTGTTTTGCGGTGGCGCTCGGGCAGGCGACGCAAATTCAGACCGGATACTATGTCGGCAAACAATGGTTCGATGAAATCACTGTGAGAGTGCAACGTTACTGTCTGGTGGGTTTTATCGCTTCGCTGGCGATAGTCTTAGTCTTCTACTGGCAGCGATTCACTATTGTTGGCTGGTTAAGTGAGAACGAGGAAGTCATCCAACTGACGGCGTTATTACTGGCAGGTTCTATCGCGCTTGAAACAGGGCGGGTGTTTAATCTGGTGATTATTTCGGCATTAAAAGGGGCGGGTGATGTGGCGTTCCCCGTGCGGGTTGGCCTCTTTAGCATGTGGGGCATAGGGGTATTATTGGCTTGGTTCTTTGGCCTTCACTTAGGCTATGGCGTACTCGCCGCTTGGCTTGCCGTTGCCGCCGATGAGTGGATACGCGGCCTGATTATGGTATACCGCTGGCGCTCGTGCCGTTGGCAACGTTTTACTCGAATACCCGCTGTGACTGCAGTGTAGTTTTGGTGAGGTGAATTGGAAGCGCAGCAAACATTGGCTGCGCTTTTTGTTTGATAAGCTTAACTTTGCTGTTGCAGCAGGGTACGACACAGCTTGATAAAGTCCGATGACGTGACGATACCGAGTACCTTTTTATCGACATCGACGACGGGCAAGCAGCCGAGTTTGTTTTCGATAAAATATTCCACCACTACAGTTAAAGGCTCGTCGGCGGTAAGATGCTGAAAGTCTTGGTCCATCACAGTTGTGATCGGCGTGTATCGTTCTTTGCGCTCGAGCGCGCCTTGGCCGTATTTGTTCAACATTGTCATCACGCTGGCGATCATCTTTTTATGGGTGAGTACGCCAACGAGGGTGCCATCAATTTCAGAAATCACAGGTAAGTGGCGTACGCCACGGGTTTGCATCAGATGGTG
This sequence comes from Shewanella sp. SP1S1-7, assembly GCF_031932105.1. Taxonomy (NCBI): domain Bacteria; kingdom Pseudomonadati; phylum Pseudomonadota; class Gammaproteobacteria; order Alteromonadales; family Shewanellaceae; genus Shewanella; species Shewanella sp. SP1S1-7. Next base: position 81,434 of record NZ_JAUOEU010000003.1, read on the forward strand.
GGCATCTTTCAAACTGGCGCCATCACTGATGCAGATGACTTGATCACTCATAATATCGCTGACTTTCATTGTTAAATTCCTTTTCTTGCCATTCTTAGGCGTGCATTTAACACGCTGCGTTAGCCTGCACCGATGTTAGCAGCTTCCTTGTTCGCTGCGCCAGCCCTGCTTAAATAAAGTACGCCATTCAGTATAAGTATTTGAATTGATAGAAATCATAAAAGGCTGACAAAGATGTCACAAATGTGTAACAGTGATGTCTCACAATCGGGGTCTCATTAGACCTCATACCAGTGAAGCCTTTTCTAACAAGGAATAATAATAATGAATCGTACCGTAACTCGTCGTGACTTTTTGGCTATGTCGGCCAAAGGTGTTGGCGTTGCTGTGATCTCTTACGGCTTGATGGGCTGTAGTGATAGTAATGATGATAATTCTGTACCTGCACAATTTTTACATGGAATTGCCAGTGGCGATCCGGCGATTGACGCTGTGATCCTTTGGACCCGTGTCACGCCTGAATCTGAGGGTGATGTAAAAGTGAGCTGGCAAGTGGCAAGCGATGCGGCCTTTAGTCAATTAGTGACCACGGGTGAGATGGTCACTAATGCAAGCCGTGACTACACGGTTAAGATTGATGCCCGCGGTTTACGTGCTGGCCAAAACTACTTTTACCGCTTTATGACTGGTGACAAAACCTCAGCCGTGGGTAAAACCCGCACGCTGCCTGAGGGCGATGTGAGTTCTGTCAAACTGGCGGTGATGTCCTGTGCGAACTTTCCAGCCGGATACTTTAACGTCTATGAATTAGCGGCGGCGCAGGATGACTTAGATGCCGTGGTGCATTTAGGCGATTACATCTATGAATATGCCCGTGGCGGTTATGCCAGTGAGCATGCTGTAGAGCTTGGCCGTGAAGTCTTACCGGCCACTGAGTTGCTGACATTGGGCGATTATCGCACCCGTTATGGCCAGTATCATACCGATGCGAGTCTGCAAAAGTTACACGCGAAAGTGCCTTTTATCACAGTTTGGGATGACCACGAAGTAGCCAACGATACTTGGCGTGATGGCGCCGAGAATCATAACGAAGGCGAAGGCGATTTTGCCGTCCGCAAAGAAGCGGCACTGCAAGCTTATTTCGAATGGTTGCCTATTCGTCCATGGCGCGAAGGGAACCATGAAGAGATTTACCGCAGCTTCAGTTACGGCAATCTCGTCGATCTGCACATGCTCGATACCCGTGTATTGGCCCGTGATAAACAGCTCGATTATGCCGATTATATGGATCCGACTACGGGTTCGTTTGCGGGCGAGCGTTTCCTTGCCGATGTGACTTCGACCACTCGCACTATGCTGGGTTTGACGCAATTGTTATGGCTGCAGGGCACTCTGCTGCAAGCAACGGGCAAGTGGCAGGTGTTAGGGCAACAGATTTTGATGGGCAAGATGTCATTGCCGGCGGCGATTGCGACTCAGCAGATGAGCATTCCCCAATATGCCATGTTAGGTGCGTTAGCTAAGTTAGCAGCGCGTGCGGCGGCAAATGATCCCACGCTGACCGCCCAAGAGTTACAATATCTTCAGGCTAATCAAGCCTTATTAACCCCAGAAGTTATCGCACTGCTGCAATTACCTGCCATTCCATACAACTTAGATGCTTGGGACGGTTACGCCTATGAGCGTGAGGTGATTTTAGGTACGGCTAAATCGAAAAACCTCAACCTAGTCGTGATCGCGGGCGATACCCATAATGCCTGGGCTAACGAGCTTAAAGATGTGAATGGCGATACCGTTGGGGTGGAGTTTGCGACCAGCTCAGTGTCTTCACCAGGTCTTGAGTACTATTTGAATCTGCCCGCTGAGCAGATCCCTGCGACTGAGGCGGCGATCGTCGAGTTAGTGCCAGATCTTAAGTACGCTAACTTAAGAGATCGCGGCTTTATGACGCTCACTTTCACCGCTGATGAGGTGCGCAGCGACTGGCATTATGTGGATACCATTCTGTCGAAGGATTTCCAAGCGGCAACGGCACGTGGTTATAGCGCCAAGGCAAAAGTGGGCGAGCATGTGATTACGCCTATCGTTTAACGCAGGTATTTATTCGCTGTTTTTAGGCCACCTTAGGGTGGCCTTTTTGTTGCTTTTTGCCTAAAAAGACAAAATAAATGTCTGTTGTCACGCAAGTTCTTACTATTACTGCAGCACATCGCATTTTTTTGGTATAAAATTCGCTCCCAAAATTCGGCGGCTGCCTACACTTGCTAAGGCAAAGCTGTTTTAGTGTTTTGGGAACCTTTACCCGCCGAACAGACCTTACAGGGGTCATAAGCTTTAACGACCTAAGAATAAAATCAATGTGATGGGGACTGTGTCATGTCAGAAAAGTATTTTGTTACCGCGCAGCAATTGCTGGAAGATTCATTTTTATTAGCTTCGCAAGTGTATGAGAGTGGCTTTCGTCCGCAGTTTATCGTGGGTATTTGGCGTGGCGGCGCTCCAATCGGGATCGCGGTACAGGAATTTTTCGACTTTAAACAAGTAGAAACCGATCACATTGCCGTGCGTACTTCTTCCTATTATGGGATTGGCACTGATAAGCAAAGCAAAGAAATCAAAGTTCACGGCCTGCATTACATCGTTGAAAATGCGAACGCTAGCGACGGTTTATTGATTGTGGATGACGTGTTTGACTCTGGTCGCAGTATCCATGCATTAAAAGAAAAACTCGGTCAGTTGATGCGCCTGAATATGCCAACTGATATCCGTATCGCTTGCCCTTATTACAAGCCAAAAAATACCGCCGTGCCTTTAAAGCCTGACTATTACATCCATGCCTCTGAAGACTGGTTAGTGTTCCCGCATGAAGTCACAGGTTTAACGCCGGAAGAAATTGCCGAAGGTAAGGGCGATTTAAAGAATATCCAGCACCTGTTTAAATAGCTTGCTCGCGGCGAGATATAGACTATTTTCGCAATAAAAAATGCGTTAACGATTAATCGTTAACGCATTTTTTGTTTTCTATATCGACGACTTATAAATCCATACAGTTCGCATAGTAAGTCACAGTGGCGGGCCAGTCGGAGAATACTCCAATCACACCGACATCTTTAGCTAACACATCGAGTAATTCAAAGGTATCGCCTTCGTTATCTATGGCTTCGGTAATGCTTTGATAATAAAAGCCGCCACCATTTTTTAATAATCCAGAACGTTCCAGCGACCAAGTGATGATCTTAAGCCCAGCGCCTTTGGCGGCCTTAGCGTATTCCGAAGGAATTATTTTCTTATCCGCATCTAAGGCGACTAAAACCCAGAGTGGCGGCGCAATAATTTCGACGCCTTGGGTTTTCAAATCTGCCATTGATGGTGACCAAGTGGCAGAGTTTTGCGGATCGAAAGCGCTGTTATAATCGTATCTGTCATCGAGAAATACGGCTTGTTTCGCAAACTCAGGTGCGTTGGCGACCCAATATTTGATGTCATCTAAGATAAATGATTGAGGGAATACTTGCGAAGCATCGACGCCTGCCGCCGTGTATTCATCTAACATTTTTTGCGCGTAATCCTGCTGAGTAAAACCATCGAATGGCATAGATACGCTGGCGGCTTTGAGCTCTGGCGTCATCTTCACACCAGCTTTTTTAAACATTTCAATACTTTCGGCGTGGGTCATCAAGGTGCCATTGCCAGCGTAGAGATCGGTGCGCCAGCTTGGAGTGCCATTGATGAATTCGGCCGCAATGGTCGCTTTAGGATTGCTGCCTTCCATCTTACCCTTGAGGGTTTTAAATTCGGCGAGGGTGATATCGCTGGTGCAACAGGTCGCCGATGCGCTGACGCCATTGGCGGCATCAGCCGGAGTGAATGGGCTCGAACATTTATTGGCCAGTTCAGGCACGGCTAAAATGTTGGTCGTGCTGGCAAGATCGCACTGTGAGTGGCGGCACACTAAGGCTTTATCGGCGGTGAAGGTGACATCACATTCAACTATGCCAGCGCCCGAATCGATAGCCGCTTGGTAGGATTCCTTTGTATGCTCAGGGAATTGCATTGGTGCGCCACGGTGGCCGATGGAAAACTCGCTGCGATAAAAATTGTCAGTGGTGCATTGTTCTAAGCGGGTTTTAAGTGTGCTGTCTTGCATTTGACGCACGAGGAATAAAGGTCTTTCTCCCACTTGAGCCGGAACAGGTTTGCTGGCAGGTGGCGTGACTTCTGTGTTGTTATCGTCACTATTGCAACCAGCTAATAAAGCGCTGGTGGCAATTAACAGGCCGAGTGAGAGCGACGAAATAGGGCGTAGTTTCATCAGATTTACCTATGAGTAATGATGTAAATTATTAATATTAATCAGAAACTCTAAAGTGTTAATGTGACTAAAAAAGCCTATTTTTATGACATAAACAAGAATATATACCGTTTGCACGACGATTATCTAAAGCACGCTAGCTTGCGATGAACAGCCATAGACAGAGGATGAGCGGGATATATGCGCAGTGTTGTTTTAGACTTGAGAATTGACTCCACTGGGCGAGTCGATGAAACTGGCATGAATATTTTCATCTGGGCGATCTTTCTGGGCCGAAATCAAGTACACTGCGCTCCTTTTGTTTTATGATGAGCGTTTGGTTCGCTTGATAAGACAAACGTGACAAGCATCATTTAGGAAATAGAGCAGAATGAGCAAGGGCAAAAAATACGATTTTCGCGTGACACAGGGCGACAACGGTTGGAAAACTGAAATCACTCGTCGCATGACATCAACTAAAACAGTTGTGTCTAAGAGCCACGATGGCTTTGCGACTGAAGCCGAAGCGCAAGCTTGGGGCTTAACTGAATTACAAGTGTTTTTAGGCACGTTAACTGAGCGCAATAAACGTCGCTCAGAGAAACAAGCTAAAGCAAAATTAGCCGCAGCATTAGCGGCTGAAGCGGCTACTGATGCCGAAGATCTTGATGAAGATGATTTCGACGAAGAGTAACACTCATTCGTTTAACCTTGTCTTATCAAGCCAGTGTGATCGTAAGGGAGCGTTCAAAGCGTTCTGAAACGTCACTCTGGCGATGAACAGCAAAAGGCAGATCTTAAGATCTGCCTTTTGTGTTTTTGTCGCTCGCGAAACTGTGCATATCAATTCATTTCATCCTATTTCCTCGTTTATCTTCATACACACTGTTCGGCTGGACTGATCTGTTGATGCTGTCATTAGCATGTTTTTATCGTATTTAGCCGAGATTACGTACTCTATACCATTAATAATTAACGATAACTATTATCATTTGATTTACTTAGATGCTGCTCTGTGCTCATATGTAAGTAATTCGAACGCACGTTTAACTTTATTAAGGTAAGGGAACTCCTATGAAACTACTTCAATCCAGTTTATTGCTGTGTTTGTCGGCTTCGGCAACCCTGAGTTATGGCCAAGCCTTAGATGGAGAGGCGTTACGCTTACTACAAGCGTCGTTAAAGGATTCGACTTTGGGTGCACAAGCTCAGTTAACTAATACTAAGCGGGCATTAGCGTTAGATTTAAGTCATCAATATGCGCAGCTTGCGCCTATCTTACAGACTGAAATAAACCAGTATCAGTTGGCAGTGAATGCCGATGAGATTCTGTCTCAACATAGGCTCAATGATAATGTGATTACCCAAGCCGATGCGTCGATTCGCCGAGTGAAGGGCTTAAGTGCCAAAGCAGATTCTCTGGTGCAAGTGCGTCTAGCAGATGAAACCATGTTAACCCCATGGCAGCAAGGTGAGTCGCCTTTATTTGCCTATGAGCCCGATGGTGACGAGCGTCAGTGGGATTATATTGAAGCCTTTGATATTCATGGACAAGTTCATCAATTAGACGTGTATAACCTACCGCAGCAGCCGGTGTTTGTGGTCGGCATCGATAGTAAAAAAGCCTTTGTGGCTGGCTTAGAGGTGATGCGGGCGACATTTGCCGAAGCACAATCGGCGAAAAAAGATGGCGTGCTACTGAGCCGTGCGCAAACACAGGCGGTGGCAGACAAGCCTATTTCAACCACAGTGATCAAACAAATATCCTTGAAGGATGACCATGAGCCGTGGATTTCTGGTCGTGCCGAGATTTACGGCATAGTGACAGGGATTGACCCGAGCCGTGAAGAGCCTGTGCTCGATATCGTCGAAATGCCCTATTTAGATTATGCGGATACGACCTATTATCCGAATCAAATCATCATCCATTGGGAGCGTTATCGTTGGGCGGCTGCGGACATGATCCTAATGGAGCATGACGATGGTACTAACTATAAAGTGTTGGCCACTAAGTTGTTGGAAGCGGCGGAGCAGATCTTAAAGTCGATCCCCGATCCTGAAGCTCAGGGTTATGCGCTGATCCCGCAAATCACCAATGGTATTTTAAGTGTGATGCCGGATGCTTGGTTCACCAATGACGATGACTTTGTCGACGTGTATTACACTTTACAGGAAGGGGTTGAATATCCTAACTTGAACGGGGCTAACGGTAATGCGATGACGAGCTTTGCGCCATTAGTTATCCAACCAAGGCCCTGATGAATTATTGCGGCTAAATGCAATGGCTGGAATGTAAAAGCGGATCCTAAGATCCGCTTTTGTGTTTTTATCACTTAACTTTAGGCTAAGCCATTCACCTTAAGCTTTTAGCTTGAAACTACCTTGCATAATCGCCCAGTGACCTGGGAAGCTGCAGAAGAATTGGTAAGCTTCGGTAGCGCTCATGCCAGCAGTGCTAAAAGTAATAGATGTTGATTCGCCGCCGCCCACTAATGGCGTGTGAGCGATAACGCGAGTATCACCCGCTTTAACATAGGCTGCATCAGGACCGGCACTCATACCTTCAGTTGCGACGGCTGACATATCGGCTGCCTTAGTTAGTACCCAGTTATGGCCCATAGCTGCTTTTGGCAAAGTGCCTGTGTGGGTTAAGGTTAAGGTCACTTCTTTACAGCTTGCAGGTACTGACAGCTCTTTAGTGTCAAATTGCATTGCATCAGTGGCGGCAATTTTCAGTTCACATTCGTTGGCACTCGCTTGGCTAGCGAATAATAATCCTAGGCCGATTAGGCTAGTGCTGGTCACGTTACGTAAAGCTGTGCTTTTTGCTTTCATCTGGTACTTCCTTAGTTGAACAAGGGTAGCCGAGTCCTTTTGACTCGGACATGCGCCTACCAGAATAAGCAATCTTCATTAAATGGGAATGAAATCAGCGTGTAAATTATGTATATGCAACTTTCGTTTGAGTACTGCATTCTCTGTGACTGCAAAATTCTGTAACGGCAAAATCGCTAGCGGTAAACATAGACGAGCGAGTACTGAGCTGGAACCAACTAAATACTCGCGGATTATCATTAATGAATTTGATTTATAGCTATGATTTATAAGTGATAATTTAGATAGGCGGACTCAGGGCGTCTAACTCAAAGTCGCTTGCTTTTTTAGTACGAAAGCTCCTGTCGATAGGGAATAGCACGTTGTGCGCCTTGGCGAGTCACTGTAATGGCACTGGCCGCATTGGCAAATCCCACGGCGGCAGCAATTGACATGCCTTCACTCAAGCCGACGACTAAGGCGCCGTTGAAGGTATCCCCTGCAGCGACTGTGTCTATGGCTTGCACTTCAAGTGCGGGCACTAGCCCGGTAAAACCTGGGCTGCTGATATATGCGCCGCGACTGCCTAAAGTAATCACTACAATTCCTACACCTTGCTGGTGCAGAAGCTGCGCAGCCATTTGAGCATCATCGAGATGGTTAATTTCAACGCCAGTTAAAGCTTCTGCTTCAGTCTCATTAGGCGTAATCACATCAACCCATTTGAGTACATCGTGGCCAAGGGCGGTCGCTGGGGCGGGATTTAATACCGTAGTCACGCCAAAGGTTTTTGCCATTTGTAATGCCTTTGCCACTGTGGCAGCAGGCGTTTCTAGTTGAATTAAAAGGAATTGAGCACGGGAAAACAGAGCATAGTGATTTTCTAAGTCATCGGGTGAAAGAGTGGCGTTGGCTCCCGCAGCAACACCTATGGTGTTTTCACCGTTGTCACCGATAAAAATCATCGCTGTGCCTGTACTCTGCTCCGCTATCTGGCTAATACCTTCTGTACTGATGCCATCTTTGATCCAGCTTTGACGCATATCATCGCCGATACTGTCTTGGCCGAGGTGGCAGATAAAGTCAGTGCGGGTGCCTGATTTAGCTAAACGCGCGCAGGCGACCGCTTGGTTGGCTCCTTTACCTCCCTGTTCGAGTCGATAGTCTCGGCTCATCAAGGTTTGCCCTGCTGCGGGCAGGTACTCAAATTTCATCACATGGTCGGCATTCGCACTGCCGATAACGAGTATCTGGCTCATAGAAAACTCACTGTTATTTTCATCTGCGATTGAGATAAGTTGGATCATAGACACGTAAACTGTCTACCAGTAAATCGACAAAACCGAGTCTGTCGAGCCCAAACAGCACAGTCGCATTGGCGGGTTTGCCAGTGAGTTGATAGCGATCAACCACTGTCATGCCTAAGGTCAGCTCGCTTTGGGTTTCAATCCCGACCCAACAATCTTGTGCTTCAAACAGTTCAGGTTTGAGCAACCAAGCGATAGTGCAGGGGTCGTGCAGAGGTGCACCAATAAAGCCCCATTTAGGATCTCTGTGGTAAATCATAAAGAAATCCAATAACTCGGCGACGCACTGAGCAATTGGATTTGGGATGGCGCGAATCCGTTCTATGTCTGCATCCATGATTTGCGCTTGATGAGTCACATCGAGCCCGCACATAGTGATGGGAATGCCTGACTTAAAGACAATATCGGCGGCTTCGGGATCGACAAAAATATTAAACTCGGCGGCAGGCGTCCAATTGCCGACACCGGCTGCGCCGCCCATTAGCACAATACGCTCGATTTTAGGGTGTAGCTCGCTGTGACTCGCCAGTAAAAGGGCGATGTTAGTCAGCGGCCCAGTAGGCACTAAAGTCACTGGCTGAGTGCTTTGGCGGATTTGCTGCGCCATCAGTTCAACGGCTGTTATGGCTTGTGGACTGAAGCTCGGTTCGGGTAATGCTGGGCCATCGAGGCCAGTCTCGCCGTGAACATTGTCGGCGATAATCAGTTCACGTGTTAGCGGTTTAGTGGCACCGCCTGCGACTGGGATATCACCTCGGTTTAACAGGGTTAAGATCCGCAGGGCGTTGTTGAGGGTTTTATCTGGGGTTTGATTGCCAGCGCTAGTCGTGACGGCAAGGGGAACGAGGTCTGGGTGAGCTAAGGCTAAGATCAGCGCGATAGCATCGTCATGGCCGGGATCGCAATCAAGAATGATGTGACGAGTCATACTGTTACTCCTTTAAACAGCGGTACTGGATGCTTAGAATAGCATGCCATAAGTTAGGCGCTAGCCTGTGGAGGGCACTTGCAGAGTAAACTGTGAGCATTTTCGTCTTTTTATCAACAAGCTGCTAGAATTCTGCCCATTTTTGACATTAGGCGATGTTAGGTTATTTCATCTTCGCTCTGTCTGCTGCACAACATTGAATGACATCTCCAAGCAAATACAAGGAAATAAGTAATGCTCACTCATCGAATCACTTGGCCTAAGGCTTTACTCGCGGGCATGGTTGCCATGCAGATCTCTGGCTGTAGCGAGCCTCAACCTATGGCCATAGTGGAAAGTAATAACGAGTCATTGCTGCAGTTTGATAACGGTAAACTCATCCAATTTAAGGAAAAACCGAGTCCGCAGTATCGTCATATTCCCTGTGATTTACCCGCAGTAAATACCGTTGTAACAAATGATATGGCAGTGGCTGCTATCACCCCCAATGGTGATGTGGTCACTTGGGGTAATAGTTTTAGTGGAGGCGATAGTCGTGAAGTTGCTGCGGAGCTTAAACACGTCAAACAAGTCGTGCCTATAAAGGAAGGTTTTGCCGCACTACGTGAAGATGGCACTGTGGTGTACTGGGGACGTGCAGGGAAACTGAGCCTCGACAAAGCCCTGCAAAGCCGTATGACAAACATCACTAAACTCTATGCTAATCGTGAGGCGGTAGCCGCACTCGATGCTAGTGGAAAAGTGCACACTTGGGGTTATGGGCCCGAAGGCGGCAATAGCCAACATGTGCAGGATAAACTGTTTGATGTCGTGGATATTTTTGCTGAAGGACGAGGTTTTACTGCTCTTAAAAAAGACGGAAGCACTGTGATTTGGGGGCAAGTTGAACGGTCAACCAATATGAAAAAGCTGCTGCCACAGTTAATGGATGTTGTGCGTGTTGAGTATACCCAAGGGACCTATGCCGCTTTGAAAAAGGATGGCAGTGTCGTGACTTGGGGGCAGAGTAGCGATATTTACCCTATTCGCAGTGCGCTACAGGATGTCGCGAGTATTACGTCAAATAGCTGTGCTTTTGCAATCTTAAGTCCAACGGGTGAGGCGCACTTTTGGGGCAATGAAACGAACTGTGGTATCGATTGGCTCAAACAAACGGATATTAAAGGCGTGAACAGTATTGTCAGTGTTGGCACGGGATTTTTGTTGCTGCGTGACAATGCCGTACCGCAAATCCTTGTCGATGATAGTGACTACGCCTATCTATATGGTTTTCACTATGCTCAAGATATCCTCAATCGGTATTGGCAGGAGGGAAGCAAGATCACCATAGGTTCAGCATCATTTGTATTCACCCGTCCTGACGGCAAAGTCGTGCCAGTAGGCTATAGGGCTAACCTAGAAAATGTCGAGAAGCTCATAGCGCGTATTCCACGATTAACTTGGTTAGCGAGGGCGGGTGAGGGGTATGTCGGGATCAGTGAAAAGGGGGAATGGGTCTCTTGGTCGATGAATAACGAGATGTTCGCTAAATCTCCGGTACCGCCTGCCGATTCGTTGGTGATAAAGCCGCTGGATTTTACCCCTGTTGCCCAATGCGAAACGCCAGAGCAACGGCAGGTGATTCTGAGTCAGGAAAGGCCTAAACCTGAAGTGAAAATGTGGTTGTTTAGTGAATAGCACTAACCTCTTTGCCGCTATTGTGCTGATAAACGGGATATTTCCCTGTTATTCAAGTCGTGATAGTGATTATTTCTTTTAAAGTGGCAGTTAATATAACTTTTTGACTGTTTTCAGCGAAGGTTCTTCGTTAGAATGCTGGGTGTTTTCTGTTCAATTTCATGATGTCGTATTAATTATAAGTGCGATACAAGGATGATAAGTATGAAATTAGCATTGTGTTCACCTATTGGATTGTTTCAAGGTGCCAGTGTGTTATTACTCTGCAGCTTAATTGGCTCAGAGCCAGTTCAAGCCACATTAGATATAGCTCGGAGCGAAAGCGGCGCAGCTCATACCCATGTATTGCCGGTATTTGGTCAGCAATTAGGGTTCAATCTGCCTGCGGGCTGGAAGCAGGCTTATCATGAGGAGCAAGCAGGCATGTTTATGGCAGAATATGTGCCTGAGCAGGAAGCATTAGCCCAGTGGAGTGCCCTATTTTGCGTGCAGGGTTTTAAGGATATGGCCGAGAGTATTAGCCCTGAGCGTTTTTTAGATGCGATGGCCCAGACCTATAAATCGACCTGTGATGGCGAGGTGGTGTACCAGAAGTTAGGTGACACTGAAGTCGATGGGCACGCTGGATTTCATGCGATTCTAGGCTGTACAGCCATGCCCAATTTACACGGTGTGACGCCACTGAATCCCAAAGCCTATGCTTCAACTCCTCAAGGGGAAATTGGCTATTATACGGTTGTCAGTGGCAATAAAGATTTGTATCTACTGCATAAGTCGATGCGAGGTGCCGTTTTTTCTGCCGATAAACCACCATTGCAGGCAGATAATAGCCAAGATTTTATCTCCGCTTTAGTCCCATTCTCCTTGAAGTAGACCGTAGACGCTCGCTTGAGTTTGATGGACTTTCATCCGTATAGACGTCTATAATGCGCGCGCTCAGGCTCTATAATGTGCTGAGCCTTAAGGGAGTATCGCTGTTTTATTGATGGCTGTGCCCTATGAATCAAATTTTTAGTCAACCTTCTGAGGTGCTTGCGTGCGAAAGCCGCGAGATAATCGGGAAGCCAGTGAAATTCTGGCACTGCCCCCGCAACGGTAAAAGGTGAGAGAAGACCGCGTTTGATTGGTGTGTTCAAGACAGAACCCGATAGTCAGAATGTTAAAGGTCAGTCTCGCGTTAATTCTATTTTTACGGATTAACATAGCCTAAGTCCGGAGACCGGCCCTAAAGGTGTTTTTGAGATTTCGGTGGGCAGATCTCAAAATGCGATAGTCACTGTCAGTATCTTTTACTGAATGAACAGTATCGTGGCGCTAATGCCCCGTTTTCCTTGCAGGAGTTAAAGGTAAAATGGGAACAAATCCAACAAAAATCGCGCTGCTGATCGGTAGCCTTTGCAGTTTTTCCGTTATCGCGCCCGCTATGGCGGCAGACGATACCAGCACAGCGAAAGTCGACGAGCATCTTGTCGTGATCGGCCGCTCTGACAATACCCCGTTAAATATTGCCGCGAATGTGAATGTGATTGACGCTGCGGCGATTGAAATGAGCGGTGCCACTAGCGTGACTGAGGTTTTACGCGGTCAAAGCGGTATTCAAATTTCGGATAATAACATCGGTACTAGTTTTGCGATGCGTGGCTTTAGCGCCAGCACTGCCGTTAATAACACGCTGATTTTACTTGATGGTCGTCGCCTCAATAATATCGATATCGCTGCTCCTAGTCTTAATGCCATTCCGCTTAACCAAGTCGAGCGCATCGAAATTTTATCGGGTAGTGCGGGTGTGCTTTATGGCGACCAAGCGGTAGGCGGCGTGATCAATATTGTCACTAAATCCCCTGAAAATACTGGTGGTAGCGTGCAGTTATCCGGCGGCAGCTTTGATACCTATGAAGGTCGCGGTGATGTGTCTGGCGCGATCAACAAGGATTGGCGTTACTTTTTCACTGGTAGCTATAACCAAGGTGACAACTACCGCAAGCATAATGCCAATGAAACAGGGTCGATTTTAGGTCGCATTCAATATAAAACGGCCACAGATTCGTTCTTTATTGAAACCAGCTATTACGACGATGACCGTGAAAATCCTGGCTCATTGACAGAAGAACAGTTCAATAAAGACCCACGCCAATCTTTCAAGAGCAGCGAATATGTCCATGAGATGACCACTGCAGCGCGCACGGGTTACCAGCATCAGCTTAATCAAAATTGGGCTTTAGCAGCGGATTTAGATTATAGCGATACCTTAGTGTCTTCTTTTAATTGGGGGGCGAACAGCCATAACACGCGCTCACTGTTGATGTTTAGTCCTAAAGCGTTAGCGAACTACAGTACCCGTCAAGGTGAGCTAAACCTAGTCACAGGTTTAGACATTAGCCGTGGTAAGGCTGATTTTGACACTATGGCGCGCAGTAATGTGCAGCAAACACAAAGTGCTTACTTACAAGCCACTGTGCCATTAAGTCATACCCTAAGTTATGTTGTGGGGGGGCGATATGCGCGGGTGACCGACGAGTTAGTCGATCGCAAAGTTTATCCTAATGGTATCGATTTAGATGAAGATGCGACAGCATTTGAGTTTGGCCTAAACTACCGTCCTAGTACGGAGCACAGATTCTATCTACGTGGCGATGAAAACTTCCGTTTTGCGAAAGTGGATGAGCAAGCTTATACCCCTAAAGATGTGTTTGGCTTAAAGCCACAGACGGGCCGCTCCTATGAGGCGGGTTGGGATTGGACGCTTGCCAGCCAAACCCTGCGAGTGAACCTGTATCGCCTCGATTTAGAGGATGAAATCGTGTTCGATCCTAGCGCAGAGACACCTCCAAAAGGAGATTTCCAAGGTGCGAACGTCAATGCTGACGCTTCTCGTCGTTATGGCGCCAGTGCCGATTGGGATTGGCAAGTGACTAAAGCGCTGCAGCTCGGGCTAGAGTATAACTATATCGATGCTGAATTTACTGACGGTATCAATGATGGCAAAGAGCTGTCTTGGGTGGCAAAACACACAGGGCGCGGTTATGTCAGCATGGATTTTGCTGAGCATTTCCAGGTGTTTGCCGAAGCTATCTACACGGGTGATCGTTTTATTGAAGGCAATAACGGTAACGAAGGCGATAAGTTATCTAGTTACGTGCTTGGTAATTTAGCCTTGAACTACAATCGTGATGCTTGGCTTGCCAGTCTGCGTATCGATAACCTATTCGATAAAGATTATGTCAGTGCAGGTTATTACGGTGGCCTTTGGGGTGATAGTTATTACTCTGGTCGAGGCCGTGATATTCGTTTAACCCTTGGTTATCGTTTTTAATATCTGACTACATAAGCTATTTTGCAGCCTTTAAATGAATATAAAGGCTGCTTTTGCTATTATCTATTCTTAAATTGTTTATCTTGTTCTTCTTTATTTAGCGGTTTAATACCAAGATAATATTCATAGCTATTTTTATCATTATTATCGGCAGACATCTCATTTTTATTATTAACTTCTTTCGATGTGTTGTCTTCTTTTTTTGCATACATAGTTAATTTAGGCTTAGTCTGTTTAGACTTGGTCTCCTCTGCAGCTGACTTATTCGCTATACTTTTAATCTCTTCATTGTCAGTAGCGGGTTTGTCTTCTATCTTGCCAAATTTATAGTTAAAAATAGCATTGGTTTCTACTGTTTCAATGGTTGATTTTTTCATGGTTTTGTATGATGCGACAATGCCATGCTTACCTAAGGTCACTTCGGGGTAAATTTTCTTACCTGTACCAACCTTAGCACCATCGACATACCAGTCTGCATCAACGTTACTCGTAAGGGTAATCACAGTGGACTTAAGGCCCAGTTTTTCATTGAGTAATGATTCTATTTTGTTGTTATATGACGGTTTAAACGTCATATTAACTCTATAATGCAGTTCACCATTCATATTCATACTTGCATCAATAACCTTGTATGATAGCAGCACACTTTTATCACTAAGGAATGGATCTGAATTAATCGTGTTCTTAACTGTATATTTTTCGGTATCTTTTAAACAATCATTTATAGATTGAAATTTAGAACAAGTCATAGAGCTTTCTAGGTCAACTGACTTAACACTATCAGAACTAGATAACTCAGCAATAATACGATTAACAATTTCTTTTTTTAATGCAAAAAGTTGTGCGCTTCTTTGAGTTCGTTGACTATTAACAATTTCGTACTGTTTTAATATATCTTGATAGTTTTCTTTGTTTTTAACTTCGTCTTCGACCGATTTCTTTTCAAGTGAATCAATGTTCTTTACTAAGGTTTCGATTTCTTTGAAGTAATTACTCGGGTCACTTTCTGTTAAAATGGCATTGGGTAATGCCAATATTGCCTTGTTATAATGCTCTTTCTCGTTTTTGATGTTTGTTAATAGTGATTCATAATCATATTCACTTTTCTTATGATTAGATAAGCGGTCATTAATAGATATTAACAAGTTATCAATATCAAACTTTTGTTCGATTTGGTTTACTGATTGGTTTTCAGTTGCAGTTATCAACTCTAAGGCGTACGAGTTACTTGCACACAAGCACAACAAAGCAATGGTAAATTTACTGTATCTCACGTTTCTCTCCGATATTTTATCTGAAACAGTCAAAACAGCTTACTATTTCAGTGCTTTGAGCAAAAAACTCTACGTTTGAGCCATGATACTTAAGTTGATTTTTCTTTTCAAATGGATTGTTTGTTTGCCAATTCCAAATAAAGACATTTCCACTTTGATATCAGTTTGAGGCTCAATTGTATCCTTTTATTGAGTCATCTTATATTGGCAAGATTCTCATGACCATGATACTAAATGATGCTCATTACAGAACAATTGTTGCTGAAAACTGTGGCACTAGAGTGATGAGTAGTAATGAGCTAAAAGTCGACTATGTAGCGGGAATGCTATGCTTCAACACTGATGTTGAATTGGTCATTGTAAGTGAGAGGCATATTGCAATGAAATGCGAATGGATGTCGCTTACCCTCGTTGTAGAAATAGAGATAAATCATTAGACGGACTGGCTCGTGACGACTTGAAGAATGGAAATGTTAAAATTGTTTTAAAACATGGGATTATATCTCCACCTCCAGCACCTTATTTGCTTCACCATTTGATGTTACATATAAGGTAGTCATTTTTTATTCTTTTCGTTAGGCTATTGTGCGACTTAGTACTGAAATTCTTTAAATTTTGGGTATGATGTGAAGAGTAACCGAATCATCTTATTGTTAATAAACAGGTGCAAAGTGTCTTATGACTGATCTTGAGCAACAGGTTTTTACTCAAGTTAGAGCTATTATAGCGAATGAAGAGCAAGTGATTGGCCGCCGAGGGATTTTAATTCCACTCAAAAAAGCGATCCTTGCTGAAGGCGACATTCGTAACGTGATCGACATCATCTCGAGTGACCCCGCATTGGCGGCGCACATGCTAATGCGCAGCAATTCCGCACAGGCATCAGGGGTGATTAATCCTAAGACGCGCTCCTTGAAAGAAGCTTTAGTCCGCTTAGGTCAAGTGAATATCTATCGCTATGCCTTTACGTTTTATCTGCAAGAGCGTCTCGATGAGCTGCCGCAGCCCTATAAAAAGTTAGTCCAAGGTTATTGGAAGTTGACTGAAGATATTGCAACGGATGCGGTGGACAGTTTAGCGGATATGGAAGGCGTCGAGGTTGATGCTGACGAAGTGCAAACCTTGGCCCTGTTCAGTGTGTTCGGCCAAATTATCGCGCTCACGGCCTTTGCGTATTTAAATGCTAATGCCGAACAATCATTCCCTTTAAGTGTGATTAAGTCATTGATTGATAATCAACAGCAGACATTGACGATAGAATCATTCGAAGCGTTAGATCTCGATCAGGACTTGCGTCAAGAGTTTATGATTGCCCATAATTTGCGTCAGACCCGTAATTCGAATTCCCCTGGTTTAATCCTGCGCCGCGTATTGTCTATGCGTGGTCTATTGATGAATCCGCTGTAATATTTAGATGCGACGGTTTGAACGAATAAAATAACCATTTAATTCAATAAAAAAAGCCTGCATTCGCAGGCTTTTTTATTAGATTTCACCCGCATTAATTAGTCTTCTGCTGGCGAGATAAACCTTCACTCGCCACCAGTTGTAACCAATTTTGGATCAATGTTGAGTTACCACTATGGCGGCGATAGGCGCCAAATAGAGGCCGTTTTAAGCCTTCCTGTCCTAGCTTTACCGTAGTAAGGCTTAAGCCGTGACCTTCATTTATCGACCAGTTCGGCAGGGCAGCGATACCATCTTTGCAGGCGATGCGTTGCAATAACATCATGGTCAAATCACAGGTTTTTTGCTCACCCGCTTCTATGCCCGCAGGTTCTAAAAAGTGGCGATAAATGTCTAAACGCGTCAGCGGTACGGGATAGCTAATTATCGGTAAACGCGCTAATTGCTTAGGGGTGACATAGGGCTCTTTCGCTAGCGGATGATCTTTAGCAACCACTAACTTTACTTCAAAATCAAACAAATGCTGATAAGCGAGTGAATGCCCAGGCACAGGATCTGAGGTCAGCACTATATCCAGTTCGCCCATTTCTAGGGCATTGAGCGAGTCAAACAAGTGACGGCTCGACAAGTCTAACTCGGCTTGGGGATGTTCTTGTCTAAATTGCTCCATCACAGGCATTAACCAGCGAAAACAGCTGTGACACTCAATGCCGACACGTAACTGATTGGTTTCGGTTTCCAGGCCATTCTTAAGATCTGTCTCGGTTTCTAGCACCTTAGGCAAAATTTCTTCCGCGAGATGAAGCAGACGCGCACCTTCTTGGGTGAATGACAGCGGTTTGCTTTTACGCACAAAAATAGGCGAGTTAATCCTTTGCTCCAACTCCTTAATTTGGTGGGAGAGTGCGGATTGAGTGACAAAACGTTTTTTGGCTGCGCCCGCCAAACTGCCACTTTCCTTCAGGGCCATTAAGGTTCGCAGATGTCTTAGTTCGATCATGTTCACTCCAGGTGAAATTCGCTCATGTTGTGCTTGAAATCAATTCGGTTGCTGGAATAGAGACTAACACAATAAACTTCTAGACGTCCAGACGCCCATTGTTATTTATCAAGGCGGAAATACTGAAAAGTGCCAAGAGAACACAATCTGGTGGGTGCAAGTGCCGAATTTGGCTTATCTCAAATAAAGGAAGATAGGGTATGCAATTAAATAGTCTTGGGTTTCCCCGTATCGGGCGTCGACGTGAATTGAAATTTGCCTTAGAAAAATACTGGCGTGGTGAGAGTACTCAAGCCGAATTATGTGAAGTAGCGAGTGAACTGCGCCGTACCCATTGGCAGTGGCAAACCGCAGCGGGCGTCGAGCAAGTGCCCGTGGGGGATTTTGCCTTTTACGATCAAGTATTAACCCTGAGTGCGACCTTGAATGCCATCCCTGATCGACACCGCGGCGAAGGCGCTATCGATCTCGATACCTTATTCCGTGTTGCCCGCGGCAGAGCGCCGACAGGGCAAGATGCGCCAGCCTCTGAAATGACCAAATATTTCAATACTAATTATCATTATTTGGTGCCAGAGCTGACGCAAAACCAAGAGTTTTCGATTGCTTACGAGCAGTTTTTTGATGAAGTCAGCGAAGCGCAAGCGCTAGGCTATAAAGCAAAACCTGTGCTACTCGGCCCTGTTAGTTACTTGCACCTTGCTAAAACAGTGGGTCAAGAGTTCAATAAGTTAAGTTTATTGCCTAATTTATTAACTGCTTATGCTGACATCTTGGCGCGTTTCGTCGCCCAAGGTGTGGAATGGGTACAGTTAGATGAGCCTGTGTTGGCATTAGAGTTAGACACGCAGTGGCAAGCAGCGATAGCAGAGACTTATCAAGCGCTAAGCACTGTAAACGTCAAGGTTCTTTTGGCGAGTTATTATGGCGGTATTGTGCATCATCAAGCCCTAGTATCTGCCTTGCCAGTGGCTGGTTTGCACTTGGATTTAGTCACAGCCCCAGAACAACTGGCTGTGTTTGCAAATGCGTTGCGCAGTGAGCAAATTTTGTCGGTGGGCGTAGTTAATGGCCGTAACGTGTGGGCGGCAGAAATCGATTTGATTGCTGAGCGTATTGGCGCAGTGGCGCGTGATTTAGGCGATCGTCTGTGGATTGGCACATCATGTTCATTGCTGCACAGCCCAGTCGATTTAGATGTTGAAGTCAAACTATTACCTGTGCTGCGTAAGCAGTTAGCCTTTGCTAAGCAGAAACTGTTGGAATTGAGCAAAATTCGCCAATTATTGTTGGCGCCTAATTCGGATGAAGCACAAAAAATCAGTGCTTTTTGTATCGCTCGTCGTCAAGCCAAAGCACAGGCTGCGGATAAGCAAGTGATTGAGCGTGTTGCGGCATTAACCACTGCGGATTACGAGCGTGTCAGTGATTTCAGCGTACGCCAAAGCGTGCAGCAGCAAAAATACCGTTTACCCCTGTTACCCACTACGACCATAGGTTCGTTCCCGCAAACACCCGCTATTCGAGGATTACGCAGCCGCTGGCGTAAGGGCGAGATAAGTGATGCTCAGTATACTGAGCAGTTACAGCAAGTGACCCGCGATACTATCGAACGCCAACTAAAACTGGGTATCGACGTACTCGTGCACGGTGAAGCCGAACGTAACGACATGGTGGAATACTTTGGCGAGCAGTTAGCTGGCGTTGGTTTTAGTAAAAATGGCTGGGTACAAAGTTATGGCTCACGTTGTGTTAAGCCACCCTTGATTTACGGCGATGTGAGTCGTCCAAAAGCTATGACAGTCGAGTGGGCTGAGTTTGCCCAGAGTCTTACCGACAAGCCCGTAAAAGGCATGTTGACGGGGCCTGTGACAATTCTGCATTGGTCATTCGCCCGTGAAGATATCAGCCGCGATGCGATTGCAACACAACTGGCGCTGGCGATTCGTGATGAAGTGGTCGATTTACAAAATGCGGGGATTGGCATTATTCAAATCGATGAGCCCGCCTTCCGTGAAGGTCTGCCATTGAAGCAAAGTGAGTGGCAAACCTATTTAGATTGGGCGGTGAATGCCTTTAAACTCAGCGCTGCTGGCGTGACTGATGAGACTCAAATCCACACTCACATGTGTTACAGCGAGTTTAACGACACGATTGCCGCGATTGCAGCCATGGATGCAGATGTGATCACAATCGAGACGTCGCGTTCGCGGATGGAGTTACTCAACGCCTTTGAAGATTTTGAATATCCAAATGAAATCGGCCCCGGTGTGTATGACATCCACTCACCAAACATCCCAAGTGTGGAGGCCATGGTGCAGTTAATCGAGAAAGCCGCGCAGAAAGTCCCCGTGCGTCAATTATGGGTCAACCCAGATTGTGGCCTAAAAACCCGAACTTGGGATGAAGTCGAACCTGCATTGAAAAACATGGTTGATGCAACCCGCGTACTGCGTCGTCTTGGCTAATATCACTGCTCGAGTGAGAGTTTTTAACTGAACTTATTGAGCTTACTCAGTAAAAAGACACCGGATGTTTATGCCTCCGGTGTCTTTTATTCGCTGCGAATAAGGGAAACGCCACTGTCTATTGGCCATGTTTAATATCAAGGTTCAATAGACGTACGGAGCGAATAACGATTCTTAGTTTAGGCTAATTAATCAGTAGTAAGCTATTGATAACATTGTTAGATGTTAAGCATCTCGTGGTAAGCCTTTTTTGATAATACGCACCATGCGTTCAGTCTTGCGGCGTGCTTTTTGTTGTTCAATTGCTGCGATATCGGCAAGGCGCGATTGTTGCGCATTGAGCGCCCACTCGATATGTTCACGCACTATCTCATCGATATCGTCACTGTTATTGCGGGCGTTAAGTGCGGCAATAATACTTGGGCTTGCGGGGGCGTTACCCAGTGCGACTGCGATATTACGTAACCAGCGTTTATGGCCAATGCGGCGAATGGCGCTGCCTTCAGTTTGTTTAAGAAACTCTGCCTCGCTCCAAGCAAAAAGGCTGAGAAGATCGGGCTGTTTTAACTGCGGGCGAATATGGAAGTCGGTTTCGGCGGTGAGCGGCGCTTGGCGATTGATGGGACACACGAGCTGACAATCATCGCAGCCATAGATGCGGTTGCCCATAAGTGGCCTAAATTCTTCAGGAATGGCGCCTTGCAGCTCTATGGTGAGATAGGAAATACAGCGTCTACCATCAACCACATAGGGTTCTACGATTGCCCCTGTTGGGCAGGAGGTGATGCAGGCGACACAAGTGTTACAGCCTTCTTGAATGGGAATATCCACAGGCAGAGGCAAATTGATCAACAGCTCACCTAAAAAGAACCAACTACCCGCCTCATGGTTGAGTATGAGTGAGTGTTTCCCTGTCCAGCCGATACCGGCTTTTTCGGCTAATGGGCGCTCGAGTACGGGTGCTGAGTCAACAAAGGGGCGAAAGTCAGCGGCATCGAAACCGAGAGACACTAGCTCTGCACTGATTTGATCCCCCAGTTTTTTAAGCCGAGCGCGGATCAACTTGTGGTAGTCGCGACCTCCCGCATAACGGGAAATATAACCTAAGTTGGGATCGGTGAGATTTGTGGCAAAGCCAGCTTCGGGTGGTAAATAATCCATCCGTACGGATATTACCCGCACTGTGCCCGGATGCAATTCTTGCGGGCGAGCGCGCATCATCCCGTGGGTTGCCATATACGCCATTTCGCCATGAAACCCTTTGTCTAGCCATGCTTGGAGTTTGGCTTCTTCGGCCGTTAAATCTGTATCGCAAATGCCAACTTGTGCAAATCCGAGTGCTTTTCCCCACGTTTTTATTTGTAGTGCAAGCCGCGACAGAGTGCTGGCATAGGATTGGTTGGGGATTTGATTGGCTAAAGTCGACATGGATTCATTGCAGTGAGGCTCTTGGCTAGGTGGCAATATGATAGCAAGTTTTCACTTGTTACGGACGAGTTTACTCAGTGAGCATGAATGAGGCGCGATTTTCTTTAGGCAATATGTTTATTTGCAGCTGAGATTGAGTCTATGATTAGGTTTAATGTTTCGCTTTTGGTATCAGTATGCTGAGTGCGTTTTCTCCTAGGGCATTTTTTCTTGCGATGAGTCTGTTAGGCCTAATGCCTAATCTTGTTTTTGCTGCGCCTGATAAGTTGAAATTGGTGACCGAAGCTTGGCCTCCCATGAGTTACGAGCAAGATGGCGTTCCCCATGGTTTTGCTGTGGACTTAGTGAATACCCTGCAATCGAGGCTGGGACAGAGCGAGAAAATCGAGGTGTTACCTTGGGCACGGGCGTATTCGATTGCCAATACTTCGGCGAATGTCTTACTTTTTGCGACGTCTATTAATGACGAGCGTGAAGATCATTTCGATTTCATTGGCCCGATTGCAACCAGCAAAATTGCTTTGTATGCGAGGGCGGCAGATCCCATAGTGCTCGAGCAACTTGCTGAACTGCAATCTAAAGATATTGTCGGGGTTTATCGAGAATCCGCTGGAGCACAGTTGTTACAACAAGCCGGCGTGGATAATTTACTGGTGGCGAGTTTTCCACAGCAATCGGCAAAGCAGTTACTGTTTTCTCGAATTCGTTTATGGTGCCAAGCGGATCTTGCGGTTAAGCAGATATTAGAAGAGGTTGGCGCAAGTGAGGCCGATATACGCCAAGTGTATGTCGTATCTGAGATTAATCTGTACTTAGCTTTTTCTAAAGGGACCTCAGCGGTCACGGTCACGAGTTGGCAAACAGAGCTTGAGAAAATGAAAGACTCAGGGGAATTTAGTCGTTTATATCAGACATGGTTTGGTGCTCTGCCACCGCCCTTACAGCATCAAGTGTTTTGGCATAAAAGTGTTTAACTCTCTCTCGCAGCCTCATTTTTGGCGGCTTTAACACAATTTCTTCCCGCATTTTTAGCCTCATAAAGGGCATCGTCGGCACGTTTCAGTAGGCTGGCAAAGTCTTTGTCTTGATAGGTATTTTCAATATTTGTTTGTGGCGCTAAGGTTGCGACACCTGCACTAACGGTCAATTTGAGTTCAGTGGGTAAATCCTCTGCGCCTAGGCGGCTAATATGAGCTTGCAACTGATGGGCAAGTTCACAAGCACGTTCAGCATCTGTGTTGGGTAAGAGAATTAAAAACTCTTCACCACCGATACGGCCAATAAGATCTTTATTACCCGTTAGGGCTTTACCTGCGCTTGCGATCGTCAGTAAGGCGCGATCGCCCAGTTCATGGCCGAAGTTATCGTTAATTTTCTTGAAGTGGTCCGCATCAAAGATAATCACCGAAAAAGGGCTTTGTTGTTTTAAGGCTTGCTGAAAATACTGCGCGGCTTGGGCATAAATATGCCGACGATTAGGGAGCTTGGTGAGGTAATCTGTGAGGGCGATGACCTGCAGTTGGCGATTTCTCTGTACTTGTTTATACGCAAATATCGATACTATTGTCAGGATAAAGCCCGTCAATAATAAAATAATGTGTTGTAATGATTTGTTTTTTTCGAGTAGCGCAAGTTCTTGTTCTTTAAGGTTTTGGTTTTCAATCAAGCGCTGATTTTCAGATTCAATCCTAGTGGTATCAAACTTCATTTTTAATTCTGTGGTTTGATGAGAGAAGGAGTTGTCATCGACTTTTTTGGTGAGGGCGACAAATTCCTGCAGTGCGCCATAGGCCGCAGGTAAATTATTCATCGCCGCATAGACATCACTTTTCAGCTGTAATAGTTGGGTGAGTCCCCGATCATTTTGCAGAGTTCGAAAGGCTTTTTCCCCTTGTTCGAGTTCGGTAAGCGCTTCTTTATAACGTGCTTGTTGAAACTTGATATTGGCCGTAAAGAGTTTCATAAAGCTATAAGCGGCATAATCTTTTTCGCTAATCACAGCAGCGGCTTCAGTTAAATATTTTTCCGCTTCATTAAGACGATGGAGTTTGATTAAGCTAAAGGCAATGTCCGTCGCCATGGTGGCGGCCACTTTTTCTAGCTGATGTTCCTTAAAGTATTGGTAGCTTAGCAAGAAGTGATCAATAGCTTGTTGATGTTCACCCAGTTCATCTAAAGCCAGACCTATTTCTGAGGTGACATACATTGCCTGCTCTTGGTTATTGTTCTTTAAATAGAGTGCTTTGAGTTTATTGTAGTAACGGATTGCACTTTGGGGATCGCCATAACGTCTAAAGCTGGTGGCCATATCGGCAAGATTGATGTTAGCCCAGCCGGTTAAATTCAGTGACTCGTAGAGATCTTGTGCAGTTATCAGATCGTCTAATGCCGCAGAAAAATCACCAATGTAGGAATACAGGGCGCCGCGAAGGCTGCGTGAGTCGGCGATCAGTTTAAGATCCTCATGCTCATAGGCACGCTTAACGCTGAGGTTATAGCCTTCCATTGCGCTATCTACATCACCATTTAACTGCAAAAACCAAGAATGACAAAGCATGAGGTCGGTGATGAAATGCGCGGAAGCCGTTGGTGGAATAAGGGTGAGTGTTTGACTCGTATTCTTAACTGCCTGTGCTATGTCTGTATCCGTTTCGGCACTTTGATCCCAGCATTTTAGTAGCTGTAGCTTTTCATTGCGGAGTACATCGTCGGTTGCAATCAGTTTGCTCAATAACGCAAGATCGCTGTCAATTGCTTCGCGGGTCATGGGCTCACCGCTTTCAAGTCTTTCAAATATTTTATCAACCTGAGTCTTTTCTTCTGCCATAGCGAGGCTGAGCAGCAGTAAGAGCAGCAACAAGGTAAATGATAAGTATCGGAATGGACGTAGCAAAAAAGGTTTCCTGTTCACATTAAAATCAATAGCTAATAGTGAGCTTAGCATAACTTGTTTGTTCATTTTGAATATAGATGTATTGCAATTTTGCATTCGGCTAGCTATCAAGGTATAAACTTCGCCTTGGAAATCATCCTAAGGAAGGAATCACCCTTGAAAAAATTACTTTGTGCTGCCCTACTCATGATGAGCGGCACTAGCTGGGCGGGCTCAGATTTAGAAACCTCGGGCGATGTATTGCACTTATTGCTCCCCGCAACGGCAATGGGCGCGACGTTATTTTATGAAGACGGTTACGACGGTAGTTGGCAGTTAATTCAGGCGGCAGTATCGAGTCGATTAATCGTTGAAGGCCTAAAATATGGCGTGAGTAAAGACAGACCCGACGGTAGTGGCGATGATTCGTTCCCATCGGGTCATACCTCTGACAGCTTTATGGCGGCGACGTTTATTCAGCAACGTTATGGCTGGCAGTATGGTTTACCCGCCTATGTCGCGGCATCGTATGTTGGCTATACCCGAGTGGCGAGCGATCAACATTACCTAGAAGACGTGTTAGCGGGTGCTGCAATTGGCGCACTAGCGGGTTGGTATTTTACTCAGCCCTATGAAGGAATTACTGTCACACCGATAGCGGGTAACGGCGTTTATGGTTTATATGTGAGTGGTCAGTTTTAAGTTTATTTTTTGAATGAATGTTAATCGAGATTTTTTATGAGTGAATTATCAGCTGTTTACCGTGAAACTGCCGAGCAGATTTCTTACAATGTCGCGAATAAAGTGCTGCCAATGGCAAAACTACCTGACGGATTATTAGCCGCATATCAAAGCCTGTGCGCCGAACTGTTGGAAGACAGAGAGGGCAAATTTAGCCAAGCTTGGGCATCCTTGCCAGCTAGCGCGCGTAATCTCATGGAACAAGCTGCATTCCATGGTTTTTATATTGCGAATGCTTGGTTGCAGTTGAGCCGTGTTGCCCAAGAGATTTCTGAGCAGGCCGATACCGATGGTGAGATCCAAGAGCAAGAATATAACGGTATCTTTACCCGTTTAGCCGATGAGTCGCTCAAAGAAAGTCTACGTAAATTGAAAAAGGCACGTACCGATCGCTCTATGCTCAATAGCTTTAAACAGGTGATGGCGCCTTAGTTTTTATTGAAATAAGCGCTGAGTCTGAAAATCAAAAAGCCCGTCACTTTGCAGTGACGGGCTTTTTGTTGGCACAAACGCTTAGCTAAAGCTGCTTTGCCACGACTCAAGTCGCGGCAACGCTATGCTTAGAACGAAGTGCGTTTGTAGCGGCGATATTCTGGACTCCAGAAATTGCCTTCAATTGACTGTTGTAAGATTTCATCGCTCATTGGTAGCGTTAACCCTTGTTCAACTGCAACTTTACCCACAGCGAAAGCGATGTGTTTACTGACAGCGTGGATATCTTCAAGTTTCGGTAATAATGGGCCGCTACCGTCGATCGCCAGTGGTGAGCATTCCGCGAGTGCGCGGCTTGATGCCATTAACATGGCATCGGAAACGTGTCGGGCACCTGAGGCTAAAACACCTAAGCCAATACCTGGGAAGATAAAGCTGTTGTTACACTGGGCAATCTCATAGGTTTCACCATCGACCACAACGGGCTCGAACGGGCTACCCGTGGCGACTAATGCTTGACCTGAAGTCCAATGCAAAATGTCCTTTGGTGTCGCTTCAACACGGCTGGTTGGGTTAGACAGTGGGAAAATAATCGGGCGGGCACAATGGCTGTGCATAGCGCGAATAATTTCTTCGGTGAATAGACCCGGTACGCCAGACACGCCAATCAGCACGGTCGGCTTAGTGTTGTTAACCACATCCAATAGCGAAATATTGTCGCTGAAATTACTCCAGTTTTGGATATTGGTGCATTTCTGCGCCAATTTTTGCTGGAATGGCAACAGGTTAGGCATGTTGTCTAGCAATAAGCCCCAACGGTCAACCATACATACTTGCGTGCGAGCTTGCTCGTCGCTGATCCCTTCGGACACCATTTGCGCCACGATAGCTTCGGCGATACCGCAACCCGCGCTACCCGCACCAAGGAAGGCAATACGTTGTTGATTTAATTCAGTACCTGCAGCTTTACAAGCGGCCAGCAATGAACCGACAGCAACGGCAGCGGTACCTTGAATATCATCATTAAAGCAGCAATAGCGATCTTTATAACGCTCTAAGATCGGCATGGCGTTCTTTTGGGCGAAGTCTTCGAATTGGATCAAAGTGTCTGGCCAACGTACATGTACAGCTTGCATAAAGGCTTCGATAAACTCGGCGTATTCTTCGCCACCGATGCGCGGATGGCGCCAGCCCATATACATAGGATCTTCTAATAACTGCGGATTATCTGTGCCTACGTCTAATGTAATAGGCAGAGTATAAGCCGGACTGATGCCACCACAGCTAGTGTAGAGTGACAGCTTACCAATAGGTATCCCCATGCCGCCAATACCTTGATCGCCAAGACCTAAAATACGTTCACCGTCGGTAACAACGATGATTTTAACTTTTTGGCGAGTCGAGTTATTGAGAATGTCATCGATCCTATCTTTGTTCGGATAGGAGATAAACAAACCACGGTTGCGGCGGTAGTTTTTCGAGAAACGTTCACAAGCTAAACCTACCGTCGGCGTATAGATGATGGGCATCATCTCGCTGATATTATTTTGCACTAAACGATAAAATAAGGTCTCGTTAGTGTCTTGGATATTACGTAGGTAAATATGCTTGTCTAAGTCGTTGTTGAAACTTCTAAATTGATCGTAGGCGCGGGAAGCCTGCTCCTCAATTGTTTCAATGGCATATGGAACTAAGCCTTCGAGGTTAAAGAAAATACGCTCTTCTTCAGAAAATGCACTGCCCTTGTTAATCAGTGGGGCTTCAAGAATGGCAGGTCCTGCAAACGGAAGATAGAGGGGGCGTTTATTATCGTCCATGGGTAACCTTTTGAGTTATTGTTTAAGTGGTCAATACGTGCTGTAAGTCACGTAAGGTTATCATGAAATGTGATCTTTGTTGTCCGTGGAACGAGGTATTTGTGGTTTTTTTTGCAGCAGTAAAAAAGTCAGCTGTTTTAAACAGGATTTATGAGGTACTTCAGATGGAATTGTTATGCTGTTGTTTATGCCTAAGCAACTTTAGGTATAGCTTAAATTGGATATAAAAAAACGCAGCCTAAGCTGCGTTTGATATGAAAAACTGATGTGTTGCGTTATTCACCACGATACTTAAGTGATAAGCCGCGAATAAAGTTACGCAGGATTTGATCGCCACACTCTTTAAAATTCTTATGATCCGGATTGCGGAACAGCGCGCTCAGTTCTGATTTTGACATTTGAACTTCGGCTAGAGCTAAGGCTGCAACTATGTCTTCTTCACGCATTTCGAGTGCCACTCTGAGCTTTTTGAAGATTAAGTTATTGTTTAAACGCGATACTGGCGCTGGGATTTCTGCACCTTCACGTAGGCCACGCTTTTCGATGATAAGGCCGTCTAGGAACTGACATAAAGTGGTGTCATTACAGGCTTTGTAACCTTCTTCCTCTTCTTTGTGCAGCAGAGCAATGATCTCTTCTGTTGGCACTTCTCTTCCAGCTTTGGCAAAAATTTTAATCATTTTGGCATTGTTGAAATCAAACACGAAGCGCAAACGGCGCAAAATATCATTATTAATCATGGTCATCTCTTGGCGCGGCTGCGCTGTCTGGTTTAAGAGGCGGTATTATATACCCAAACCGCCTCAAAAGCAGAATTTAGCCGGAATTTAACGCTGCGTAGCGAATGCTATTTATGACTCTGACATAAATAGCATTGATACCATTCTGGCAATTAGCTTTTAATGACGTTGTACCAATAGATAAACAGCGCCGCGAAAATCAGCAGATAACTCAGGCCAAACCAAGAGAGTAGCTTCATCTTACTGCCATATCTATCGGCTTCGGGGAGCTGTTTGCTGGTCATTAAGCGGTAGTTTAACCAAGCAAAAATGACTGTGGTCATAAAGGCCAAAATCATCACAAACTCAAGTAGCGGCAACAGTGCGCCTTTAAAGAAGAGGATCAGCAATAAGCCAAAGGTACTGATGGCGAGCATGATCCCAGTGAGGCGTTTGTCTGAACTGGCCTTTGAGGTGAGTAATTGCCAGCCCATATCTAAGGTGCGGCTGTAGCCATCGATAACGGTTACTGTGGTGCTAAAAATACAGAGAAAAGCCACAACACCTATAAGATAACGACTTTCACCGCCCATCACTTGGCTGTAAAGGTTGATCAATTGATTAGCAAATTGCGCGCCGGAATCGGAAAAGTGCTCACCACTGCCGTGCATCACTAAGGCGCCCAAGGACAGAAACACGATCGCGAGGATCGCAGTGATGATGTAGCCTAAGTTAAAGTCGAGCAGTGCCTGCGCTTTCGTGACCGTCTGGCTTTTTTGTTTTTCGAGCAACCAGAGGGAATTCCAAGCGCTGACTTCAATCGGTGCTGGCATCCAGCCCATCATGGCGACTAGGAATCCCACATGGGCCCATTGCCAAGGTGAGGGAGAAACAAAATTGCTCGCTAATGGTTGAGCGTGATCCCAAGCTAAGGCCACGGCAATTAAGGTCGTTAGCGTTAAGGCGAACATGATGATCTTAGTGAGTCTATCAAGTAGTTGATAATGGCCTAAGATCAGCAAAGCCAAAGAACTTAGCAATACCAATAGGGCTAACCAATCGATGGGAAGCGGAATAAATTGGGTCAACATAGCGGCGGTGAGCATGCAAACACCCGCAGTGCTAGCGACGGCGGCGATCACATTCAGTCCAGTAAATAGCAGCAAATAACCTCGGCCCTGTTTGAGGTAACCGTGCAGTAAACTCTCCCCTGTGGCGGCGGTGTAGTGTGCACCAGCGGCAAAGAAGGGATACTTAAGTAAATTCACCCCTAAAATGACCCAAGCCAATTGCCAGCCAAATTCGGCGCCCGCTCGAGTCGAGGCGACTAAATGCGATGCGCCAATCGCCGCTGCGGCCATAAGCACACCGGGCCCCATAGCTTTAATGCCAAGCGTCAGGTGTGTTATCCAAGAGGATGAAGAAGAGGTTGTCGAGGATTCTGTCATGTCGTTATTAAAAGTACCTGTTGAAAATTAATCTGGGAAATCGAACAAGCCCTTATGTTAAGGCTGCGCTCATGCTAAAGCTGTGCTAACGCTAAGTGAGTGGCTCAACATTAAAGGGAAAGTGATTGAACTGAAAGTCGTTTTGTTCAATTTATCTATTTAATTTTTGGCTGAGCAAGGCTTCAATTCGTTTTAGGCTTGCTGCCATCTCGACTACGTTTTGTAATAACGCATCATCAGGTTGTACAGATGGACTCGCTGGATGTGGGCGCTGAGTAAGACGCTCTTTTTGTTCTAATACGCGGGTTCTAAATTGAGGCGCATCAACTATGCCGACTAAGCTTATCAAGGCGCCTGCGCCCGATTGCCCTGCGGTTTCTACCGTGAGTTTATGCAGACCAAATAGGCGCATAATTGGGCCTTGGATTAATGCCATATCGGTAATTTTGTCCAAAGGTACAGAGTTTTCGGTACGAGTTAATATTCCGCGGCGCACAATCAACTTATTACTGGTGAGCTCGGCACTCATATTGCGAATATAGCGGCGAGTTCCCCACAGCCCGATTGGAAACCAAAGCAATAACAAGGGAATGCCGACTATGCTGAGGCTGAAATAGGCGGCCCCTGAAAGCAACCAATACAAACCTAG
This sequence comes from Shewanella sp. SP1S1-7, assembly GCF_031932105.1. NCBI lineage: Bacteria > Pseudomonadati > Pseudomonadota > Gammaproteobacteria > Alteromonadales > Shewanellaceae > Shewanella > Shewanella sp. SP1S1-7. Next base: position 112,019 of record NZ_JAUOEU010000003.1, read on the forward strand.
ATTGGACTCAAACTCTGGTTGATGAATGATCTTGTCTTCCATGTTTCTTCCTTAAATTCTGATATTCAAGCATCACGATTTGTCTCGTTAGTTGAATTTTCTAGTGCCTAGACCTTTTTGATTCCCGCAGAAGGAAAGCATATTGTCGCAACATGTAACAAAAGTTTAACTTTCATTATGATCCCATTGACTTTGGTTTGTAACTCATTACCTTGTGTACTGTTAATTTATGGTTTTCTAATGGTTAATATAATTTTAATAAAATAGATAAAACAAGGGATATGTATGAACAGACCTCAGATTCTACCCAGTGCTTGTGCCATCGCGATTGCTTTAGCATTTGCGCCAACAGTAGCCCATGCTGCCGATAAAGGCGCAGAAAAAGTTGAACGTATTGAAGTAACGGGTTCTCGTATTAAACGTACTGATATCGAAGGCCCTTCCCCGATCCAATCGATCAGCAAAGACGACATTGCTAATATGGGGTTCGATAACCTACAGCAATTGCTCGAACGTATGCCTGCGAACGGTGCTGGTGCATTTTCTACCCGTGGTAATAGCCAAGATTCAACCGCTAACGGTGGCGCGTCTATCAGTTTGCGTGGCTTAGGTCCTGATGCGACCTTAGTGTTAATTAATGGCCGCCGGGTTGCTGCGAGTGCTTTTGCTGAAGGTATTACTAATTCTTTTGTTGATATCAATAATATCCCTGTTTCAGCGATCGAACGTATCGACATACTCAAGGACGGTGCATCGGCTATTTATGGCTCTGATGCGATAGCGGGTGTGGTCAACATTGTCCTGAAGAAAGACATTGAGGGCATTGAAGTCAACCTAGGCTACGGTGATGCTTCAGGTACGGGTTACAATGAAACTACGGCGAACATGGTTTGGGGGATGAAATCAGATAAGGGCAGTGCCTCTATCATTCTCGACTATTTTAAAAATGATACTTTAGCTGCAACGGATTTAGGCCGTTTTGGAACTGCAGATCAGACACCTTATGGTGGCCAGGATTTGCGTTCTTCCCGAGGTTTTCCGGGGTATTTTTATGTTGATGGGGTGCAGACAGTTGACCCAGCTTGCCCTGCAGATCGCAATATAGACGGTGAAGTTTGTGTCTTTGATTATGGACCGTATAACCTTGTTGTGCCTGCCGCTGAACGTGTGGGGGCTATTGGTCAATTCGAATATCACTTTAATGATGATTTAACCGCCTTCCTAGAGTTAGCTGCCCAGCACAACACATCGGAAGCGGGCGGTGCGCCGACGCCACTTGATGAGAAAGCAGGCTTAACTGTACCAGGTAGTCATCCAAATAACCCGTGGGGGAAAGATATTGAAATCGGTCGTTTCCGCACCGTTGATGCGGGTGCGCGTCGTTGGGATATTGAATCCGATACTTTACGTTTAGTCGCAGGTTTGCGTGGCGTAGTTAAAGATTGGGATTGGGAAGCTTCGGTGCAAAAAGGTCGCAGTGAGTCCACTCAAACGGGTGATCGCAGCCAAGGTTGGGTCAGAACCGATTACTTGCAACGTGAAATCGATGCAGGTCGCTACAATCCTTTCGGTGGCACCATGAACTCCCAAGATGTCATTGATGATATTACCACCAGTCTAGTGCGCCAAGGTCTGTCCACAATGACCGCCTATGCCGCGAATATCTCAGGTCAAGCATTTACCCTTGCTGATCGCGATATCATGATGGCGGCTGGAGTTGAATACCGTGAAGAAGCTATTAGCGACGAGCCTGATGAGCAATTTCAACGTGGATTGATTTTTGGTACCGAAGCTGTGTCTGCGAAGGGCGATCGCGATCAATGGGCGGCGTATACTGAATTTTCTATCCCAGTAACGGATAACTTCGAGCTGCAACTTGCGGGTCGATATGATCATTACAGTGATTTTGGTTCAACCACTAATCCTAAGATTGCTTTCCAATGGGGTATTAGTGATGAGATAACGGCGCGTGCTTCATGGTCAACAGGGTTCCGTGCGCCTTCATTGGCACAAATTGGTTTAGGCCCATCAGATGAGAGTAGTTTTTTAAAAGATAAGTATCGTTGTGATGCGGATGGCCTTGATTGTGTTAAATCAGATTTTACTACTGAATTTGCAGGTAATCCTAATCTAAAAGCGGAAGAGTCTGAGACTTGGAACGTCGGCATGATCTGGGCACCAAGCCAGAAGTTCGATATTGGTTTCGATATCTACAGCATCACTCAAGATAATAAAATCGATAAGTTGTTACTGCAGGATATTTATGATGCTCATTGTAACGATCAGAACAGTACAGTGTGTGTGCGCTTAGCCCCCCAACCCGGTCAAACATTCGGTACTATTGATGTGCTCCATTCAAGCTTTGTTAACTTAGGTTCGCAAGAAGTTCAGGGTATGGATGTATCGACCCATTATGGCCTCGAACTCGATAGTTATGGCGACCTTAAGTTCGGTCTTGAATGGAGTTATCTGCATAACTTTGAAAAAGATGATACTCATCAAGTGGTCGATTATACCGGAGAGTATAAGTATCCGAAGAACCGTTGGTTAGCGACAACCAACTGGACTATGGATAACTTTGCCGCCAATATAAACTTGAGTTATATCGGTGAATTTGAGGATTTTGACAAAACTCGTACAATTGATGCTCAAATATTAGTCGACATGTCAGGTACTTATCGCTTCAATGAGATGTTCAAGCTGACACTAGGCGTGAACAACGTATTTGACGAAGAGCCATCATTTGCTATCGGTGATAGCGATACCGACCTCTACGGTTACGTGACCTCAGTACATAACCCTATGGGTCGCTACATCTACACTAAACTCACTATGAACTTCTAATATTAAGCCTACGTGCTTTATAGCTAAGTACTTTATATCAAAGTGTAGTGAAATCGAAACGGCGCATTAAGCGCCGTTTTTTATGGGCAGATTTGCACTAACTCAAACTCAGTGTATCTTCGTTAGGACACGAATTAACCGGACTAAAAGGACGTTGCAATGATCACTTTATATGGCACACCGCGCAGTCGCGCATTACGAGTTGCTTGGGTGTTGGAAGAGTTGGGCGTTGATTGGGATTTTTCCTTTGTGGATATGACTAAGGGTGCGCATCGCAGCGCGGCATTTTTAGCGATAAACCCCTGCGGTAAAGTGCCTGTGCTAACGGATGCTGAGTTAGTGTTATCTGAATCAGCGGCGATTTGCCTTTATCTAGCAGAAAAGTATGGCGAGGGTCAGTTGTTGCCAGCCGCGGGGAGTAACGCATCGGGTTTGCACCATCAATGGGTGAGCTTCATCATTACTGAGCTTGAGCAGCCGCTTTGGACTTTGGGTAAGCATAAGTTTGCTTTACCGGAGGAGCAGCGTCATCCGCAGATCATGCCTTGTGCGGTATGGGAGTTTGATAAGGCGGCTGCATTGGCCGAAGCCATGTTGCCTGAAAGTGATTTTTTGCTCGGTGATGACGTTTCGGTGGCGGATATTTTATTGGCCCATACCTTAATGTGGGGCACATTGTTTGAACAAGCCATTCCACCTAAACTCGCCGCTTATCGCGATAGGTTGTCTGCGCTGCCGTCGCGTCAATCGGCTTTACAGAAGATGGATGCTGTGGTGGCCGCTAAGGGATAATCATTCTAAGTCACTGATTATCTGAAAATCATTATGAGAATATGAAAAGGGCAGATAGTGATATCTGCCCTTACTGTTAATGCGAGTACTAAGCTTCTGGATTTGCATGCTTATAGTTGAGTTGCGGCCCATTTAGCACGGCTTTCACGGCTTTCGCTCATTTTGGTCGGTTCACGGAAGGCTTTATAGGCTTCCACGTCCAGTGCGACTAAGCTGACGTCGACTTCTAGGACCAGTTTGCACTCTTTCTTGATGCGCCAAGCTGCCGTGTTGTACAGCTCAGTAAAAGGCAATGAACTTAAAAATTCGGGGTTGTATTGAGTGTAAATGGCTTGAGTGGGGTACACCACAAAAGCTAAATGACGCTTAGGTTCTTTTTTAAATAGTTCTTCGATACCATCGCAGGTGTTGAGCACTTGCATCTCAATGATGTCATCAATATCAAGCAGTTTCTTTTGCGCCAGCTCAGGTGCTGCTTGTTCGCCACTTTCCCAGGCTAATACATCGGCTTCGCTATGGTTAGTTAGCGTGCCAACTTGAGCCGCACTTAAGCTCAATGATTGGCGTAAGTAGCTAATTTCGATGGCATTCAAGCCAATGTTTTTAGACATAATCGTGTTCTCAATGCAATAAAAGTAAAATTAGTATTTAATCTTTAGCCAGATTTCTTCAACCCATTCCCAGAACGACTCCCAATAGATATCGGTAAAGACGCCGTTTTTCCAGAAATGCACTTGGCCATCTTGGTCTATACAGTAAAAAGCATCGCCTTGCTGACAAATGGCAATCATGTCCCTTGGCATACCGATAGACCAAGCATAACAAGTGACCTCAGGCAGATAGGTGTGTGAGTAAGGATCCGATGCAGTTACTGGCTCTATCGTGCCGTAAATCACATCACTGGCATACAGCAGGTATTCTTTTAGCTCCCGTGGTAATGAAATCAGGATTTGCTCTTCAACTTCGACGAGCTGCTCAAATGTGGGTAATTCGAGTGGTACAGGAACAGTTTCGCTGCGTTCTTGGAGTTGCTCAATGATGTCGTGCATGGCGTTTCCTGCTGATAGGGCTATGGCGCGGGATTATATACTTAAAAAGACGTTCGATGCGAGAGAGTGCTTTTTTCAGCTGATTTTTAATATGGTTTTTCAGGCGCTGTAAAATATAAAAAAAAAGCGCTGGCACCTTTGCAGGAGACCAGCGCAAGAGTGGAAGCGGTTGTGGGTTAAGCGACTGAGACTCTTAATAAACTGGCTTCATCGACTCGCTTATAGTTAAGCCATGCTTTGTGGTACAGCTTGTGTGATTCTTGGCGTAATTGGGCAATCTGTGCCAGCTCAAACTCACTGAGTGATCTTTGCTGTTTACGGGCATTGGCCTCAATCCTTTGCACTTTTTCATATACCTTGTGCTCTGGGCCACTTTTGATATCGGCGATTTCCTGCAAGTGTAATTGCACCTCGGCAATCATCCCCGATTGGGGTAAACGTACCAGCAAGTTGAGATCGCGATAGCCTGAGGCTTTAGGTTCAGCAAAGCGGTTTTTTTGTTTAACCACTTGGGTCTGTTCGTTCAAAGTTTGATAAGCCTTCATCAGATCTTGAATGCTGTCGGTCACGATACTTGCCCTTGCAAGGTCGGTGATTTGACTGGCATCACCGTTAAATTTTGTCGCCACTTTGTCGGCAGCTCTTTGATAACTTTTCACCGGAGGAATAATCACTTGCGTCTGTGAATGATGGCCAATTCGGGTAAGCAACTGAGCCAGCTCAGCCTGAGCATCATAGGCTTGGTGATGGAGAACAGATAAGTCATTCGAGGCTTGACGAGGCGCATCAAAGGTCTGACTGCTGAGTGCGTATAGACCTTGTAGATCGTGGCTTTGTGCCTGCCGTGCACTGTAATTACCACGTTCTGTTTTAGTGTCACTGACGTCGAGAGAATTTGCTACACCAGCGCGGCTCGATAATAAGAGTAGAAAAATAAAAAAGGTACGAAATAACTTAGTCATGCGGCCTACTTCCTTATGGGTGAGTGGTACAGGTCACACATCCACCATAGGCTTCTTTTGCTTAATTAAAGCTGAATCAATCATGAAGACTTGTTCATCTTGCCCATTGGGTCACTTTCATAACTCAGTGGTTTAAGGAAATAAAAATGGCGCCACCTGTGACAGTGAGCGCCATTGTTGTTGCTCAGCTTATGCAGCCGAGCGGCGATTTAAATCAGGCTTACCAAATTTTTACGCGTTTTTCAGGGGCGATATACATAGCATCACCGGGTTTCACATCATAGGTGGTGTAGAACTCAGGCATGTTAGATAGGGCACCCAGAGCGCGGAATTCCGCAGGTGAGTGTGGATCGGTCGCTACGCGATTACGCATGGCTTCTTCTTTGGCCTTTGCACGCCAAATTTGCGTGAAACCGATGAAGAAACGTTGATCGCCCGTTAAGCCATCGATGACTGGCGCTTCTTGACCATTGAGTGATTTTTTATAGGCGCGGTATGCGATAGTCACGCCTGATAAATCACCAATGTTCTCACCTAGCGTTAAACCACCGTTGACGTGCAAGTCGTCAAACACATAGTAACCATCGTACTGTGCGATCAGCGCTTGGCCGCGGGCAGAGAACTCTTTCAAGTCTTGCTCAGTCCACCAGTCACGCATGTTGCCTTCGCCATCGAACTTAGCACCTTGGTCGTCGAAACCATGGCCCATTTCGTGACCGATAACGGCACCAATACCACCGTAGTTGACTGCATCATCAGCCGCCAAATTGAAGAATGGCGGTTGCAGAATTGCCGCAGGGAAGACGATTTCGTTCATGGTTGGGTTGTAGTAAGCATTAACCGTTTGTGGGGTCATGTGCCATTCGTCTTTGTCGATTGGCGCGCCCAGTTTGGCTAATGACTTAGCATGTTCAACTTCGCTGGCACGAATAGCGTTACCGATTAAGTCGTCAGCTTTAATGCTCAGCTTGCTGTAATCTTCCCACTTGTTCGGATAACCGATTTTCGGGTTGAATTTGGCTAATTTATCCGCCGCAGCCACTTTAGTGCTGTCGCTCATCCAGGTTAAATCTTTGATGCTGTCGCCGTAAGCGCCCCGAAGATTTTCCACCAGTGCTTGCATGCGGTCTTTGGCTTCAGGCGTAAAGTGACGTTTAACGTACACTTTGCCGACAACTTCACCCAGCATACCGTTAACAGAGGCTACGCCGCGCTTCCAACGTGGTTCTTGCTCTTCTTGACCGTTTAAGGTTTTAGAGAAGAAATCGAAGTTTTCGTTGTCCAGCGCTTCACTCAAATAGTTCGCCGCATGCGTCAGTACTTGCCATTGCATGTAGGTTTTCCAAGTAGCTAAATCGGTCGTTTTTAACACCTCGTTCAGACCTTGGATATAGCTAGGCTGGTTAATAATGATGTCGGTTTGCTTATCCGCACCCAGCGCTGTTAAGTAAACAGTCCAATCGATATCTGGTGCCAATGTTGGCAGATCTTTCACTTGATATAGATTGTAAGTTTTCGTGCTATCGCGGTTTTCAACCACATCCCAATGCTTAGAGGCAATTGCTGTTTCTAGGGCAAGAATAGACTCAGCGCTGGCTTTAGGATTAGCAAGACCCGCAAGAGTAAACATCTTTTCTATGTGGGCTAGGTAAGCCTTACGGATATTAACGAAGCGTTCTGACTCGTTAAAGTAGTAGTCTTTTTCTGGTAGGCTTAGGCCATATTGATAGAGATGAGTCGCGTAACGGCTAGAGTTTTTCGCATCGATATCGATATAAAATGCCATAGGTGTACCCGCACCAGCGATTTGGCTGTGGGCGAAGTACTTCACCAATTCATTCTTATCTTTTAAGGCGTTAATAGCATCGAACTCACCTTGGATTGGTGTCACGCCCAGTTTGTTGAGCGTGTCAGTATCCATAAATGATCGATATAAATCGGCCACTTTTTGCTCGTCTGTGCCAGTGGCCAGATTGGGCGTTGCTGCCACTTCTTCGATAATGGCTTTTACGTCGTCACGTGATTTTTCACGTAAATCGTAGAAAGCGCCAATGCTAGTACGATCGGCTGGGATCTCAGTGTTTTTCAGCCAAGTGCCGTTAACATATTTGTAGAAATCGTCCTGTGGGCGAACAGCTTTATCAAAATTAGCGAATTCAATACCAGAGCCCAGTACCTGAGTCACAGCAACTGCGGTGGCTGTTTTAGCGGTTTCAGGTGCTTTAACTTCGGCTGGCTTGTCATTACAGGCAGTCAGGCCTGCGATAAGTGAGGCACACAGTCCCCCAATGAGTACTTTTCTCATGTCGTTTCCTTCGAGTTTATTATTGTGCCCATTATTGGGGCTGTTATTTTTTTGCAAAATGGGATTGCTTCAGGCGCAATGAACTATGTTAATGCCTTACTAGGAATCTAAACAAGGTCATTACAGTTTTTATCGCGGATTTATCTTGAGTCATATGTAACTAAAGGTTACCAGTTACAGTCTTAAGCCCATTAGCGGCGAAGTTACCGTATGCAAGCCTTTTCAGGTAAGCGAGTACTTAGCTTTCGCATTTTTTACACACAATCAAATTAGCTGCCTGATCGGCTTCGCGGGGTTACCAGCGACCACAGTTTTGGCGGCCACATTTTTTGTGACTACAGCACCTGCGCCTATGATGGCGTCATCACCAATAGTGACGCCTGGCATTATGATAGCGCCGCCACCAATCCATACCCGTTTACCGACCTTAATTGCTTTAGCGGTTTCTAAATCTGAGCAACGCAGCTCGGCATCGAGTGGGTGACTCGAGGTATAAAATTGTGCATTGGGGCCGACCATAGTCTGCTCGCCAATAGAAATAGGTGCATTATCCTGCAAGGTGACATTCACATTGATAAACACTTTGTCGGCAAGGGATAGATTGACGCCATAACTGATAAAAATCGGCGTAGATATTGTTGCGGCTGGAGATTTATGGGGGATGAGCTGCTGACAGAGTTGGCTATATTCTGTATTTTCTTGGTCAATTATTTGATTTAATTGTCGATTTAGCCGTTGCTGCTGAGCGCGTAAACTTAATAGTTCGCTGGCAAGGCAGTCATATTCTTGGCCTGAGATCATCTTTTGGAATTCAGTCATGTTATCTTTCCCTAGGGTGACTGTTGTCAATACGTAAGGGCTTAGATAGAAACACATCGCGTGCTGAGCAGCAATTCTTTGCCCTTTGAAGTGGTCGGCCTCATAATATGGCAGTTTTCTTTATTGAAGTTGAGTATTAACGTGCGTTTAGACAAATTTATCTGTGAGAGTACCCCACTGACTCGCTCATTAGCGAAAAAAGCCCTGCATCGCGGTGATATCACTTGCGATGGCATAGTCGTCAAAGACTCGGGCTTTAAAGTGACTGAAGGTATGCGTGTTTGTCTCGAGGGCGAGCCTATTGCCTTAGTGGGCGTACGTTATTTAATGCTCAACAAACCAGTCGATACCATTTGTTCAACGATTGATGAAACTTATCCATCGGTATTGAGCTTAGTGGATGTGCCCAAGCCTGAAACTTTGCACATTGCTGGTCGTTTAGATGCCGATACCACAGGGCTAGTGTTGATCACGACCGACGGCCAGTGGTCGCATAAAATCACCTCACCGAAGAAAGAATGCGGTAAACGCTATTTAGTGCAACTCGCCGAACCAGTGGATGCTGGCTTGATTGCAGTGTTTGCCGCTGGTGTTGAATTGCGCGGTGAAGATGGCTTAACTAAGCCTGCATTGCTGGAGATTATTGAGCCGCAATTAGTGCGACTCACCATCACTGAAGGTAAGTACCATCAAGTGAAACGTATGTTTGCTGCGGTGGGCAACCACGTGCAAGGATTGCACCGTGAAAGTGTGGGCCAAATTGAATTAGATCCCGCCTTAGCACTGGGTGAATGGCGATATTTGACGGCTGAAGAGATAGCTTCAGTCTAACGAGTTTAATATAAAAAATGCCGCCCGAGTTTGATTTGTGGCGGCATTTTTTATTTGTGCTAACTAGCTTTTATTATTACTGTTTCTTTAAAATCAGATTACCGCTGATGGTATTCATCTTCACGTTTGCTGCGCCAGAGCCTGTTTGAAATGACAACTCGGCGCGTGGCACGTATTTCTGCTTCTTAGGCTCATCTTGAGTTAAGGTGTTTTTGATCTTGCCACCAGGACCACCGTCTAAGTCAAAGCTGGCATCTGGCATATCGGCAAACGTCACTATGATATCGCCGCTCACACTTTCTAAATTGGCTCTGTTGAAGTTTTTCGCCAGTGATACTTTTGAGTCACCGCTGACGGTTCTGAGTACGATTTCCTTTGCGAGGCTAAAGTTAGCATTCACTTCGCCAGAAACTTGTTCCACCGTGACTTTTTCTGCCTGAGTTTGGCTATTTAAGTCGCCGCTAACGAGGCGATAGTTCATTTCCCCTTTGCTGTCAGTGTCTTGAATCGTGCCGGATACGGTTTCTAATTTGATTTTCCCATCAAGTGCTTTGGTTGTGATATCGCCAGAGACGGTATTTAACTCAGGTTTACCACTGAGGTTGTTAGCTTTTATATCGCCACTGACGGTATTTAAATCGAGTTCACCTTGGGCTTCGGCAACTTGCAGATTCGCTGAAATAGTGTCTGCATTGAGTTTTACTGTTTTTGGTACTTTAATGGTGAGCTGCGAGCCCTTGTCATTATTGCCATTATAGTGGCGAGGCATCTTGTCTTCGATATTCAGACTGTTTCCCTGTTGCTCGAACACAAAACCTTCACTCAATTCATCGAGTGTGCCTGTGACACTGACTTCACTCTTATCCCAGGTTTGAATCGTCACATCGCCGCGCTGGACTTTGATCTGCAGTTGGGTGTCGCTATCAATACTGAGCTGTTTATCAACGCTTTGCGCTGCGAACACATTGCCCATTAAACCTAAATAGAGTGTCGAAACTAATAGACTGGTTTTAGTGAGATTGAGGTTACTCATAGGGTATTTCCTTGTGTCGAGTTTCTAATGGGTAATTTTTGGCCCTGTTGTAATAGGTCGAGCTCACGCTGCTGCACCCAAAGCCAGAGTTGCCAAAGTTGTTTATCGGTTGGATTTGCTTGTAAAGCTTGGTAAAGCTGAGTTGCCGCCCGTCTTAGTTCAGCCAAACCTTGCTCAACGGGCGCGCTAAAGCTGCTGGTCTGCCAAGCTAGTGCATTCGTTGTTTGCTCTAGGTTATCCACTTGCACTTGGTGCGATGCTGCAATTTGAGTGAGTAATAATTGTAAGGCCGCATCCCCTGGTTGCGCTGGCATAGCTGAGTTCTGAGCAAGCTCTGTCTGCTGCGTGGTTAATGGATTGAAAGAGGGTAATTGGGTATACCCCAATGCCACCAGAAGGATAAAGGAGGCGGCTATTGCCCACAGTCTGCCGTGCTGGGATTGGCGCGTTTGCGACATAAGTGGTTTGTCCATGCGCTTTTCAATGCCCTGCCACAGATCATGGCTGGGCGACATTTCTTTGGGGGCGCTATCGATCAGTTGCTCAAGCTGTTGTTCACGGGAAAGCGGCGTTAATGTCATTACAGCATCTCCTGTAGTAGTTGCTTAGCTCTATGGTATTGGGTCTTGCTAGTACCGACCGCAATGCCAAGTAAGTCAGCGATTTCATCGTGTTGATAACCTTCGATGGCGCAGAGTACGAACACTATGCGAGCCCGCTGCGGCAGTTTGAAAATCAACTTGTCTAATCCGCTATAACTTTCATCTGAACTCATAGGTTCAGTTTCATTTTCAAGTGGGATAAATCGTGCCCAAAATGATTGTTGTTTACGGATACTGCTCAAGGCTTGATTGACACAAATACTGTGTAACCAAGTGGAAAACTGACTCTCACCTCGAAATTGTGGCAACTTCTGCCACACTAAAATAAAACACTCTTGGGTAATGTCTTCCGCCATAGTTTTATGACCACAAAGGCGCAGTGATAAGGCATAAATACGTTGGTGATGGCTTTGATACAGCAGTTTAAATGCGGCTCTGTTGCCTTGGCTGGCTAAGGTGGCCAGCTCAAAATCAGACATTGCGCTATTGAGTGGGAGTATCCCTGCCGTCACTGTCATTCCCTGCCATAATTATTAAGTGTTGTCGTTTTGACGCACTGAATGCTGCAAAAGGTTTGGAACTGTAAAAAATATATTTTATTAAGATTCATTATCCAGCGTAACATTTTTGTAATCTGTAGTAGAATTCGCCCGAAAATATACAGTTAAACTAATGAAGTTATTCATTTTATACCAATTGGTGCTGTGGTGTTTATATCGGCATTGAGACGGTATGTTTAACAAAGTTAACACGCATTACTTTGAAAAATATGTCGGCATCATCTTGATGAACTAAGCTAAAAATAATGAGGTGCTCACGATATGAGAGCTTAAATCCACAAATTGTCAGAGTATTTGATATGAACTTTTCATGTATTGCTACACTTGCGCTGTTAAAGGCTTAATTTGCAGCTATCTTTTTAAGATAGATTATTTATTCGGGGACTTTCTATGCTAATCCGCTCAAAGTTGTTACTCAGCGCAGCTGTGTCTATCTCGGCATTAGTTGCCATGTTTGGATTACAACTCCATTCAAATTCGGTTAAGTCTGAGCTCTCCCATGCCGTTCAAAATGTGCTTGAGTTAGAGCGCGATGTCTTAATTCTGCGTAAAAACGAAAAGGATTTCTTCGCGCGTAAGGATTTAAAATATGCCGAGCTACATAAGCAAAGCCACATGGCAATCGACAGTATTGTCCCAGAATTAGAGAAAGTCTTTAAAGAATACGGTGTGTCCAAGGCATCGCTTGAAAGTTTTGATAGTAATTTAAATCAGTATCAAGCTGCTTTTTCTGAAGTGGTGCAGCTACAGCAGGAAATTGGCTTAACGCCTAAAACAGGTTTGTACGGCACATTGCGTACGGCGGTGCATAATGTTGAAACGCTGCTGAAGCAATACAATCAGCTCGAACTCGAAGTGGCTATGCTGCAACTGAGACGTAACGAAAAAGATTTTATGCTGCGTCGAGAGCTAAGTTATGTTGAAACCTTCGATGCCAACATTGGCAAGTTTAATGACAAGCTACGTTCATCGAGCTTAGATGCCGATACCCAAAATAAAATTGCAGAGCTTATTACTCAGTATCAGAAAGATTTTAAAAGCTTAACCAATAAAGAGCAGCAACTCGGTTTAACCGAAAAAGATGGCACTATGGCGCGTCTTGTCGCTGCCAACCTACAAATTGAAAGTAGCGCGAATGACTTACATAACCTAGCGCTTAAGGCGATTGATGATGCTGAGAGCAGCAGCGTTAATGTAGGTATTGCTGTGTTTATCTTTATCACGTTGCTGCTATCTATCATTACCTATTTGATTATCCGCAGTATTATCGCCCCGGTTGAGCGCATCACGCAGATCATTGCTCGTATCGAAGTGAGTAAAGATCTGACCTTGAGATGCGATGCATCAACGCAAGATGAACTTGGCGAAATTGCGCAGCATTTCAATAGTATGGTGAGTAGCTTCCAGCAATTGATTGAGCAAGTGATTGAGTCGGTCGCAACGATTAACACCTCCTGTAAGCGCGTATCCGAAAATGCCATGCTTGCCTCTGAAGGCGTAGGTCAACAGCTCAATGAGACTGATATGGTTGCAACGGCGATAACAGAAATGGGCGCAACCATTGACGAAATTGCTAAAACAACTGAGTTAGCGGCATCAAAAGCGGGTCAGACCCACGATAATGCGCAAAGCGGCCAATTAGAAGTTGAGCAAACGATTCATAAAATCCAGTCACTTGCTGAGCAGCTCAATAGCTCGGCTGCGGTCGTTAATGAGCTGGAACGTGACAGCGAGACAATCGGTAGCGTGTTAGATGTGATCCGCGGCATTGCTGAGCAAACTAACCTTTTAGCCTTGAATGCCGCGATTGAAGCTGCACGTGCAGGTGAACAGGGCCGTGGTTTTGCAGTGGTTGCCGATGAAGTGCGTAACTTAGCGATGCGGACACAATCGTCAACCCAAGAAATTGCGAACATTATTCAGACCTTACAGACGCGTACTCGCTCGATTGTGCAATTGATGGAATCGAGTCAAAAACAAGGTGTTGAGAGTGCGGAGCAAGCGGCGAGTGCCGGTGCGTTACTCAAGCTTATCAATACAGATGTGCGTAACATCATGGACATGAGTACTCAAATTGCCGCGGCGATTGAAGAGCAAAGCATGGTGGCGGCAGAAGTGAATAAGAACGTGGTGGTGATCCGCGACATCGCCGAAGAATCCTCCCATGCGGCAGATGCGAATGCGTCGGCATCGGATGAGCTGAAAGCGCAGGCTGAATTCTTATTCCGTGCGGTCAGTAATTTTAAAATCTAATATTTAAAAGCCAACTCTAATCTAATGAGCAGAAGCTAGCTTAGAAAATACACTAACAAAAACGCACTCCGAGGAGTGCGTTTTTATGTCCGAGTGATTAGCTCTGCAAGCTTAGTGATTCGTTAAAACAGCACACTGTGTGGAACCACTCAGATTAGTCAGAACGTTCAGTGACAGAACTATTAGTGACGGAACATGGCAGAAATAGACTCTTCGTTGCTTACGCGACGAATTGCCTCAGCCAGTACCGCAGACATAGTTAACTGAGTCACTTTAGCCACTTTTAACATTTCTGGGCTTAAAGGAACAGTGTCAGTCACAATCACTTCATCAATCACTGAGTTAGCGATATTTTCAGCCGCTTTGCCAGAGAATACTGGGTGAGTTGCGTAAGCAAATACGCGGTTCGCACCATGTTCTTTTAAGGCTTCAGCCGCTTTACACAGAGTGCCGCCTGTGTCGATCATATCGTCAACGATAATGCAGTCACGACCTTGAACATCACCAATGATGTGCATAACCTGCGCAACGTTCGCTTGTGGGCGACGTTTATCAATGATCGCTAAATCAGAATCATCGAGCAGTTTTGCTACTGCGCGAGCGCGAACAACACCACCGATGTCTGGAGAAACAACCACTGGATTATCTAAATTCTTCGCTAACATATCTTCTAGCAGCACTGGGCTACCAAATACGTTATCAACAGGAACATCGAAGAAACCTTGGATTTGCTCAGCGTGCAGGTCACAGGTCAGAACGCGGTCAACACCCACGCTAGACAGGAAATCGGCAACCACTTTTGCAGTAATAGGTACACGGGCGCTACGAACGCGACGGTCTTGACGAGCATAACCAAAGTAAGGAATAACGGCTGTGATACGGCCAGCTGATGCACGGCGCAGCGCGTCAACCATCACGATGAGTTCCATCAGGTTGTCGTTTGTCGGCGCGCAAGTGGATTGGATGATGAACACATCGGCACCACGTACATTTTCGTTAATTTGGACACTGATTTCACCATCGCTGAAACGACCAACCACTGCGTCTCCGAGTTTGCAAAATAGACGATCGGCTATCTTTTTAGCGAGACTGGGGGTGGCGTTCCCAGCAAAGAGCTTGATGTCGGGCACTGTATGAACCTCAGGCGTTTGCTTTATATTTTAGTGGCTAGAGTAACGACGATATAGGGACGGGAGGAACCCGAGGCGTTATCGTTAAGTGGTTACCCTAGAAGAAAGTAGTTTAAGGGTGACTGAGTCGCGTGATGAGCGGCGAAATATTCATCCCTTGTGCAACAAATCCTTGCATTTCAGACGGTAATTTCGCCAAGGCTGCGAGAGCTTGTTGCTGTTGTGTGAATTCCCCGAACACGCATGCGCCTGTTCCTGTCATTCTCGACGGCGCATATTCTAGCAGCCAGCCTAATGCCTTGGCAACTTGAGGGTATTTAGAAACGACGAGTTTTTGGCAATCATTTGCCCAAGGTTGGCTCATTAAGGTATCTATGGCCAGTTTCGGGGTATCACGCGGTAAAAGTGGATCTTGGAATACGTCGGCGGTGGAAACATGCGCATCGGGAGCTATGACTAAGTACCAAGGCTCACTCGGATTTACTGCTTGTAAGCGTTCACCCACACCTTCGGCAAAAGCGGCGAAACCATGAATAAAAACAGGAATATCGGCACCCAATTTAAGGCCGATTATTGCCAATTCTTCGGTTGATAATTGGGTGTGCCATAACGTGTTCAATGCCACTAATGTGGTGGCTGCATCGGACGAGCCGCCACCTAAACCGCCGCCCATGGGTAGCCGTTTATCTAGCCAGATCTCAGCGCCGCCTTTAAAGCCTGTGGTTTGCTGTAATGATTTTGCGGCTCGCAGAATTAAGTTATCGCTGTCAGCGACAACGCCCGACATATTGGAGTGCAAAATCAGTTCAGGGGTTTCAGTGACCTTAAAATCGAGCATGTCGCAGCAATCGATAAACTGAAACAAGGTTTGCAGTTCGTGGTAACCGTCGGCGCGGCGGCCATTAATGTGTAAAAACAAGTTGAGCTTGGCTGGCGCAGGCCAATTGCGGGAAATTGCAGTGGGCATGTTAAGGTTGTTCTCCTACTAAGATCGCGGGCTTGCCAAGAGCTTGCCATTGATTCAGTTGTAGTTTGAGTTGTAAATCACCACGTTCAAGCTTTAATTGATGGGGCACACTGGCGCCGCTCTGGGGTTGCCAACTTAAAAATGCGACCTGCCAAGGTGGCGGGGTTTGAGTATTGGTTAGCTGCTTGGGTTTGCCTTGGCTATCGCGTGCGATGACCTGATCATTGGGGCCAACTTGGCCTGTGATCCACAAAGGTAAATCGGCCAAGGGGATGGACCAACCGCTGACTCGCTCGAGTAAACGCTGGGCATTATCGTCGCGAAAATCTTTGCCATCGATATGCAAATGGGCCGAGTTCGGGGTTGAGTTAAGCGTCAACACAGTCGTACCCAGCATAGTGGTGAGTGTCAGTTCGTCACGATCTTCACTGTGGCGCCAGTAGATATTCGCGCTGAGCTTATCGTCAGGGGTTTTTATCGCCAGTTTACCCTGTAATTCCCAAGCGGTTGCTTGGCGCGCATCCGTGACTGTGATTGGGCTTAAGTCAGTCATCGGCGGCAAGGTTTCACACCCCGCCAGCAAAAGTAGGGCGCTTAAGGTAAAACAAGAGAAAATGGTTTTTGTGAGGCGCTTCAAATTATTCATCTATGACTGATATACCAAAGTCCTTATGATACGAGGGCTTGGAAAGAATACCAATGCCAAACGTAAAATTTCCATCGGCGGTCACTTAGATTTGCTCCCTTGGGGCAAATTTTGCCTTACCTATTATTGATAGAAAATTTAGGTAAGAAGTTAGACCTTTATTCGGTTTTGTTAAGCGTATTCTGTTTTTAGTTGGGCCAATTCAGTAGAATGCCCTTATTAAGAGAGTCGCCAAGAATCTAGAAAGAGTCAGATGAGCCTTGTAGCAATCGGTATTAACCATAAAACAGCCACGGTAGACCTGCGTGAGAAAGTTGCCTTCTCTCCGGACAAAATTCATGATGCTATGAAGAGTCTGGCCAGTCGTACACGCTCGGGTGAAGCCGTTATTGTCTCAACCTGTAATCGCACTGAGTTGTATTGCAACAACGGCGATGAGGCCGACATTATTGCGTGGCTTGAAGAATATCACGGCCTAGATCATGAGGATGTAGCACCTTGTCTCTATAATTATCACGGTCAAGATGCCGTAAGGCATTTGATGCGTGTGGCCTCTGGGCTCGATTCGTTGATCTTGGGTGAGCCGCAGATTCTCGGTCAAGTAAAGCAAGCGTTTGTTAAGGCCAAAGAGGCTGGTACGGTTGCACTAACCATAGATAGACTCTTTCAGAACACTTTTTCAGTCGCTAAGAAAGTCCGCACTGACACTGAAATTGGCGCCGCTGCAGTTTCTGTGGCATTTGCCGCGGTAAGCATGGCGAAACATATTTTCTCATCGATATCGACCACTAAAGTACTGTTGATTGGCGCAGGTGAAACCATAGAACTGGTTGCGAAGCATCTTAAAGATAACGGCGTGGCTTCAATGGTCGTAGCAAATCGGACGTTAGAACGTGCCCAAGGCATGTGCGAGGAGTTTGGCGCAACAGCAATTACACTGGCGCAGATACCAGATTATCTCCCAAAAGCCGATATCGTGATATCCTCTACCGCCAGCCCTCTGCCTATCCTAGGTAAAGGCATGGTCGAAAAAGCGCTAAAGCAGCGTCGCCATCAACCTATGTTATTGGTTGATATAGCAGTTCCCCGGGATATTGAGCCGGAAGTCGCCGATTTGGATGACGCGTTTCTGTATACAGTGGACGACCTGCATAGCATTATTGAACAGAATATGGCTTCTCGAAAAGAAGCCGCCGAGCAAGCTGAAGTAATTACTGAAGAACAATCTTTCTTATTTATGGATTGGATCCGTTCTTTAGAGTCGGTCGACAGTATTCGCGAGTATCGCAGCCAGAGCATGGCGGTAAAAGATGAGTTAGTGGAACGCGCCCTGAATAAATTAGCCCAGGGCTCAGACACTGAGCAGGTATTGATTGAATTAGCCAATCGCCTGACCAATAAACTTATCCACGCACCGACACAGGCCCTCACGGCAGCGAGTCGTCAGGGCGATTTGAATACTCTCGGTCAGTTAAGATCAGCGCTTGGATTAGATAAAAACTAAGGTTAGCGAGTTAAATGAAGGAATCCGTTATCCGCAAGCTGGAAGGCTTGCTCGAGCGCAATGAAGAAGTCATGGCTTTGCTGGGTGATGCTAGCGTCATTTCTGATCAAGACAGGTTTCGCGCGTTATCGAAAGAATATGCCCAGTTAGAAGACGTTGTTGCTGGCTTTAAAGCCTATCAGCAAGCGCAGGTCGATCTCGATTCTGCCAAAGAAATGCTGGAAGAAGACGATGCTGAAATGCGCGAAATGGCACAGGAAGAGATGAAAGCCGCTAAGGCTAAGCTCGAGCATCTTGAAGATGAACTGCAAATTCTATTACTGCCAAAAGATCCCGACGACGATAAAAACGCCTTCGTTGAGATCCGTGCTGGCGCAGGCGGCGATGAAGCCGCTATTTTCGCGGGCGATTTGTTCCGCATGTACAGCCGTTATGCCGAAGCAAATCGCTGGCAGATTGAAATCATGAGCTGTAACGAAGGCGAACATGGTGGCTTTAAAGAAGTGATCATGAAGGTGAGCGGTGAAGGCGTATACGGCAAACTTAAGTTTGAATCCGGCGGTCACCGCGTACAACGTGTGCCAGAAACCGAATCCCAAGGTCGTGTGCATACTTCTGCGGTGACTGTGGTTGTACTGCATGAAGTGCCTGAAGCGGAAGCGATTTCAATCAATCCTGCCGATCTGAAAGTTGATACTTTCCGTTCATCGGGTGCGGGTGGTCAGCACGTTAACAAAACTGATTCTGCCATTCGTATTACCCACATTCCAACAGGGATAGTGGTGGAATGCCAAGATCAACGCTCGCAACATAAGAACCGTGCCCAAGCCATGAGTGTTCTGGCCGCACGTATTCAAGCTGTTGAAGACGAAAAACGCCGTAGCGCCGAAGAATCGACCCGTCGTAGTTTGGTTGCCAGTGGTGATCGCTCCGAACGTGTACGTACTTACAACTTCCCGCAAGGCCGAGTGAGCGAACACCGCATCAACTTGACTTTATATCGCTTGAACGAAGTGATGGAAGGCGATCTCGATGCCATTTTATTGCCTCTGATGCAAGAGCATCAAGCCGATCAGTTAGCCGCACTGGCTGACGAGCAGGGGTAGTTTTGTCAGATCAATCTAGCATAGCCGAAGCCCTGCAATGGGCTTATGTGCAGTTAGCATCAACCTCTGAATCCGCTCATCTGGATGCAGAGGTTTTGCTGTTATATTGCCTCAATAAAAGTCGCAGCTATTTATACACTTGGCCTGAAAAATCCCTGACGGTTGAGCAGTGGAAACGCTTCCAGCAAATGGTACAGAAACGTCAAAAGGGCGTGCCTGTGGCACATATTGTTGGTGAGCGTGAATTTTGGTCGCTGCCTTTTATCGTTAACGACACGACTTTGATCCCGCGTCCTGACACGGAAATTCTGGTCGAAACCGCTTTGAACCTGCCGCTTTCAACCTATGCCAAAGTGCTCGACTTAGGTACTGGCACTGGGGCTATTGCGTTGGCGTTAGCGTCTGAGCGTGAGTCATGGCAAATCACCGCGGTCGATAAAGTCGATGATGCCGTGGCTTTGGCTATCGCGAACCGTGAGAATTTAAAGCTGCCGCAGGTCGACATTCTTCAAAGCGATTGGTTTAGCGCGGTAAAGTCGCGTGACTTTGATTTAATCGTCTCAAACCCACCTTATATTGATGAAGCAGACGAACATTTGCACCAAGGTGATGTGCGTTTCGAGCCCCAAAGCGCGTTAACCGCCGCCGAGGAAGGCTTTGCCGATCTTTACTATATTGCCAACACTGCCCGAGATTACTTAAAGCCTAACGGCTATATTCTGCTGGAACATGGTTTTGAACAGGCGGTAAAACTCAGGGCTAAACTTATTGAACTGGGCTATGAGAATGTCGCCACAGTGCGAGACTTTGGCAGCAATGACAGATGCACTATGGGTAAATGGGCAGAATAACGCGTTGCTTTAAGTGAAGGTATTTACCCTGTTATACCGATTTATCGAACGCCATTGGTTATTGCCAATGGCGTTTTTGTTTTCTAAAGAGTCAGTTTAAGCAGATGTAAGGTTAAAATCGCCAACCTCAAACATTACAACACTTTCACCATAAAGAATTTACTGCCGGTTTCTGGGTAGGCTTGTTGTATCCACTGTACGCGATAGCCGTGGCGCTCATAGAAGGGCTTAGCTTGAAAATCTAAGGTATCGAGCAGGGCAAATTGGCAGCCGCGCGCTTTTGCTTGGCTTTCTGCCTCTAATAGCAAGCGCGTGCCGATTTTTTGGTGTCTTAGGGTACCATCGACCCACAGGTAATCAATTAACAACCAATTGCCGAAGGTTTTGCCGCTTATTCCCGCTAACAGTTTACCTTCGGTATCTTGTAATTTGAGGCCGAGATTTTTACGGCTAAGCCCTTGCCATTGGACTTGGTTGAACTCGATGATTTTTTGTTTTATGGCATCGGCGAACTCGGTTGATTCATCGTTAATTAAGCTTAAATTCATCGTCTATTCTCGTTTGATTTTTTATGTTGTTAGCTCTGACTATCAGGCTGATAGGCATTGGTATGCCGTCACGGATTAGGGTAAACTAGCGCCTTTGTCACTGACCATAAGTATCGTAATGGAAACTTTTTACAGTCTATATCCTGCGGTTAAACATCTGCATTTTACCTTTATCGCGTTGAGCGTGTTGCTGCTTACCGTGCGCTTTGTTCTGCATCTGCGCCAATCGGCTTTGATGGAGAAGAAACTGCTCAAGATAGCGCCCCATGTTATCGACACTTTCTTATTGCTGTCGGGTTTAACCCTGTGTTTTATGATCCAACAATTTCCTTTTGTGGATCCTTGGATGACCGAAAAAATCGGTGCTGTAGTTGCTTACATTGTCCTAGGTGCGATTGCCATAAAGGCAAACAGAAACAAGTTGTTCAAAGTATTTGCTTACTTAGGCGCGATAGGCTGGTTGGTTTATGCTGCTAAATTGGCTCATTTTAAACAAGCGGTCTTATTGGGTTAATGGGTAACTACACTCTGCAAGATGGCATTTCATTGCCCGAGTCGGCATTGGATGTAGGTGCGCACCTTGGATTTTCTAAACTAGAAGCCGCTAAATGGGCTTGGTTTGAAATGGCGGGAGCCGTATTAAGTCATTACTTGGTTGACCAACAACAGCGTTTTAATGCGCTGTTGCATTGGTTTTACGAGGATTTAGGCTTTTGTGTCCGCGATAACTACTTTAGTACTGAGGCGGCGGATTTAGGCACTTGCTTAATTAGCCGCCAAGGGAATAGCACTACGCTGGCAACTGTCTTGATGTTACTGGCGAAGCAGTTAGATCTTGAGCTTGAGCCGATATTACTACCCGGCAATACGGTGCTGCGTTGCAAGATTGCCGGTGAAGTGAGTTATCTGGACCCTTTGACGGGCAAGGAGCTCAGCCGTCACCAGTTGCATGTGTTAGTGCGCGGCGAGTTAGGCAATGCTGCCGAGCTTAAGGCGAGTTATTTAAAACCTGCAACGGTGAAAAAACTGCTGACGCGTATGCTGCATGAGCTAAAAGCCGGTTGCATTGTGTCGCATCAATTTGAGGCGGCGATGGAATGTTGCAGTCTGCTGTTGCAATGGCATAGCGATGATGTGCACCTCAATCGTGAGCGAGCCTTTATCGCGCAGCAGCTGGGTTGTATTAATGTGGCCGCTGCTGATTTGCAGCATTTTGTCGATAACAGCCCCCACGATCCCGTGATCGAAATCGTGAAGATGCAGCTCAAAGAATTAAATGAGCACGCCGAGATTTACCATTAAAGCAGAGCCTTTCGGGGCTCTTCTTATTTATCAACTGTTCAATCCAATCAGCAAAATAATAATACTGGGCAGATGGAAGTTTGACCCAGGGACTTAAAGGTTAAGTCTCTAATAAAAATAAAATAATAACTGTATTAACAGGGAGAAATTAGCATGACAAGCACGGCCTTAGTGACGAACGATGCCACGGCGTTAGGGATACTCGCGACAATTCTAGGTTTTGTATTTTATACCAGCAGCAGTAGTCATCCTTTTTGGCAGAAGTTTTATCGTTTTATTCCCGCCCTTTTGTTGTGCTATTTCTTGCCATCATTATTGAATACCTTTGGGGTGATCGACGGTAATACCTCACAACTGTATTTTGTGGCGTCACGTTATTTACTGCCAGCTTGTTTAGTCTTGTTGATTTTAAGTGTTGATTTAAAAGCGATTTTAAGTTTAGGGCCAAAAGCCTTAATCATGTTTTTAACCGGCACTGTCGGCATCGTCATCGGTGGCCCGATTGCTTTGCTATTAGTGTCTGTTATCGAGCCTTCTTTGATCGGGGTTGATGGTCCTGATGCGGTTTGGCGCGGCATGACGACTTTAGCTGGAAGCTGGATTGGTGGTGGCGCAAACCAAGCGGCGATGAAAGAAATCTATGTAGTCGGTGGCAATATTTTCTCTGTGATGGTGACAGTCGATGTGATTGTCGCCAATATCTGGATGGCCGTGTTGCTATTTATGGCCTCAAAGGCGAAAGAAATCGATGCCAGAACGGGTGCCGATACCTCAGCAATTGAAGCGTTAAAAGAAAAAGTTGAAAAGTATCACGCTGAAAATGCACGCATTCCTAATCTGCGCGATCTTATGCTGATTGTCGCTGTTGGCTTTGGGATCACTGGTATCGCCCACATGGCCGCCGATTTCCTTGGGCCATTTTTTGAAGCGAACTACCCTTGGACCGAAGATTACAGCTTAACTTCTAAGTTTTTCTGGTTAGTGGTGATAGTCACAACCATTGGTTTGGCGATGTCCTTCAGCCCAGTACGCCATTTAGAGGCGGCGGGGGCATCGAAAGTGGCGTCGGCCTTCCTTTACATCCTAGTGGCGACGATTGGTCTGCATATGGATGTGAGTAAAGTGCTCGACACACCTTTGTATTTTTTAATCGGTATTGTGTGGATGATAGTGCATGCTGGCTTTATGTTATTGGTGGCTAAGTTGATAAAAGCGCCGCTGTTTTACATGGCCGTGGGTAGTCAAGCAAATGTCGGCGGTGCGGCATCTGCCCCTGTTGTTGCTGCGGCATTTCACCCCGCTTTAGCGCCTGTTGGTGTGTTGTTAGCCGTATTTGGTTATGCGTTAGGGACTTACATGGCGTGGCTCTGTGGTCAACTTTTACAGCTAGTTGCAGCATAGCGGCCTTAGCCCTATATTCAGTTCATCGCTGGGAAAGGTTCCAGCATTTTAGAGAGAAGTTGCGATGAGTAATAAAATCATAAACCTAGGTTCAATCGAGATTGCTAACGATAAACCTTTCGTGTTGTTTGGTGGCATGAACGTGCTTGAGTCTCGCGATCTCGCTATGTCGATTGCTGAAACCTACGCCGAAGTGACCCAAAAACTGGGTATTCCTTATGTGTTTAAGGCGTCCTTTGATAAGGCGAATCGCTCTTCAATCAACTCTTACCGTGGCCCAGGTATGGAAGAAGGTTTGAAGATTTTTGAAGAAATCAAAAAGACCTTTAACTTACCTTTGATCACTGACGTGCATGAAGTGCACCAGTGTGCACCTGTTGCTGAAGTGGTTGATATCATTCAGTTGCCAGCATTCTTGGCCCGTCAGACAGATCTGGTTGTCGCTATGGCAAAAACCGGCGCTATCATTAACGTGAAAAAGCCACAGTTTTTAGCGCCGCACGAAATGCGCCACATCATCACTAAGTTTAACGAAGCGGGCAATGACGAGATCATCCTGTGTGAACGTGGTTCAAGCTTTGGTTATAACAACTTAGTCGTTGATATGTTGGGCATGGATGAGATGAAGCAATCTGGCTACCCAGTGATTTTCGATGCGACCCATGCGCTGCAACGTCCAGGTGGCCGTGCCGATTCTGCGGGCGGACGTCGTGCACAGGCGACCGAGTTAGCGCGCAGCGGTATGGCGCTAGGTTTAGCGGGTCTATTCATTGAAGCACATCCCGATCCTGATAACGCTAAGTGCGACGGCCCATGTGCCTTACCTTTGCATCAGTTAGAAAATTATCTGAAGCAAATGAAAGCAATTGACGATTTGGTTAAGTCCTTCGGTCCAATCGATACCAGTAAGTAATCGCAAACTAAGACTTAATGAATTAATGAATTAGTGACTTAATCCCAAAGCCTCGACTCGTTCGGGGCTTTTGTTTTCCAGCTGAAATAATCCGATGGCTATAACCCTGTAGCTATCTGAAACATTAATGTTTTATGATGAGGTTTGCCTAACCCTCGTCTTTATTGCCGACCTCATTCTTTACGGAATACCTTCATGTGGATCTTACTAACTTTGCTGGCGGCATTTATGCAGGCTTGGCGTAATGCGTTTCAAAGCCAGCTGAGTAAAGAGGTGAGTGTTGCGGGCGTGACCTTAGCGCGTTTTATTTGGGCTGGGCCCATTGCCGCCGTGTATCTGGTAGGTTTATATCTTTGGCAGGATGTCGGTATCCCCGATTTTAGCGGCCGTTTTATCGTTTTTATCTTAGGTGCATCGGCGATGCAAATCCTCGCGACGGGTTTGATGGTGAAACTGTTTAAGCTGCAGAATTTTGCTATTGGGGCTGGGCTGGCTAAGAGTGAAGCTGTGGTTGCGGCGATATTAGGCACAGTGTTTTTTGGCACTCATTTATCACCATTAGGTTGGTCGGGTGTATTACTGGGCGGTGTGGCGATTTTTCTGATGAGTGCCAAACAAGGTCTTCGAAGTCTGTCGCTCAATACGGTATTGATTGGTTTAGCCTGTGGTACTTCGTTTGCGCTGACATCGCTTTGGGTGCGGGAGGCGAGTTTGTGTTTGAATATCGGCTTCCCCCATAGCGCCGCTTGGGTGCTGTTATTCGTGATTAGTCTACAGACCTTAGTGTTAGTCAGTTATCTGTTACTTAAGGATAAATCCACACTGGCCGCGTTATGGCAGCGACCTAAGCTTACCTTACTCACTAGTACCGCCAGTTGTTTAGGTTCTATCGGCTGGTTTAGTGCAATGTCGCTGCAGGCTGTGCCTTATGTTAAAACCTTAGGCCAAGTTGAAGTCTTCTTTATGATCTTGATTGCCACCTTTTGGTTGAAGGAAAAAGTGAAGATAAAAGATATGCTTGGATTAGTGCTTATCGCTATCGCCGCTATTTTAGTGATGTGGGAATAGATTAAAACTCATTGATGTCATACTGGTTTTTTATACTAAAATAAAACTCGATTTAGCCAGTTTATATCAAGCTGATATGAACTGAGATACAAACATATACACGTCTTGCCGCTTAGATTTTGATACCATTTTTAACCGAGTGCTGTGCGAGTTAAGGAACTAAACAGAGAACTATGCGAAGAAAAATAGCAAAATTAAATCTGCCATTGTGGCAATGGCTGGCAGTGATATTGTTTCCCATTGGGGTTGCTGTTGTAGCAAGTTATCTCTCTGCACAGTATTTTGTGGAAGATAAAGTCAAAGGTGTGGGGGGGGATTTATGTAGGCAACATAGATACTTTGATCTCTCATGCCGATGAAATCAGCCATTATGCATTGGCGTTGAAGGACACTGAGTGTCAAGAATTACACAACTATATGTTGTTCCAGCCTTACTTTCGCTCGGCTTTAATATTTGATTCGCAACGTGTTTATTGTTCATCTAAAACAGGTGATATCGACGTTCCTTTAGGCATAGTCAGTACCACTGAAAATCTTGAAATACCTAACCAGTTTATTATTGGCGGCACGCCTTTTATGCCTGAGGTGCCTGCGATAGTGGCATCAAACTGGGAACCGATATCTAAGCACGGCGCTGCTGTGATTATTGAAGGGCAATATTTATTAGACTCCTTTGTACAACCCAATGTGTTTCCCAGCGCAGTGATCAATGTCGCTTTATCTATAAATGGTAAAACGATTCCAGAGTCACCCGAATTTAAACAAAATGAGGTGATGACGCTCGATTCTGATAAGCACAATTTTTCAGTGTTATTAGCAATGTCACCTGCCTTTTTCTGGCATTTCTTTTGGATATTTTTGGCCATTTCTTTGCCCGTTAGCATAGTCTTGATTACGGGGACTATCCTATTTGTGCTCTATTCAAGGGTTACTCGCCATTCCCTTGCCGATGACATTCGCAGTGGGATAGAGAACGAAGAGTTTTTCTTGGTTTATCAGCCAGTGATTTGTGCCGAGGACGGTAAGGCCAAGGGCGTTGAAGCATTAGTGCGTTGGCAGCATCCTCAAATGGGTTTAGTGCGACCTGACTTATTTATTCCCATTGCCGAAGAGGGCAAGTTAATTGTCCCATTGACCAACTATATTTTTGAGCGGGCATTAAAAGATTTTGCCGATATGAAGGTCGAACCGGGCTTTAGAATTGCGTTTAACGTGGCGCCAGAACACTTTACGCAAGATGATATTGAGTCGAAATTTATTCATCTGCGGGATTCCCTGGAGCGTATTGGCGTTAAGCCGTTGATTGAAATCACCGAACGGCAATTATTAACGCCGGATATTTGCCAGTGTATTGAAAGCTTGCGACAGTTAGGGATTCTAGTGGCAATTGATGACTTTGGTACTGGGCAAACCACTTTATCCCTGCTGCAAACGATGCCGTTAGATTATCTGAAAATTGATAAATGCTTTATCGATACCATAGGACAAGATTCTGTCACTTCCCATGTGCTCGATACTATTATCGAGCTTTCCCACAAGATGAATTATGTCGTGGTGGCAGAGGGGGTTGAGACGCAGGAGCAGGCGGATTATTTAACCAGTCGCCAAGTGCATTTTCTACAAGGGTATCTCTTTGCTAAGCCGATGAAACTCGCCGATTTAAAGCTATGGTTAGTTGAGCATTTTAAACGTTAGCATCATAAAATCAGTCAGCAATAAGGGCACCTAGGTGCCCTTATTGCTGTTCAAGCGTTATAGCTAAAAGTGCGTGTTAAAGGCTTTGGTTTAAGCCTCTGGTTGAAAGCTTAGCGTTAAAGCCTCTTTTTAAAGTCTCTTTTAAAGTTTCTGGTTAACTGCTCTGGCAAGAGGCTTAATCAAAGACTATAGCCCGTTTCTTCGTGTTCCGATAAATCCAAGCCGTTAACTTCTTGTTCTGTGCTGACACGAAGGCCGCCAAGTAGTTTACGGATGATCACGAACAGTAACCAAGTGACCACAGCTGTATAAGTGAATGTTGCCGCGACCCCGATAATCTGTACCCCAAGTTGGTCTATCATGGTTTCGTTCACGGCCGCAAAACCGTAGCCGCTGAAGACGCCTAATTGGGTCGAGCTAAACACGCCGGCCAAAAGGGTTCCGAGAATACCGCCGACCCCGTGTACGGGGAAAACGTCTAAGGAGTCATCGATCTTAAGTTTCTGTTTGATATAGACCGTTGAGTAAAAACACACGATCCCGCCGAGTAAACCAATCACTAAGGCACCCGCTGGGCCAACATAACCAGACGCCGGAGTGATAGTGCCTAAGCCTGCTACCATGCCTGTGACTATGCCAAGGGCGCTGGGTTTACCAAACTTAATCCACTCAATTGCTGCCCATGTCATCGCGCCCATAGAAGCGGCGAGATGAGTTGCTAAAATCGCCATGGCTGCTGTGCCATTGGCGCCGAGCGCGCTGCCGCCATTAAAACCAAACCATCCTACCCACAACATGCCCGCACCTGTGACTGTCATGGTCAGGTTGTGCGGCATAATCGCCGAGTTTAAAAATCCTTTGCGCGGACCTAGCACTTTAGCCGCCACGAGCGCTGCAACTCCGGCGGTAATATGCACCACGGTTCCGCCCGCGAAATCGTACAGTCCTAGCTGTGCTAACCAGCCTCCGCCCCACACCCAGTGGGTGATCGGCGCATAAACCAATAATAACCAAGCCCCTGAAAAGATGAGCACAGCTGAGAATTTCATCCTCTCGGCAAAGCCACCGATGATCAGTGCCGGCGTGATGATGGCAAAGGTCATTTGAAATAGCATAAACAGGGGCTCAGGAATATCCCCACTGAGACTATCGCGGCCAATTCCTGACAGTAATGCTTTACCCAAGCCACCGATAAAACTATTGCCCGCATCGAAGGCGAGTGAATACCCTATGGCAAACCATAAAACTGAGACAAGGGCGGCGATAGAGAAGCATTGCATCAATATCGAGAGCACGTTTTTACTGCGTACTAAACCGCCGTAAAATAAGGCTAATCCGGGTAAGGTCATCAACAACACCAGCGCGGATGAGCTTAAGATCCACGCGGTATTTGCGGCGCTGAACTGACCCTCATCGGCGACAGCATTGGTCGCCAACATACTGAATAATATCAATAGATATTTAAAACTGAGTCTGAAGTTCGCTAGCATCATAGGGCATCCACTCCTTCTTCCGAAGTGCGAATGCGCACGACTTGTTGGAGTTCGGTCACAAAGATTTTGCCATCGCCCACTTTACCCGTATGGGCAGCGGCAATAATGGCTTCGATAACGGCTTCTTCTTGATCGGAGTGAATGGCGACTTCGAGTTTCATCTTAGGCAAAAAGTCCACTGCGTATTCGGCGCCACGATACAATTCTGTATGGCCCTTTTGGCGGCCAAAGCCGCGCACTTCAGTGACTGTCATGCCATGGACGTTGAGCTGAGTTAAGGCTTCACGTACATCGTCTAATTTGAACGGTTTAATGATTGCGGTGACCAGTTTCAATTTTCTCTCCAACAAACTTCAGACTCAATTTATTGGAATAAAGCAGGAATCAGGCCATATAAACAAAGCATTTATTATCATTGCGTTAACATTCAGTCGCACCGAAATAGCATCAAGAATTGATGCAAAACGGTGCAAAACAGAATCAAATCGCCCTGATTTGGTGCGTTTTATTGGTGCAAGATGAGTTCTGCTGGCAAGTATCAGTGCAGATAGTGTCGAGTGGATATAAAGCGAAGGGGAGTCAGCGTTTTAATGCGCTGCATGAATGCGGGAAATTAAATCGTTATTTACAGGTTATCTTTATTAAACAGTGAATTAACTTTGGTTGTGCTAGGCTAGTTGTACTCGGTTAAACTGCTAGCTGTTTGACTCGCGCCCAAAGCTCGGCATTGACTGGCGCACTTAAACCGTGCGCTTGTGCACGCTCACAGATATAGCCGTTAATTTGGTCTATCTCGGTTCGCCTTTGATGCGCAATATCTTGGTGCATCGACGAGAAGTTCCCCGCAGTGAGGCGGATCACTTGGTAGACTCTGTCGTGCAAAAATGATTGATCAAGCGACACGCCATCATGTGCGGCAACCATGACCAACTCATCGAGAATACCCTTAATCATTTCACTAAAATCTGGCTCAGCTAGTTTGCCATTGGGGCATTGATATAGCGCCGTGAGTGGATTGATGGCGGCATTGACTGCGAGTTTTTGCCACAGGCAAGGCACAATCGCATCGACCCATTCACTGCTCGGAATGGCAGCCAGCAAAGCGTTGCGATAATGCTCTGTCAGCTCTGCGCCTGTGAAATGCCCCAGCTGAGTCAGCCCTTGTCCGGTTTGCTTAATCTGCCAAGGGGCTTGGCGTAACACCCCTTGAGACGTTGTCCCTAGGCTTAGCCCTCTGCCATTGGCTTGCGCATTAATCAGCGGTGCCAGCGCTAAATGAGGCCCCATGCCATTGTGTAATAACAAAATATGACATTGGCTAGGCAGTTGCTTGAGTAAGTGGGAGAGCGCATCAAGCACTTGATAGGCTTTAACGCAGACAATCACCAGACGGATATTGTCGAGCGCATCGGCAGTTAAGATAGGCACCGAATACGGGATAGCGTGTATCTGCTGTTGCTTGTCATCGGCAGACGCTAATGGGGTGAAACTCAGAACCTGCTGGCTAGCTTCGAGGGCACTACGGCCGATAAAACCGACATTCATGCCCGCAACTGTTAATTGGCGACAGATCAGTTGTCCAACGGCACCTGCACCTAAAATGGCAATATCCACAGCATGAGTCATATTCGCAGCCTTAAGATTTCTGTATCAGCGCCCATGTATTGCGTTCGAACTAATCTTCCCGCAACTGAGCCGCACGAAAGTATTTGCCATAGGCCCAATTACAAAAGTAGAACAGCGCTATGCCCGCAAAGTCGGCGATAACATCCGCCACAGAGGCGCTTCGATAGGGTAAACGCGATTGCACTAGCTCAATTAAAATGGCATAGCTTGCCAATGTGAGCGATAGCCAATACCACTTAGGTCTGAAAGCGAGATAGGAGAGATAGGAGAGGCAAAAAAAGCTCCCAAGATGGCCAACCTTGTCGATATTCGGAATACTTTGCGAATAGGTTGGTCTGGAAAATACCAGATAACTGATCACGACAAAGGCTACGGCTAAAGCCAGCTTAAATAGGGTATTTTTAGTTATCACAAATATGTTTGCATTAGCTTAGAGTGGCCCAATGATAGGAAAATCCACCACTAAAGTCATCCATGATTACGCTTTATTCTAGGCTTTGCCTTCAACTTAGGCCTGTGTGTGGGTAAACTAGCTGCATATTAATTTGATATGGGACATAAAAACTATGCCTTCAATGGATATTGTGTCAGAAGTGAATGAAGTTGAACTGCGCAATGCGGTTGATAATACCAAACGTGAGCTGGCGACCCGTTTCGATTTTCGCGGTAAAACGGCTGACGTGGAATATAAGGACCATGTGGTCACGTTAACCGCTGAAGATGACTTCCAATGCCAACAATTAGTGGACATTTTACGTATGCAACTGAGCAAACGTAATGTGGATCCGTCTTCGATGGAAGTCGATGAGAAAGCCATCCACAGCGGTAAAACCTTCTCCCTCAAAGTGAAGTTTAAAGAAGGTATCGAAACCTTAATTGCTAAAAAACTGGTCAAGCTAATTAAAGACAGTAAACTTAAAGTACAAGCGTCTATTCAGGGCGAAAAAGTACGAGTTACAGGTAAAAAACGTGATGATTTACAAGCTGTCATGGCATTGGCACGCGAGTCTGAGTTAGGCCAGCCCTTCCAATTTGATAACTTTAAAGATTAATCGAGCAAAATTGCTTTAACGTGATGCAGTATCGCGTTTGCCATTTCGTCTTTAAATGTAAAAGCCCTCACACTAAGGTGTGAGGGCTTTTTTTATTGATATCGTAAGTGTTTTAAGATTTTAATCCGAGTTTGCTGCTGTATCTTTTGACGTACCATCAGTTAACGATGTGCTGGGGTGCGGCGCATACTTGTTAACTAAGATAACCAAAAACAACACAGGAAACCCAATCACACTGGCGGCGACAAAGAAGTTCACATAGCCAAATGCGTCGACATAAGCCCCCGAAAAGCCCGCGATAAACTTAGGGAACAGCAACATAATCGAAGACAGTAAGGCATATTGCGTCGCACTGTAGCCGCTGCTGGTGAGACTCGATAGATAGGCGATAAAGGCTGCCGTGGCGATTCCTGCGCTAAAGTTGTCC
This sequence comes from Shewanella sp. SP1S1-7, assembly GCF_031932105.1. Classification (NCBI taxonomy): domain Bacteria; kingdom Pseudomonadati; phylum Pseudomonadota; class Gammaproteobacteria; order Alteromonadales; family Shewanellaceae; genus Shewanella; species Shewanella sp. SP1S1-7. The sequence continues at coordinate 143,798 of NZ_JAUOEU010000003.1, forward strand.
ACGGAAATAGCAAAGGTTAAAAAGGGCACGTTGTAGCCAATTACCGCCTGCCACGCGAACAACAGATTGGTTACCGCCACCAGTAACGCGCCGAGGAAAAGGATCTTCATCGTGCCATAACGCGCTAACAAAATACCGCCAAAGGCTGCGCCGACTAAGGTCATGATTAGGCCATAGATTTTACTCAAATAGGCAATTTCTTCCTTAGTGAAGCCCATATCCACATAAAAGACGTTCGCCATAATGCCCATCACAATATCCGAGATCCGGTAGCAAGAAATCAGCAATAGGATGAGGATAGCGCTGCGGCCATAGCGTTTGAAAAAATCAATAAAAGGCAAAATACTGGCCGTGTAAATCCAAGACATGCCAGCGGCGATAACGCTTGGATAAGTGGCGCTTAAACGTTGTTTTAGCACTAATTCGGTGGCATCGGCGGCGCGGGTATCGACTTTGGGCTCTCGGCTAAAAAGCGTGGTCAAAATCCCCACCGACATCAAGCCCGCCATAATCAGGTAAGAGGTTTGCCAGGCCACTAAGTTGTATGCTGTGTTACCGGGTTCGACCCAAGCCGCTATCGTGAGCGCACCTGCGGTGGCGACTATCATGGCGCTGCGGTAACCCACTTGATAGGCGGCGGCTAATGCGGCTTGCATCTTTTCTGGGGCGGATTCAATTCGAAAGGCATCAATCACAATATCTTGGGTGGCGGAAGCAAAGGCGACCATTAATGCGAATAGCGCTAAGCGTTCGAGATCCTTGAGCGGATCGCTGAATGACATACCTAAGATAGCGCCGACCAATAACAACTGAGCGAACAGCATCCAGCTACGGCGGCGGCCAAGAAAGCGAGTTAGCAGTGGTAGCGAGAGTCGATCGACTAAGGGCGACCAAGCCCATTTAAACGCATAGGCCAAGGCTATCCAGCTGAAATAACCAATTGAAGTGCGATCAACACCGGCTTCACGCAACCAAAAGGATAGCGTTGAAAATACCAGCATTAATGGTAGACCGGCGGAAAAACCCAGTAATAACAGGATCAAAACCCGCTTGTGATAATAGACACTGAGCGCATCGAGTGTATGTTGAATAAAACCTGTTGCGGACATAGGTATGAGTCTAAGTGTTTAATCCGCCTAGCTTACGGGTAAGGTGCCATAGGGTTCAAGGGCTAATGGCATTCCTTTTGTATAAGGCTCTCGTTTGGCGCATTTTGGTGATTGAATATGGCTTAAGCGTTAATCTTCTGTTGCTAAGCGTTTACAGCGGTTTTTATCGTCAGCATTAATTGTCGGCATTGATTGCCTGTATTAATACCTTGAGTAAAAGAGATCACAAAAATGAAGGGGGAGGAATGAATTGCGCGATAAAAAAGGCCCTGATAACAGGGCCATTTTCTATCGATAGGAATGCTGAACTTAAGGTCTTATCCCGACGCATCCCTGCGGCACTCGGCCGCCTAAACTCAAATAGTCACAGCAATCATTTACTTGCTTACGCAGATATTGATTACCGCGGATCACACAGTCAGGCCACCTGTTAAAGCTGTGGAGCAAGTGCCAAAACACTTTTTCAGTTTCCGTTTGCGCTTCGCCAGTCGAATTCAATTGTTGCCATTCTTCTAACGTGTCCCATAAGTAAAGTTGCACTTCATGGAAGTCGAGTTCTTCACTCAAAAACGCTTTTCCATAAAAGGCGAGTTGGGGCGCTTTATTATCGATGAACTCAGTTGCTGTCATCGTTTGCCTCCTTTCTGTTTGCTGTAACAGTATAGATGCAAATTAGCGCTTTTGCTCGAAATTATTTTTGGATTACTGTTTAGGTAATAACTTAGCGGTTTTCAATACTATAGGTGTCACAGGGACGTCAGGCCAATTGAGCTTAGTATTCGTGCCTGTCTCAACGACAGCCATGGCTTCGAGGACAGTTTTACCTTCAATCACTTCACCAAATACGGCATAACCCCAACGGCGTTTGGATGGGTCGAGCTTAGTATTGTCGGCCACGTTGAAGTAGAACTGGCGCGTGGCTGAGTGCGGCTCGTTTTCCCGCGCCATGGCGATAGTGCCTATGCTGTTGGTGAGGCCATTTCCTGATTCGTTGACTATCGGTTTGCCGTCTGGCAACTCTTCATACTTAGGGGTGAGTCCACCGCCTTGCACCACAAAGTCACTGATCACACGGTGAAATATCGTGTTGTCATATTCGCCTTTGACGACATAAGTTAAAAAGTTATCGACAGTGATAGGTGCGCGTGTTCTATCTAGCTCGACCACTATTTTGCCTAAGCTAGTGTCAAACTCTACTCTGGGATACAAGGTATCGGCCTGAATGTCGAGTGCGAGGCTATTGTGACTCATAAAGAGAAATAAGAGGGCTGATATCCAACGGAGCATATTGATTTCCTTATAATAAACTGACGCTGTTATTGTTGTAGAAACTGATTAAGCTCAGGATCATTGAGAATTTCACCTGTGAGTTGGCCGAGTAATTTATTCATATCCAGCTCTAAGGTCGCAAAATCGGGTGTTAAAGGGCCTTTCAAGGTGCCTTTTGCCTTATAACGTTTAACCAGTTCTTGGGTTGAGTTTTTGGCTTGCACTGCGATTAACACACTGTGTTTTGCCTCATAGCCAAAAGTCTTTTTAGTGACATCCATTTGCAATTCTTCTAATTGAATTTGCACTGAATTAGTCGCGCTAGGATCGATTTGATAACCCGCTTGGCTAAAGCCGGCGCGGAATACTTCATCGAGCAGCAATTTAGGCGGTTCACTCGGGCCGACCAAACGTGTTTTTGTCCCTTCTTCAATAAAGCGCGCCACGTAATCGACGGTGCGTGTATCTACGGTTTCAAGAGAGATAGGAACACGTTGCGCGGTTTGTTGGCTGATATTGGGCACTTGGGGACTGAAAGCCATATGAGTCGGATTTTGGCTGGCACAGCCCGCGAACAGCAGGGGAAAAGTCAAAGTCAGTAATAGCCGTTTCATGGGATCTCTCGTACAAGTAAAAGTGGCTACAGCATACCAGAAATCACTTTTGATGCCACAGAACACCTCGATTCAGTTGGAGTACAGCTTTTAGTGATAATATCCAGCGTTCACTATGGGTTAGTTCATTTCTTTAGGTGCAAAATATGCCAAAACTGTCGTTAATTTCGTTCATTGTGGGCCTGACACTGGCGTCAAGCATCATTAGCACCAATGCATTCGCGGGGGATTCCGCCCATATACTCGGCGGCAGTTTAGGCTACGGTACTCAAGAATTTGAAACCAACAGCGGTAAATATGATGCAGGTGATACCTTCACCAGTGACTTGTATTATCGCTTTATGCTTAATGAGCATTTTGGTTTTGAAGCGGGGTATTTAACGGGGACGGGTGGAGTGGCGAGTGCACTTATTAGTGGTATCAGTGAAATCAAAGATTTACATTACCAAGGTATCAGAACCACTGCTTATGGCGAATATGCGTTGTCTCGTGGTAATAGTCTGTACGCCAAGCTCGGCGCCGCTTATACCAAAGTGAGTTATGAGATGGATAAGCAAGAGATGGATTCGGATGATGTAGGATTTTACGGCGCTGTAGGTTGGCAATATCGTTTTCGCTCTGGCTTTGGACTCAATCTTGAGTACCAATATGTGCCAATGAAAGAGTTAGAGCTGCAAGGGGTCAACTTTGGCGTGAGTTATCGATTCTAACTCGCAAATATTATCAATTAGCCTCAATTAAGCGCCCTTGGCGCTTTTTTCGTTTTAGAACCTTGGATATTAGAGCTGTAAACAGAATACTCGCCCGCAACAAAGTGACAACATTTTAGCCTTGCACTCTTTTAATGCAAAGGGGGACAGGTTAGAGTAAAAATTCGATGTTTAGAATGAGAGAGCACAAATGCTCCCGCGTCCTTTCTGTAAGGCTTAGTCATGTTAACGATAGCAACGCAAATCGCCCCAGATAGCCTGATCAATCCCAAGGGCTTACCCCATTTCGGCCATTTTGATGGCATAGTTAAAACCTTAGGTTTAGTGGACTTTGCCTACTTCGATACTATGGATAAACCCGCTTCAGCGTGGGCCAAGCATTTCGATTATAAACAATTTCAGTTTGTCTCTTTGGTCACACCGCGTTATGTCCTTGGTATCGCACTTGCCGATATTGCTTACGTCGGCAGTGCGTTTTGTTATTTATACGACATAAAAACCAACACTCTCACCCAGCTTGATTGGCTAAAACCTTTGAGGTTTGGCTATCAGATGACACCATCACCCGCTGAGGGTAAAAGTCGTATTGGCCGTAAAGGAGCGCAGTTAAGTTTTGAGATCGTAGAGGGCGGTTGGCGGTTAATGATTGATACTAAAAACATTCAAGCCGATGTGACTTTGCACTCAGCTCCCTTAAGTTTGCCTATGGCCATGTGTAGTCCTACTGGATACAACGGCTGGACTTACACACAAAAGCATAATGGTTTGACGGTTAAAGGTAGTTTGACTGTAGACCATGAACCGCAGCCGCTGAATCACGCTTTAGCTGGCTATGACTTTTCGGCGGGTTACATGCGCCGCGATACGAGTTGGCGCTGGGCGTCGATCAACGCGCGGATCCATGAGGGCATAATGGGGCTTAATTTAGCGGCGGGTGTCAATGAAACCGGCGCTACTGAAAATGTCTTTTGGATTAATGGCGAGCGTCATTTACTCGGACCAGTGCAGTTTGATTTTGATCGACACGCCACGCTCGGCGCCGAGGTTTGGCGAGTTTACAGTCAAAATGGTCAAGTGGATTTGCAGTTTGCGGCGCGCAATTGCCGCAGTGAAAAGCGTAATTTGCTCTTGCTTAAGAGTAATTTTCGCCAATTCATCGGTCATTTCAGCGGCACGATTACCGATAATCAAGGGCGCAGTTACCAATTGAATAATGTGCTGGGACTCGCCGAAGATCATTATGCCCGCTGGTAACCAAATGCGGGTTGTCAAACGCGACTAACCGACCACTGTTGCCTGTGTTGTGGCGTTTAATGCGGTTTATAACACTCGCTCAGAATTGATATAAAAACACTAAAAATAATCATAAAACAACAAGAAAACAGGACGACCTTATATGGATATCGCCTCGCTGATCCAGCACCCCGAAGTGTTACTGCTCGTACTCGCGCCGTTGTTTTTCGTGTGTATTTTACTGGAATGGTATTTTGGCGATAAAAGACAAAAACTACCTTTGAGTGCACGTTATCGCGGCCAAGAAGTGCTGTGTAATTTCAGCCTCGCGGCCATGCATCAAGGCGCTGATCTGCTCACTGGCTTGTTGATCGCTAAGCTGTATCTAGCGGTGTTTGGTTGGAAGTTATTCGATATTGAAATGGGCCCATTAAGCTTTATTGCCTTGATGGTTGCGCAGGACTTTTGTTATTACTGGTTCCACAGGGCGAGCCACAGAGTGCGCTGGATGTGGGCGGCTCACGTGGTGCACCATAGCTCTGAGAATATGAATTTTAGTACGGCTTTTCGTCAGAGTTTAATGTATCCATTGGCGGGAATGTGGGTATTTTGGTTACCGCTGGTGGTCATAGGTTTCGATCCAAACTGGGTGGTGTTTGTGGTATTACTCAATCTGGGATTACAATTTTTTGTGCATACCCAAGCGGTTAAATCACTCGGACCGCTGGAATGGGTCTTTAATACTCCATCGCATCACAGGGTGCACCACGGTCGCAATCCCCAATATATCGATAAAAACTATGCGGGTGTGTTGATTATTTGGGACAAGCTGTTTGGTACTTTTGAGCCCGAAGTGGAGACAGTGATCTACGGTATCACTAAGCCTGTGAATAGTTTTAATCCCCTTAAAGTGACGTTTAGCGAATGGCGAGACATGTTTGCTGAGGTTACCGCGGCAGGCTTGAGTGTTAAACAACGCTTACGTATCTTGTTTGCTCCGCCTAACAGCAGTTTAAAAAGTGAGGAATAACAATCCACTGTATTTTCCAAGTTAAATAGCGCAAATGGCTAATAGAGTCTTGAATTTAGCCTTGCTAGCCTATATTCCCTTTTTTGCCAGTATTTTGGTGTAAAAATGTACAACATCATACTTTGGTGGTACTTTTTGGGGGAAGGCATTTAACTTGGGAGGACTTATCATGATGGATGAACCTCGATTATCCGCGGAGGAGCTTGCTTGTTTTAGTGAACTTTTTTCGCCGACTCGTGTGGGCACTGCCTTGACCAACGATCCCCTAGTCAATCATGTACTCACAGTCACAACTGAAGTGCCGCAAGTTATCGCTTCGATTTTGGGTAAGGCAAAACTCACGTTATTGGCCGAAGTCGGGCCCTATAAACTCTGGTTTCCGCTACTGATGAAAGTGGATGACTTTGGACAGTTTCAACCTACTTTAGGTGTGCCTGAAGTGCTCGATGCCTCGGGAGTGGAACGCAGTTGGCGGTTAACCCAAGCCGATGACGTGTGGATATTCGACCACGACCAAGGTGAGCAATGGTCTGTTGTCTCGTTATCCAGTTCTGGTATGGCTATTCGCGCTAAATCACAGCAGCAATTTAAGCAATTGCTAGGCAGTAAAGAGCTGCAATTACAATTGCCTAATGGCGAGACTTTACGTATCGATATTGAGCCTATCCGTAGTGAGAAAGGTTTGGCCTTTGTTAAGTTTCAGGCCGAAACCGAAGAACGTGAAGCGTTACGTCAATTCTTATTTAGTCGTCACCGCTCTCAGCATGCTCAACTCTATCGAGACTTACGCTATACCCAAGCAACCTGAAGATACGAGTTTCAGAGCGCCTAGGCTGCTTCAATTCAAGGCGCATCAATGACAGAATGTCGGCCACCTTTTGAATTGATGCAACACGGAAGTGAAGCACCCTAGGCGCTCCGTCCCGGCGGGTTTTAACGCACTTTATGCTGCGTTGGTTATTTTTAACTTAGCCCGCTAGGTCTGCAAATAACCGCCTTGCCTAAAGTGCGTTAAACTCCCGCTGAATCCTGCATCTTCAGGTTGTTTGGGTATAGTACCCTGCATTGCGACAGTTTTCGGCCTTGTGTTAGTTGACCTGTTATCTAAGAATCTCAGTTCTGCAACTCGAATGTGAAATCCACGGATTTAAAAACTGTCATTTGCGATTGCAGTGCTTTTCGCCGATTGTTACCTGCCAATCTGTCGCCCGATGGATTAGAATGGCATTGAATTCAACACATCAGAGCGAGCGGTATGCACGTACATATTTTAGGAATTTGTGGAACCTTCATGGGTGGTCTAGCGTTATTAGCTAGGGCAAAAGGGCACAGAGTGACGGGCTCGGATGCCAATGTCTATCCTCCAATGAGCACGCAATTAGAGGACCAAGGCATTGAGCTTATTCAAGGTTTTGATCCTAGCCAGCTGGGTGAAGCGGGGCATTATCCTGACTTAGTTGTCATTGGTAATGCTATGAGTCGGGGTAATCCTTGTGTGGAAGCCGTGTTAAACATTGGCATCCCTTATACCTCTGGCCCGCAGTTTTTAGCCGATCATATTTTGCCTGAGCGTTGGGTGCTGGCTGTGTCTGGCACTCACGGTAAAACTTCTACTTCTAGTATGTTAGCTTGGATTTTAGATGATTGCGGTTATGAGCCTGGGTTCTTAATCGGTGGCGTACCGCAAAACTTTGGTGTGTCGGCGCGTTTAGGCAAGACCGCTTTTTTTGTGGTTGAGGCCGACGAATACGACAGTGCCTTCTTCGATAAGCGCTCAAAATTTGTGCACTACCATCCGCGTACCTTAGTGATCAACAATCTTGAGTTTGATCATGCTGATATTTTTGCCGATTTGGCTGCGATTCAAAAACAGTTTAATCATTTAGTTCGCACTGTACCTGGCGAAGGCAAGATCATTTGGCCCGCCGATTCCCATGCTGTTAAGCAAACGATTGAGATGGGGTGCTGGAGCGAGCAAGAAAACTATCATTTAGCCGAATCGAGCAGTGGTTGGTATGGCAAAGCCTTAAGTGATGATTGCCATCGCTTTGAAGTGTTTTTTGATGGCGAGTCTCAAGGTATTCTCGAATGGGATTTGATTGGTCAACACAATATCGAAAACGCCATAATGGCGATTGCTGCCGCGCGTCATGTGGGCGTTAAGCCGAATGCCGCGATTGACGCCTTGGCTAAATTTATGCCACCTAAACGTCGACTCGAATTACTCGGAACCGTTAATGGCGTGAGCGTATATGATGATTTCGCTCACCACCCAACGGCGATTGCGACCACCTTAAAAGGCATGCGGGCTAAGGTCGGTCAGAGCAAGATTACTGTAGTACTCGAGCCGCGCTCAAACACTATGAAGAGCGGTGTCCATAAGGACACTTTAGCTTTTTCTATGATGCAAGCCGACGAAGCCTTTTTATATCAAGCCGATACCATCGACTGGAATATGAAAGAAGCCATGGAAGCGGCGGTGATCCCTGTGACTGTGTTACATCAAATTGATGATGTGGTCGCCAAAGTGGCGGCAACGTCCAAAGCGGGTGACACCATAGTGGTGATGAGTAACGGTGGCTTTGGCGGTTTACATAAGAAGTTATTGGCCGCATTAGAGCTACGTTCAACTGCAGAGCAGGTTTAAGATGAGCTACACAAAGTCGACAAAGGCGATTAGCTTAGCTTGGACGGGCGCCTCGGGTGCGCCCTATAGCCTTAAGTTGCTCGAGTGTCTGTTGGTATCGGGTTATCAAGTGTTTTTGATGATATCCAGTGCCGCTCGCGTAGTATTAGCGACTGAACACGGTTTGCAGTTAAGCGCCAACAGCGACAAAGCCCATGCCCAGCTGTTGGCTTTGCTGCACGAAAAAGGCGTGATTATCACTGGCGAGTTAGTGGTGTTAGGCAAAGATGAGTGGTTTTCACCGCCCGCATCGGGCAGCGCTGCACCTAAACAAATGGTGATTTGCCCTTGCTCGACGGGGACGTTAGCGGCAGTGGCCACAGGAATGAGTAATAATTTACTCGAACGCGCCGCCGATGTGGTGATTAAAGAGCGCGGCCAACTTATCTTAGTGCCGAGGGAAACTCCTTTTAGTGCCATACACTTAGAGCATATGTTGAGCCTTTCTCGCCTCGGCGCGACCATTATGCCCGCCGCTCCCGGTTTTTATCACAATCCCAAATCGGTTGAAGATCTGGTAGACTTTATGGTCGCTCGAATTCTCGATCATTTGGGCGTTGACCATGCATTAACGAGTCGCTGGGGTTATGACAAACAGTCTAACCGCGACCTCGACAATTGAGACTTATATGAAACACACCACCGAAGTGATGATCTCTGCAGAAGAGATAAGCCAGAAATTGGATCAAATGGCCGAGCTAATCAATGCCCATTATGCCCACAGCGAACGTCTGCTGATGGTAGGCTTGTTAAAAGGCTCAGTGGTCTTTATGGCTGACCTGTGTCGCCGAATTAAAGGCCATGTTGAAATCGATTTTATGTCGGTTTCCAGTTATGGCAATGCTATGACCAGCTCACGGGATGTGAAAGTGCTGAAAGATGTGCAATCAGATATCGCCGGTCGCGATGTATTGATTGTGGAAGACTTGATTGACTCAGGTAACACCTTAAGCAAAGTGCGCGAGATGTTGTTACTGCGCGAGCCTAAGAGCCTTGCACTGTGCACCCTGCTAGATAAACCTGAACGTCGTGAAGTGGATGTGAAGGTCGATTTTATCGGTTTCACTATCCCTGATGAGTTTATCGTGGGTTATGGTATTGATTATGCAGAGCAATATCGCAATCTGCCTTACATCGCGAAAGTCGTGCCACTCGATTAAGTGTCCGATATCGTTTAAAACTCCCGCAACAGGCGGGAGTTTTGCTTTTTACGGTTATATAAAAAATAGTATAAATAATTGAACCATTAAAGATTGGTTTTTCAATTGATTAGCTAATTTTTTGCTTTAGTTCTGCAACCCATCATTGTAATTGTGTTTTTTAGCACCATCTTATTACTTTCTAATGTGTAAGGAACGGTACAAATATGGCGAATATTACCCATGCTCTGGTACTCGAAGGGCTTAAAAAAACCTATAAAGGCGGTGTCGAAGCGGTCAAAGGCATCAGCCTCACCGTCAATCAAGGGGATTTCTTTGCCTTGCTCGGCCCCAATGGTGCGGGTAAATCCACCACGATTGGTATTATCAGCTCCTTAGTGCAGAAGAGTTCAGGTTCGGTCAAAGTCTTTGATTATGATATTGATAAGCAGCTAGAACACGCCAAGCTTTGTATTGGTCTAGTGCCGCAAGAGTTTAACTTCAACCAGTTTGAAACCGTACTGCAAATCGTGGTGAATCAAGCGGGTTACTATGGTGTGCCTAAGCCTGTTGCCCTTGAGCGCGCCAAAAAATACTTAAGCCAACTGGATTTGTGGGAAAAACGTAATAGCCAATCGCGGGAATTATCCGGCGGCATGAAGCGACGGTTAATGATCGCCCGCGCTCTGATGCACGAACCTAAGCTGTTGATTTTAGATGAGCCTACCGCAGGCGTGGATATTGAACTGCGTCGCTCTATGTGGGAGTTCCTCAAACAAATTAATCAGCAAGGCGTGACGATCATCCTGACCACCCATTACCTTGAAGAGGCTGAAATGCTTTGCCGTAATATCGGCATTATCGACAAAGGCATTTTAGTGGAATGCACTAGCATGAAGGCGCTGCTCAGTAAGCTGAATATGGAGACATTTATTCTCGATCTGCGTCACGATACAGCAACGGCACCGGTATTCGATGGCATGACTTGTCGCTTAACTGACTCTCATACCTTAGAGGTGGATGTGGTTAAAGAGCAAAATCTCAACGATGTCTTTAGCCAATTAAGTGCGGCCAATATAGAAGTGCTATCTATGCGTAACAAGTCTAATCGCTTAGAAGAACTCTTCGTCGAACTCGTGAAGAAAACTCAGGGAGTCTCTGCATGAACCAGCTCTACTTTATCGCCTTTAAAAGCATCTTAAGCAAAGAAATCAATCGTTTTACGCGAATTTGGATCCAGACTTTAGTGCCGCCTGCGATTACCATGACCTTGTATTTCTTGATCTTTGGTAACTTAGTCGGCAGCCGAATTGGAGAGATGGGCGGCGTATCTTATATGGAGTTTATCGCCCCGGGTTTGATCATGATGTCGGTGATCACTAACTCTTACTCGAACGTGGCGAGCTCATTCTACAGTGCTAAGTTTCAGCGTAATTTAGAAGAGCTGATGGTGGCTCCTGTGCCCCATTATGTGTTGATTGCAGGTTATGTTGGTGGCGGCGTGGCGCGCGGTTTATGTGTTGGCCTAATAGTTACGCTTGTGGCCATGTTCTTCGTCGACATTAGCTTGCATCATGCCGGTTTAGTGGTAATGACAGTGTTTTTAACCTCAGTGCTATTCTCCTTGGGTGGCTTGATTAACGCTGTTTTTGCAAAAAGTTTCGACGATATCAGTATCATCCCCACTTTTGTACTTACCCCATTAACTTACCTTGGCGGGGTATTTTACTCCCTGTCACTCTTGCCCCCTTTCTGGCAAGGCGTGTCGGCACTCAACCCTGTGGTCTATATGATCAACGTGTTTCGCTATGGCTTTTTAGGCTTCTCCGACATCAGCGTGCCATTGTCCATCGCCATTATGATCGGTTTCTGTGTCGCCCTGTGGACCTTAGCGTATTACTTAGTCTCGCGCGGAATAGGGTTACGTTCGTAAACATATTTATTGAGCATATTAAAAAAGGGAGCCATTAAGGCTCCCTTTTTACTGTTTAACTTCTCGTTACTTCATACGACGACGCATTGCCGCTAGAGGTAACAACAAGGCTGTTAACCAACCTAGAGCACCGCCATCATCTTTTTTAGCAGGAGGCGTTGGTTTAGCAGTTACTTTAACTGTCACTATACCTGGCTCACTTTCTAATTCTCCATCAGATGCTGTTACAGTAAAGACCAGATCTTGTGCTCCACTAGGTGCCGTGAAACTTATAGTTTCTCCACCGTTGGTGAAAGTCACTGGAGTTCCACTCGTCTGAGTCCAGGTATAAGTTAAGGTATCTTGATCTATATCTGAGCCATTAGCTTTTGCTGTTAACACAGAACCTTCAACACCCGTTGAACCGACTGGAGCGACTGTTGGTGCGTCATTCACATTTTTTACGTCAATTGTAACAATTGCTGCAGCGCCAGTATTGCCATCTTCGTCTGCTGATCTATAGCTAAGCATATCTGGACCAAAGTAATTCTCAGCAGGTGTGTAATCAATTCCACCCGTTGAATTGATTACAGCAGTGCCGTGTGTAGGTGCTTGTACAATAGCTAAGCTGCCTAATGCTCCTTTTGGCATGATATCAATAATGCGTTGGGCATTTGCCGTAATGCCATCACCTGTAATTGATACGCGAGCAACTTTCATATCTGGTTTGGTATCATTTTTTAACACATCAATAGAAACTAAAGTTTCCTCATTGGTTTCAATTACATCGGCTTGCCCAACATTGAGTGAAGTAGCAGTAACATCGTAGTTAATTGTTACATTTCCAGCTGTTGTATTTTTTAATGTTAAAGCATCACCAGTAGCAATACTTCCACCAGTACCATTAAAGTTATAAGTTGTTCCAATGGTTCCGCCTACGTTCTCTGCACCAATAGTAATGCTTGCAGGCATATTTGGAATATCGATATAGTTAAAGACAACCTCTTCAGTATCACCGGTCCTAATCCAAATACTGAATGTATAAGATGTACCTGATGTGTCGCCATAGAGTTGGCCTTTATTCCACTCTAATGCTAGCCACTTCACCCCAGCGCCATCTGTGAATACACCAACTGCTAAGTCACCACCGCCAGTATCGCCGACAGACTTATCGGATAGGTCGAAATCTGACCAGAAGGGGGCCAAAATATTATTTGGGTTACTGCCATCTGGTAATTGTTTATTTGCAAAAGTACCACTTGCGCTTCCGCCACCAACAATAGCTAATCCATTATCTGAAATTGTTATTTTACTGTAGCTCACACCGTTGTATTTAAAGCTCGGAACTGTAAAAGTAAAGGCTTGTTCATCACAGCCGTCAGGGCATGTAACAGGTGTTACACCTAAATCTACAATACTTGGGAATCTCTGAGCACCTTTTGTAGTGGCCATTTTAGGTAAATTTAGTTGGCCTACCCATGTCACTAAGCCTAAATCTTCATTTACCTGCAATCCATTTTGTGTCGCACCCGCTAAAGTGACTTTAACATCATCTTTTGAGGTTAGCTTAGTTCCTTTAGGTGCTTGTGCAGTTACAGTAACTGTATTTGCAAATACGTTATTATTTACAGTAGCGACCAATGGGATTACATCACTTGCTGTAATGTCTGTTTTTGTCGTCTGAGTGGAGATTAATGATGCGTTACTTGACTCTTTAGCCAAAACTGCTAGAGGTAAGTGAGCATTTTGTAATCCTTCAGTGCTGTTTATCAATACGTTACCGAAGATCCACTCACCATACGTAGCGAAAGTTGAGTCAACGGTTACAGTAAACGTGGCTGAAGCTCCTGCAGCAAGTTCTAAGGTAGAGGGGGATACTGTGATTCCTGTGCTATCGGATGAGGTTGATAAGCTCCAAGATGTTGTTGCATCGCTTTTGTTATAGACAGTTCGAGTGAAGGTACATGGACCAACGCAAGAGTCTGAAGCTATTGAAGGTTTGTCAAAGGTTAATACTGCCTTAGCTGCAGCATCTAAATCCATCCGACCTGCGCCCATGTCAAAAGGAGTTGCTGGAGTTACCGCATCATCATCGAGAATACCTTCAAACTTGGCTGTAGAGGTAAGAGCGGTTTTAATATCATTTGCACTCCACTCTGGGTGCAATTGGCTCATTAGGGCTGCAGCACCTGCAACATGGGGGCTTGCCATACTGGTGCCAGAGATCATATTGAAGTCTTCACCACCATCATCAGGAGAAAAGGCTGACAGAATGTTGGTACCAGGTGCCGCGATATCCGGTTTAAGGATATTTTGGTTGCCATCGGGACCGCGTGAACTGGTGCTATTTAGATTATCAGCAAGTTCAGAAACCATGATACGTTTAGTTTTTGCAACTATGGTGCCTGTTGTTACGGTATCTCCCATAGCTTCAATTACGGCTAAACCTGCATCTTTCGTAATCATTACAGCTGGGAATGGCTCACCAGGCATAGACATAGTAGTCGGTGCGCCTGCCGCATTGTTATAAACAACAAGGGCTTTAGCGCCTGCAGCTTTTGCGTTTGTTGCTTTTAATGAAAAGTTACATGTTCCACGAGAAATCAATGCAATACCATCTTTGAACGAATCAGCAGCAAAGGCATCACAACCATTGGCATTTTCAGCGTCTAAATTAACGGCGGCAATAACTGGAGCGGTAATATCTTCTGAAAGGACTGCATCAGAACTTGGTATAGCAAGTAAATCATCACCACCTGCATTAAAGCTATTCGCAAAAAAACGCCCAGTTGTAGTGTTAGCAACGGTAATTCCTGATTCAATACAAGCTGGACAGCCAATAGTTTGAGGGCCATTACCATCATTACCCGCAGCCGTAACGACAACAACACCCGCAGCTTCTGCAGCTTCAAACATTGTTTTGTATGGGCTGCTGGCTGGGTCGCCACCTGCGCCACCACCCCAAGAGTTGTTGATTACATCTGCGCCATCATTCACTGCATGTTCGAGGGCTTCCATCAACATAATGTTGGAACCACTACCACCAGTACAGTCAGCTTTACTATACAGAGCTTTATAAACCATTAGGTAAGCAGCTGGAGCAACACCTGATAACTCAACCGGAATTTCTTTGAAGGTTGTTGATACTTTATTACCAACAGCCGTTCCTGCTACGTGAGTACCATGACCACCAAAACCGAGTGGGCTCATATATTCATCAGCGCAAACAGGGAAGGTAGGTTGTGACCAACGCGCAACGATCAGTTTGTTATTACAGAAAGATGCATCAACAGTCGAGCAATAGTCATCCGATGGTAAATTCCCACTTGGTGCAGTAAAGCCAGCGTCAGCAAACATGGGGTTTTCAGGACGAATACCACCATCAATTACTGCGACTTTAACGCCTTTTCCGGCATTTTCCATTCCTGATACAGCATCCCACATCGCTTGCGTATTAATAATTTGATGTGATGCATCCATGCTAATTTCATACATGGTTTCTGGATAGACTGATTTAACACCTGGCATTTGAGCCAGTTTTTCAGCTGTTAATCCCTGACCAACAACAGTGACACCATTAAATAAAGTTTGGAAATGGCGTTCAACTTTGGCATTAGGTACTGTTTTAGCTAGAGCAGAAGCAAAATTGTTTTGCTCTTTTGTAAGATGATTGGCGTAGTTTTTTACTTCAGCTGACTGTACGTTAATTTTTTGACCTTCTTTTGCTGAAGCTGTCGCCGCAAATGAGCCAATACCACCTTGGTATTTAGCCAGTGCAGGAGATTCCATTTCAACAATAAAACGTTGTGGTGCACCTAAATTTGTTGTCGCCACTTTAGGTTTGCTAAATTTATCGTGAGATGTGATCTCGGGTGAGTAGGGTTTAAAAGTAAATTCACTGTTAGCAATAGCTGCGCTTGATAGTAGTGCAGCGGAGATCGCGATCGATAGTTTTGTCTTCACAACTTCTTCCTTGTCAATTAATGCTTTCAGCACTTTATTAATGTGCTTGTAGCTGAATTGTTATAGTTTTTGCTGCACTCTTTGATGTCAGCAATGAAGTTGTAACACAAAAATACCGTATGGTTAACACTTTCACAGTTAAAAAGATGTTAATCACACTTTGCCATTCGTCGTTCTATTTGTGTGTGCTTGCTGCTTTTGTAGCCTAAGGCTTAACCGCTCTGACTATTGGGTTTTGTAGGCTGATTAAGGTTTCTGTTGACTGGATTTCATCTATAGATTGAATGCGATTGATGAGTACGTGCTGCAAACCATCGATGGATTGGCACATTACCTTTACGAAAATACTGTAGTTGCCTGTGGTGTAATAGGCTTCGACGACTTCTTCGAGTGCGTTGAGTTTGGCTATGGCGGCAGGGTAATCGCCTGCACTTTTAAGATTGATACCGATGAAACAGCAGACGTCATAACCTAGGGCTTTAGGATTTACTGTGATCTGCGCGCCTGTGATTATCCCCGCTTGCTTCATTTTTTCTACCCGAACATGGATAGTGCCCGCGCTAACGCTAAAGCGTTTAGCGAGTTCGGCAAAGGGTGTGCGGGCATCCTGCATTAAGGCTTCGAGGATATGATTATCGAGTTGATCGCGCTGAAATGCGGTATCCATAAATAAATTCTCTATAACGTAATGAATTGTCATAAAGTTACGTTTTTTTATGGGGAATTGCTACCGATTTTGCCCGTCTTAGCTGATTTTAGTGATCATTGTTCGCCCAAAGGCTCACAAAAAGGCACTTCTGCGCTAAAAGTCATACTGACACCCGTGTAGGGATGTTTGATGGTGAGTTCTGCCGCATGCAGTAATAGGCGAGGGGCTAAGGATTTGGCTAATGGGTCGGCATAAAAACCATCGCCTAAGATCGGATGACCGAGCGCCATCATATGTACCCGTAATTGGTGTGAGCGGCCAGTGATTGGCGTGAGTTTCACCAGCGTTGAGCGTTTGGCGCGACTTATTACTTGGTAGTGAGTCAACGACGGTTTGCCCACAAGATGATCGACTTTCTGCTTGGGGCGATTCGGCCAGTCGCAGATCAGCGGATAATCAACGCTACCCGTATCATTTTTGACATGGCCCGCGACCCTTGCAAAGTAGGTCTTGCTGGTTTCTCTATCGTGGAACTGACGTTTTAATTCACGTTCGGCGCTACGGATAAGGGCGACAACGATCACGCCTGAGGTCGCCATATCGAGGCGGTGGACAATTTGGCAATGGGGGTGTTCAGCTTTTACTCGGGCATAGACACTGTCGTAATTAGCTGGGTCGCGACCGGGCACAGACAACAATCCTGAAGGTTTGTTAATGACGATAATGTCTTTATCTTGATAAAGAATATCGAGCCAAGGGGTTGTCGGTGGTTGGTATATAAAATCAGTCATAATGGGGCCTATTCGTCAATGCGCCGCAAAGATACTCTGCTAGGCTTGAGGGTGCAAGTGTGACGCCCAAAGATTGCTTGTGAGACTAAGCTTCCTGAGATAACTCAAGCGCCGCAGCAAAGCGCATTAGTTGATGATTTGCTGATAGAGCTGGATTTGAGTTCTTGCTATAATTACGCTCTTTTTTGTTAATGACCCTGTTGAGCCTTTGAAGCCATGAGCCAGCCAGAGATATACACTCCCGAGAATCTTTCTCACGTCCATAACCGCCTTGAGTTATTGGCGCCTGCAAAAAATGCTGACTACGGTATCGAAGCCATACGCCATGGTGCCGATGCAGTATACATAGGGGGGCCCGCATTTGGTGCGCGGGCAACGGCAGGTAACAGTGTTGAAGATATCGCGCGACTCTGTACTTATGCTCATCAATATCATGCTCAGGTATTCGTAGCCCTCAATACCATTTTGATGGATAACGAACTTGCCGACGCCGAAAAACTCATTTGGCAATTGTACGAAGCCGGTGCCGATGCGCTGATTGTGCAGGACATGGGTGTATTGCAACTCAATTTGCCGCCGATTGCCCTGCATGCCAGTACACAAATGGATAATCGCAGTCCAGAAAAAGTGGCGTTCTTAGAGCAAGTTGGCTTTTCTCAGGTGGTGCTCGCCCGCGAATTAGGCTTGAGCCAAATCCGTGATGTGGCCGCGCATACTAATATGCAGCTCGAATTCTTTATCCACGGCGCTCTGTGTGTGGCTTACAGTGGTTTGTGTAACTTGAGTCATTCCTTTAGTAACCGCAGTGCTAACCGCGGCGAATGCTCGCAAATGTGCCGCTTGCCGGGCAATCTTAAAACCCGTCAAGGCGATGTGTTAGCGCAGAATGAACACTTATTGTCTTTAAAAGACAATAACCAAACCGAAAACCTCGAAGCGCTCATCGACGCGGGCATTCGCTCGTTTAAGATTGAAGGTCGCTTAAAAGATTTA
This sequence comes from Shewanella sp. SP1S1-7, assembly GCF_031932105.1. Taxonomy (NCBI): domain Bacteria; kingdom Pseudomonadati; phylum Pseudomonadota; class Gammaproteobacteria; order Alteromonadales; family Shewanellaceae; genus Shewanella; species Shewanella sp. SP1S1-7. The sequence continues at coordinate 161,896 of NZ_JAUOEU010000003.1, forward strand.
AGTTACGTTAAAAACGTCACCGCGCATTATCGCCAAAAGTTGGATGCGATTATGGCGCGTCGCCCTGAGTTTAAGGCTTCGTCCCACGGCCGTTGTGAACATTCTTTTATCCCCGATCCTGAAAAGACTTTTAACCGCGGCAGCACAGATTACTTTGTTAACGAACGTAACCAAGGCATTAAAGATTTCCGCTCGCCAAAATATATAGGCGAAGAAGTCGGCAAAGTGGTCAGCATAGGTAAAGACTTTATCCAAGTGAACTCAAGCCACGAGTTTAATAACGGCGATGGCTTAGCGTTTTTCCCAGCGAATTTTGCCATGGCAAAACAATCCGATGATAAGCTGCAAGGCCTGCGGGTTAACCGTGCCGAAGGGTTAAAACTGCATATATTGCAGGTACCAAAGGATTTAAAAGTCGGCATGACTTTGTACCGTAACCATAACCAAGCCTTCGAAGCCCTGTTATCTAAAGAATCTTCTAAACGGATTATCGGCGTCGATTTACGGTTGAGCGACACCGAAGACGGACTGGCGCTGACCTTGACGGATATCTATGGCCTAAGCGCCACAGTGAATTTAACTGTCGAGAAGACACCTGCGACAGATGTCGACAAGACCTTGCAAAATACCCGCACTCAGCTGGGTAAGCTCGGTAGTACCGACTTTGTTGCCCGCAGTATCAGTATCGATACGGCGCAAGCCTGGTTCTTGCCAGCGTCTGTGCTCAATGGTCTACGCCGTGATGGCGTGGCCGCCTTAGAGGCTGCCCGTATACAAGGTTATGTGCGTCCACTGCCGTGGAAACATAATCAAGATGCAGTGTATCCCGTTAAGCATTTGAGTTACTTAGGTAACGTAGCCAACGAAAAGGCCAAGGATTTTTATCAACGTCACGGCGTGATTGAGATCCAGGATACCTATGAGAAAAACGGCGTCACCGAAGACGTGCCATTGATGATCACTAAGCATTGTCTGCGCTTTAACTTTAATTTGTGTCCGAAGGAAGTACCAGGCATCAAGGCCGATCCTATGGTGCTTGAAATCGGTAACGATGTGCTCAAGTTGGTATTCGACTGTCCTAAATGCGAAATGATGGTGGTCGGTGAAAACCGTCAAGTGCGAGGCCAGAAACACCTTTAACACTTGTCATTAGGAGCATTGCCCAGTGCAATGCTCCTAACACCCATTCAGCTAGCATCTGCGCGCTTAATTTGCCTACCTATATCTATGTTACCCTCACCATAGCTACTCCCATATTTTCATCAAAGCCCAATATTGCACATTCGGTTATCAGCAGATATCTTATTGAAAATAATATCAATAATAAGGGATGTTAAAATGGGACTGTTAGACGGTTTACTCGGTAATGCTGCTGAGGTTGATTTACAGGAATTGGCCGAGGAATTAAGGCCTATCATGGGCATTCAAGAAGAATTAAAACTCGCCTACAAAGTGATCCGCGATTTATTTATTTTCACCAATAAACGTCTGATCTTAATTGATAAGCAGGGGCTTACTGGCAAGAAGGTTACTTACCATTCCATACCGTATAAATCCATTACCCATTTTGAAGTGGAAACCACAGGCCATTTTGATATGGATGCCGAGCTCAAAATCTGGATCTCAGGCCAGAGTGAGCCTTTAGTAAAAGAACTTAAACGTGGTACGGATGTCGTCGGTATTCAAAAGACTATCGCCACTTTTGCACTTTAGTTTTTTAGCAGAGTAAATCGGAGATCGTATACATGGAAGTAAAAGTTATGAGGTTAAATCTAGCGTTATTCTTTGTTGGTTTTTTAGGGATAATGTCGGTTATCCCTTTTGTTTCACAAATTTTAGCTATGCAGCAAGGGGAATTACCCATGCCCTTATTTTTGCTGAAAATTATTTCGGTAGCGCAGTCGTCGCTGATGTTACTTTTGATGGTTTTTATGGGTTCTATTTTTGCTAAAAAAGTGGGATTAACCGCTCCTGTGATTTCGGCTATGGTTCATTCAAATAGTATTTACACAGCATTAAGGCCTCAGCTTATTCCTGCTTTAGTGGGTGGAGTTCTCGGAGGGGTCTTTATCCTTGTTTTTCTGGGGATGCTATCGGGTTATCTTCCTGCAGATTTTATTCAAGCAGGAGCAAAATTAGCACCTCCTTGGTATACAAAAGTATTGTACGGCGGCATTACAGAAGAGCTCCTGATCCGCTGGGGATTGATGTCATTTCTTGTATGGTGTAGTTATCGCCTTACCCAAAGAAAGGGGGCTGACATTAAGGTGCATAATTATGTTTTAGCTATTATTCTTTCTGGAATTATATTTGGTGTTGGGCATCTTCCGGTCGCTTTTACTTTAACTTCAGAAGCCACTATACCCTTAGTTCTGTACATTATTTTAGGTAATGCAGGCTTTGGATTTATTGCTGGATACCTATATTGGAAGTACGGTTTAGAGTGTGCAATGGGAGCGCATATGCTCGCACATGTGACCATGATTATTTGTGCACTGCTTGTTCCGCTATAGCACCTAGTTCAACAATATCGCACTCGTGCTGGTGGTGTGCTCTATCGGCTCTCCTGCCATAGTGTAGGTTTCGGAGAGCTTGAGCTTACCTTGCTCGTCGTATTGATTGTGGATACCGACCCAGAATTGTGCTTCTCCTTGGATCTGTAAATTACCTTCTTCGGCAATGTGGCTATTGGGATGATAGCGCTTCATTGAATAAAGCTTACTTTCGTCGTCAAATTTTAAGTGGTAAGACAATATCGGCTCTTTGGCGTCGACATCCGCTGCGGCTTGAGTTTGTGTTTGTTTCGCTGTGGTATCGGCATTGGGGCTGTGATACTTGTTGCGGGACAAATATGCGCTATTGCTGCTATGGCTAGCACTGTGTTCACTGTTATCTGAACGCTGGTTTAGCCCGTCATTTTCCCAATCAGCACGATCATAATCAAAGTCATCAGCCTCGTCTTCGCTTTCATCATAGTCACTGATGTCGCAATTATCATAGCCATAATTACGGGGCTCTGCGTTATCCCATTCTGCTTCGTCATCTTCTTGAGTCGATAGAGGCTGATTAGTATCAAAGTAGTGACGACTTTCTATAAGTTGGCCTTCTTCATCTAGCCAAACTTCACGATACACTTGTCCTTGGGGCGTAAAACGCTGCCAATGGCCGATATCGAGGTAACGGCCATCGATAATTTGGATTGTGCCAGTTTCTAAAATTAAACCTTGAGGTGATAAGGATTTAGAGCTAAATAAATCCCCTTGAGTTCGTGTGAGCAACCAGCGAATGGCGCCATCTTCATAGTATTCGATGCGAGTATCGGCAATACCTTCTTGATAGTATTCCCTTTGATTATTCTCAAGATGATAGCCACAGCGGGTATTTGAGTGACTTTGATAGGATTCGAGAACCCCTTTTTTGTTATAAAAACTGGATTCTCTGAGGTAGCCTTGGCCGTCGCGCACTTCATACTCAGAGATAGTGCGTATCGTGCCATCTTGGTAAAACCAGCGGGCAGTGCCATCACGGTTGCCTTGAGTGTGCGGTAAATACATTTGAACTTGCTGGTTTTCGTAATATTCGATAAAGGGGGCTACCGAGAGGTTATTTTTATATTGGCCTTCAGCCGAGAGCACGCCACTTTTGTAGTAGCTTTTAAACAGGCCTTCCCTGAGTCCTTTCTCTAGGTACATTTCGAGAGACAGTTGGCCATTGTCATGGTACCAGTAGGCCATGCCTTGCTCTTTACCCTGTTCAAATGGGATTTTTGCCTCAAGCTGGCCATTGGCGTACCATTTTTCACGATTTCCCTGTGCGAGACCGTTGTCGAAGTTAAGTTGTAATGCGAGCTGTCCATTAGGGTGCCATTCTTGGCGAATACCATAGATAAGCCCCTGCGGATTAAATTGCTCACGCCATGACAATTGACCATTTTCAAAAAAGGTTTCAAAGCTCTTGCCCGCGTCATTGACGAGTATTTTTTGTTTGAGCTGGCCATTAGGATGAAACCATACCTCTTTAACTAAGTTGCCATGCTCGTGACTCAGTTCGGCCTGAAGGGCGCCACATTCATAGTACATATATTCAATGCCGTGGATTTTATTCGCCAGCATAGGTCGAGTCAGCCAGCGTTTGCCTGACTCATAATAGCGACTCAAGGTATTGACGTAGTTGCCATCACGATCAAGTTCAGCATCCTCTCTGACTTGCCCATTACTGTAATAGCGTTTGACTAATATGCCGCTCGTACTGCGTTCTTCACTCTGGGTTATGTTGCCCTCATGATCATACCAAGCTTGCTGTCCAAGTTGTTGATCATTAATAAAGTTACCTTCAAATAACAAGGTCCCCAGAGCGTCGAACTGGCGGGAAACTCCATGACGTTCACCAAAGTAGTTTGAGTCAACGGCTTCTGTGAGATTGGGCGTTTGGGTGACAATTCTGAGCATACCCGCGCCGTCTTCAGAATCGAGTTGATGATAAGTGCGATGTAGTTGGCCAGTTAAGCTGGCGTAATCTTGAATGTCGCCTTGTACTTTATAGTCTGCATCGAGCGTAAAGTGGCTTATTAACAGAGCATCTCGATTGTTAAGTTCAACCTGCCATAATGTGGTTTCCTGGTGGTTCTTTTGAGCTGTGATACTGCAGACTTTTTCTGTGCCGAGCCAAAAATGTTGCTCTGGAAACGGGAGTTGATTGCCCATTGCGAGGCGGTCAAATTCGGTATGATGAAATTCGCAGCATTCATTAGCATTTTCCCAGCCTAAGAGTTCTATGGCTTGGGGCGCATCGTAGTGATAGAGAGTTAAGTTGTGGTCGGCATTTTCTTCACAAGCGCTCGCGTCTGCCTTTGTCGCATGGATTTTTAAGCTGAAGTGACGCTGGAATAGCGGTACAGCGACTGACGGTGCCTGAGTTAGCGCTTGTTCTTGGCAGGCTGCAGGTGATTCAGTTTGAAGCTGAATGTCTTTTGGATCGCGGCTAGTTTGGTTTGAGGGAAATAACTTGGCTTTGAGTGCGCGAAACAACGACATTGGGGGAAATCTCCATATCCATATGTAAAACAATAAGCTTATCTGAGGGATACTCATGGACCTTGAGTATTTCAGTGCGCATATCATAGCGGTTAATAGATTCGTTTCTCAATGTTTGATTGTTAAAAATACTGTTTAATCAGCAGAGAGAGCGAATAAAAGCAGAGGAATAAACACAAAATGCTTGATAACTTTTTTGCAAAATTACCCACTGATTTATCGGCGGAAGTGTTTGAAAAACTGGCGGGTAATGACACTGTGACCATAGATCGCATCGTCTCTAATGGGCAATATACCCAAGCTACCTGAAGATACGAGTTTCAGAGCGCTTAGGGTGCTTCAATTCAAGGCGCATCAACGACAGAATGTCGGCCACCTTCTGAATTGATGCAACATGGAAGTGGAGTGCCCTAGACGCTCCGTTCCGGCGGCTGATGTTAACCACGGAGTAACGCACTTTATGCCGTGTTGGTTATTTTTAACTTAGTCCACTAGGTCTGCAAATAACTGCAATCGCCATGGATGGCGTGAATGCCATATATGCAGAAGCAATTAATGGCCTTACTTAAAGTGCGTTACCATTCAGTTAACATCAGCCCGCTGAATCCTGCATCTTCAGGTGGTTTGGGTATCTACCCGAAGGTCAATGGTACGATCAAACTCAGCATGAATGGGTGATGTTACTTAAAGGGGAGGTGACGCTTGAATTTGAACAAGGTGACTCCGTTACGCTAACCCCAGGTGATTACTTAACGATTGTGCCCCATCAAAAACACCGCGTCGCTTCGACTTCTAAAAGTTCAGAAACCCTATGGCTCGCGGTATTTTACGATTGATGAGGGCAATCGCGTTAACACCGCCGACTAACGATTCTGCCATAGCCAACTGGGCGTATTGAGCAAGTCTTGGCCTTGGATCTGCGTTTGTCCTAAGGTCTTGTCTAAGGCCAAGGTATTGCAGTGTTCAAATTGGCTTAAGGCATTGATAAGCCGATTGGCGTGGGATACCACCCACAGCTGACACTCCTCTGATACCTTAGCAATTAAGCGTGCCAGCGCGGGCAATAAATCTGGATGCAGACTGGTTTCTGGCTCATTTAACACCATAAGCTCTGGCGGTCTTGGGGTCAGTAGGGCGGCGATTAACAGCAAATAACGCAGGGTGCCGTCCGACAATTCACTGGCATTGAGTGGCCTTAATAAACCATGCTGATGAAATGCGAGCACTAAAATGCCGCCCTCTTGAGGCTCGATTCGAACCTTAGCACCGGGAAACGCATCGCTGACCGCATGATCGAAAGCGGTTTTATCACCAATTTCAAAAATGGTTTGAATTGCCGAGGCTAAATCACGGCCATCGTGGTGCAATACTGGTGTGGCCGTGCCTAATTGTGGGCGCCGTGCAGGGGCCTGCGCATCGGTTCTGAAGTGATCGTAAAAGCGCCATGCGCGAATACTGTCGCGAAGCTTGAGCACTTCTGGGCAGCGCTCTGGATCGGCAAGCTCGGTAAAAATACTGTCGCCAGTTTGCAGGTGAGCGCCTAAGGTTATCCAGCCTTGCCCATCAGCGCTGCGGCTTTTCACCATAGGACCACGGCGCTCGACTAACACAGTGGAGGGGCGATACTTAGGTCCGTTCCAAATGGCTTCGCGCTTGATTTGTGGATCTAAGCCAAATAGCGTTGTGACGTCGGGTTTAGGCAAACCGAGTTCAATAAGATAGCTAAAGTCCTCACCGGCAAAGCCGAGTTTTAAGCGTTTCGGCGCTTGCCTGACGGTGGCTTCAATGGCGGTGTTGCCCGTTAACATGTCTTTGGTGAGGTTTTCTGGCCCCGCCCAAAAGCTGGAGTCGAGCCCGCCTTCTTGGGCTAAAGCATTGACAACGCCACCTTGTGCCGTTTGTGCGAGTAAACGTAGCGCCTTGTATAGATTAGATTTACCACTGCCATTCGCCCCAGTGATCAAATTGAGTTGCCCTAGGGGCAAGACGATTTCACGCAGAGAGCGATAATTGAAAATGGCGAGTGTGGTCAGCATAGAATATCCAAGACTGAAGCGGGCAGATAAGCCAGTAAAATTATCGACAACGTAAATTAAACAGAGCGATAAAACAATGGCGTTTACACTAGTACTTTATTGAGCACGCGTTGCCAGTTACCACCCATAAAACGGTCGCGATCGGTAGCTTTAAAGCGCGCCTTGGCTAAGGCATCATCGATACGGCTCATGCGATCGATATGATTTAGCTCAGGGATCACGACATGCCTTGGCTCTGCATCGAAACCTAGCACGCCTTTCGCCCTTAAGCTGTACCACCATTCTTGATATTCTTTAATGCCTTGGGCGTTGTCATTATTAAGAGCGAGCAAGTTTTCTTGGCCGCGCAGTGGGAAGTCGTTGGCGATTGCCACGCTATCTACACCGCCGACGCGCGATACGTATTCCAACTGGCGAATATAGTCATCGATCGTAGGTACAGCATTATTAGTGAGCCAGAAGCTCATCATAAATACGCCGAATACGCCGCCGCTATCGCCGATAGCGCGGATCACTTCATCTGGGGAACAACGGGCATGGTTTACTATGCCGCGCGCCGCGCCGTGACTCTGCACTATGGGAGATTTCGTGATTTTTGCGACATCTAAAGCGGTTTGAGCGCTGGAGTGACTCACATCGACCAAGATATTGGTGTGATTGAGTTTGGCGATAAGTTCGCGTCCGTGGGCGGTGAGCGGCCGATTGAGTCCGCCGTTGGCATCATTGTCTAACGCACCACCAGCGAAGGTGTTGCCATAGTGGTGGGTGAGCTGCAATACGCGCAGCCCTTGTTGATGAAACTCATCTACCCGCGCCCACTGGTTAGCTTCACTGTCTGCTTCGACACAATCAGCGCCTTGGATTTGAAAAAACACCGCAGTGCGCTGGCTGTCGCGGGCACGTTGAATATCTCGTCCACTCAGGCCTTGCAACAAAATGTCAGGATGTTCGCTTACCCGTTTAGCAGCCTGCTTGATACTTTCCATACAGGCTTTATAGGTGCGTTTGTAGTTTTGAGTGCCATCGGCTTGTTCTATAGTCTCAATCGCCGAAATATCGCAAAGATAGGCATCGAGTTTAGCGGCGGTTACATTACTTAAGTCATCGGGTAGGAAGGATAAACCATCGACATATATCCGCCTCTGTGCGGTGGCAAAGCTAGGTAAACTGGCGAGTGGGCTTAACAGGGTTGCTGCGCCAAGACCTTTAAGGAGTGTACGACGGTAGTGATTGACTGCCTTGATGGGCATGCTCGATTCCTATCAATAACGCAAATGTAACTTCTTTATACCTTTTTAGGGCGTAGAAGTCTTTGATTAAATCCCTTTTTTGGCCTTTTCCCCTAGGCTGGAGTGATGATGATTTATTGTTGCAGAGCTGTGTTCATTATCGTTTGTGCCAGTACTTTTGCCAGAAAATGAAACCCTAAGGTTATGATCATCGAGTGGCTTCAAGCATGGCTTTGGCGAGAGAGTTAAGGCCGTTGGTGCGTGATGGGCTGAGCTGACCTTCTAGTCCCAATTGTTTGAAGTAAGCTGTAGGATCAAATGCTTGGATCTCAGCGCGACTTTTGCCATGGCAGGCGCCAAGTAATAAGCCAATCAATCCCTTGACGATGCGGGCATCGCTGTCGGCTAAATAATAGTGTTTACCAGCCTGTTCGAAGTGATAAATCCACGCATCACTTTCACAGCCTTTTACCTGAGCGGCTTCGACGCGAAGTTCTGGGGTTAAACTCGGTAAGTCTTTGCCTAGCAACATAATTTGGCGATATCTTTCCTGCCAGTTAGGTGCCTGGGTAAAACGCGCTAGCAAGGTCTCGGCATCTTGCACTGAATAGTGAAAATCGGTCTCGCTTGGCATAGGCATAGTCGAATCTGTCATAGGGCTAAATCCTGTCTCACTTATTGAGCGTAACTTATCTTGAGCGCATGAGTCGCGTGGTTCAGTCGTTAAATACTGGATCACAGCAGCAAGTCTTTTACCGAGGCCAACGCGGCAATAAAGCGGTCGATATCGTCTTTATTGGTGTAGATACCGATAGAGGCGCGGCAACAGCCCTTAAGATTCAGACTCTGCATTAATGGCATGGCGCAGTGATGGCCGCAACGCACGGCAATCCCTTGTTGGTCCAGCAAAATGCCCACATCTTGATGATGTTCATCGGCAAGATTAAAGGCGACGACGCCAATATTGTCATCAAAAGCGCCGTATAAATGCACTTCACCGAGCGCGCGCAATTGGCTTTGTAAATAGTTAACTAATTCAGCTTCATAAGCTTGAACCTGCGGTGTGAGCTCGGTTTGTAAAAATGTAATGGCCGCGCCCAAACCTATGACTTCGGCAATTGGCGGCGTGCCCGCTTCTAAGCGATTCGGTAGGCTGCCAAATTCTGTCGCTTCAAAACTCACGCGTTTAATCATCTCGCCACCAGTTAATAGTGGCGCGAGATTATCTAAAGCGTCGAAACGGCCGTAAAGCACGCCAACGCCAGTCGGACCATACATTTTATGCCCCGAAAAAACGTAAAAATCACAATCGATTTCAGCCACATCCAGCGTTAAATGCGCCACTGCTTGCGCACCATCAACTAAGGTTATTGCACCTTGGGCTTTTGCTAACTGAACTAACTGAGCCACGGGATTGACTGTGCCTAGGGCGTTGGAAACATGGCAAAGCGCGACGATTTTTGGCTTTAACTCGAGCAAGGTTTTATAGGCGCTGACATCTAAGCGGCAAGCTTGATCGAGAGGGATTGGCTTAATCACAGCGCCCGTGCGTTTTGCCAGCTCCTGCCAAGGTACGATATTGGCGTGGTGGGCGGCGGCGTCGATTAATATCAGATCACCTGCGCTTACGTGTGCAGTGAGTCCAAAGGCGACTAAGTTGATTGATTCTGTGGTGCCGTGGGTAAAGATGATTTCTTCGCGGCGTTCGGCCTTTAAAAATTGCTGCAGTTGATCGCGCACTTTTTCATAACTTAAGGTCGAGCGCGCCGATAACTGGTGCGCCGCGCGGTGCACATTGGCATTGTCGTTAGCGTAAAACTGCGCCATGGCATCTAACACCATTTGCGGTTTCTGGCTGGTGGCTGCGGTGTCGAGATAACACAAGGGATAGCCATCAAGCAGTTGATTTAACGCTGGGAATTGCGACCTAATTTTAGCATTGCGCTGCTCTGAGTCCGATGAACAAATAACCGCAGTGGCATCAGGCGCGGCACTTGCCGAAGGATGTGAGGCAACAGTATTCGTCGCTGTGTGAGTCACAGTATTTGGCGTAGGCGATGCAGGTTGAGTCATAGATGAGGCTAAAGGCAATGAAAAAGGCCAAGGGATCTTCTGTGATCTGCCATGTTAATGCAAGTTTTAGCGGTTTGTTGAGGCGTTGACATCGGAAGGCGGTATTGAGTGTCTAATTTCACCAAGGTTTGTTCAAACTTATGCCCTCTGGTATTTCGTGCGCCTTAAACGGGTTTTGACTTTCTAACGTATCATCGAGCTTAGCTATGATGCGATTTTTCTAATGTTTCAGTTTTTCTTTTAAATTCAGCTAATACTTTAGGCTCAATTCAACCACCTAAAGTGAAAACTGTGACTATTCTCAATGGGACGTCCTTTGATATCTGTGTTTGTTGGAGACCCGTTTTATGGTGCAGTTTTTAAAAGATTTACGGATTAAACATAAGATGATCGCCCTCGTTGGGGTGATGTTAGTGCTGATCCTGATTTTGTCTGGTTTTAGTTTGTTGAAGATGCAGCGAGTTTCTGAGGAAATCCAAGGCATTGCAAAGGAAAATATTCCACTAGTGAGATTATCAACCGACGTCACCATTAAGCAGCTCGAAAGCTCAGTCATTTTAGAAAAAGCGTTTCGGGCGGCGGACATTGAAGCCGCATCGAGTCAGCCCATTTTAGCGGCTTTTATTGCGGATGTTATTCAGCATAAAGAAGACATTAATAAGGAGTTACTCTCGACTCAGTCTATGCTCAATGCGGCATTAAAAGAGGCTAAAAATCCGCTATTACATGAAAAAACGCAGCAGTTAAATCAAGATATTGGCACGATTATTCAACGTTTTGGTGACTATGAAGCTTTACTTGCCACTGTCATCACTGGAATCCAGCAAAAAGAAGAACCAGCCGCCTTAGCTAAGCGGGTTGAATCCTTAGAGGTCACGCAAAATGAATTTAATACTGAGCTAAGTCAGTTCGTTGAGCGGTTAGAGCAAATGACTCAAACCGCGGTTTCTGTGACTGAGGACGAAGAGCTTAGGGCTATTTATGGCTTAACGATTATTTCTATCGTGTCTTTAGTCATAGGCTTATTGATTGGCATCGCTTGCAGTCAATACATGGTCAAATCTATCAATCGGTTACGTAATTCTGCCGCTAAGATGGAACAGGGTAACTTTAACCAAGAGCTGCGCGTCGATTCTAAGGATGAACTGGGCGAACTCACCGTCAGTATGAATCAAATGGCGTGGACCTTAAGTAAAACCGTCGGCCAAGTGATTGCTCGAAGTGAAGAAATTGCCTCTATGGTGACTGAGCTTAATGCGGTGGCCGAGAACAACCGTGAGGCCATGTTGAGGCAGCAAGATAATACCGACCAAGTCGCCGCCTCTATGACCCAAATGGCGGCAACGATCACTGAAGTGGCGAGCAGTGCCGAAACCGCTTCTTACTCAGCGGGACAAGCCGAGCATAAGGTGAAAGAAAGTTGCGAGGTTGTCGATGCGAGCGAAACAATTTCCAAACAGTTAGTCGCCAGCGCCCAGTATTCGAATCAACTTATTCAACAGGTTCAAGCGAGTACCGGAAAAATCCTCAACTTTGTTTCTGTGGTCGATGCGATAGCGGGGCAGACGAACTTGTTGGCCTTGAATGCATCGATTGAAGCGGCGCGGGCGGGAGATCAAGGACGTGGGTTTGCTGTGGTCGCCGAAGAAGTGCGGGCGCTGGCAACTCGTAGCCAAACCGCCACGCAGGAGATCAGCGATCTTATTCAAACACTCGTGAAAGATGCTAAGTCCTCAGTCGAAACCTTTGCCAATAACGATAAGCAAATCAGTGAGTCGTCACTGCTCGTTAATCAAGCCAAGCAGCACCTATTTGAGATTTTAGATGCCTTAACTGAATTGACTCAGGCCAATTCTCAAGTCGCGACCGCAAGCGAGCAGCAAGCCGTCACCGCCGAGGATATTAGCGAGCGGATTAATGCGATTCGAGATTCAGGGGAATTGGTACTTGGCAGCGCCAATGAAACGGCAAAAGCCAGTGAGTCATTGTCTCAGCAGGCCAATTCATTAAGGGAAACCATGCAGCAGTTTAAGGTACGCGCTGTTTAATTGAAAAATAAAAGCGAAGTCTAGGACTTCGCTTTGGGCTTAACTTATTGTCTTTTACAACTCCTGTTTTTAGAAGTTATAGGTGACACCTAACATAAAGTTGCGTCCCATCAGTGGAGCGTAATCTTTAAGTAACGAGGTGTGTGGCCGCGCGTCTTGGTCGAGTAGATTCGTGCCTTTGACATAGAACAGCATGTCACCCGCAGAAGTATATAAACGGTAGGTGACGGCGGCATTCACTAGCGCATAGCCTGCTGTTTCGGTTTCATTTTCGGCGGTATCCGTTTGTTTAGCATAGCCAATTGTGCCGACTTCAGCGTGCCATTGTTGTTGGTCAAAGTTTAAGGTCGAACCGATACGCATGGGCGAAATAAGTGGCAAGTTACCACCATCGATCAACTTGCCGCGGGTGTAATCGCTGAACATATCCAATGACCAAGTATCGTTGAACGGGATACTGGCTTGGGCCTCGAGGGAATAAAGCTCTGCATCGCCTTGGGTGTATTGGTAAACCGGTAAATCACCTTCAGCATCGCCGTTGACTATATCAGAGGCGATTAAGCCCGTATTTTTCTCGTAATAGAAATTATTGACTCGGTTGTAGGCCATGCTCAATGAGCCTGTCCACGCACCCTCTAATTTGCGCAGGGTTAAGTCGATATTGTTGGCGACCTCTTTATCGTTATTGCCACTGTTAGTGATGATTTGACCATTTTCAACGCTGAACTGCGAACCAAGCTCAAAGCTTTGGGTGGCATCGTGGGGACCATAGCTGTAAAGCTCTTCGGCGGTGGCCGAGCGTTGGGCGCGGGTGAGCGACAGTCCTAAGTTATAGGCGGGATCGAAGTCCCACACCATGCCCGCCGATACAGTTAAATCATTATCGACTAAGTCTTCGGCTTGGTAGTTTTGTTCGCCATTTAGTGTGTCTAACGTCATGCTGTCTGGTGCTAAGCGGTAATGCTCTAAGCGGCCGCCAAGTTCGAAGCGAAAATCTCCGACCTTACGTTCTTGCACGATAAAGGCGGCTAAGGTATCGGTTTTGCTGTCTGGCGTTAGCGCTTCTTCACCTTCAACGGCAAAGTCACGGTGCACAGCATGCAGCCCCATAGTGCCTTGCCACTCACCCCAAGGACGATTGTTAAGGCTTAAGCGCGCTTCACTTTGCTTGTTAAAGAAAGTCGTGCCGGCAACCCCATCTTCTTCCTCAGCATGCTGATAATCGGTATAGCCCGCATCAAAACGCAGTTTACTGAAGCCAGCAAATGGATCTAACAAACCACTGTGCAGCTGCCATGCGGTTTTCTTTAAATCTATGGTGATATCGGGCGCATCGGCTTCGCCGCGGCCGGGAATACCGTAATTCGATTCAGTGCGCGCGCCGGATACGCTGACAAATCCCGTGTCACCGGTATAACCAACACCCGCGGCATAGTCGTCGAGTTTTTGGTTACTGTTCGCCAGTTTTCCATGGGTTTCGGGCAGATTGGCAATGGCATTTCCCGGAATATCGACATCGTCGGTAATGCGATGTGTGCCATCTACATGCCAATTGAACTGACCATTGCCGCCATCGATATCACCGTTAAAGGTGCGGCCATTACTGGCTGTGTCGTAGCGAGTGCCAAATTGCCCCGACAGCTCATCGACTGGGCTCTCGTGGTAGCGTTTATCCACCACATTGACCACACCGCCAATGGCGCCGTTCCCGTAAAGCAATGTGCCTGGGCCGCGCAGGATCTCAATTTGCTGCGCCGAGGCGGCTTCTGCTGTTACCGCGTGATCGGCCGATACCGTCGATGCATCACCAACAGACAGGCCATTTTCAAGCACTTGTACTCGAGGACCGCCCATGCCGCGAATGATGGGGCGACTCGCCCCCGCGCCAAAGTGGGAGGCTTGAACGCCGGGCAGTTTTTCTAAGGTGTCACCCAGCGTCGGTTCGATATTGAGCTTGAGTTGATCTTCGGTCAGTACACTAATTGGCGTAGTGCTTTCGAGCGCAGAGCGGGCGAGCGGCGATGCGGTCACGACAATGTTCTCCATCGCCGTTTTGGTCAGTGAAATATCCTGCGTTACCGCGCCAGTGGTTATCTGCAAATCCCTGTCAACATGCTTAAAATCGGCATTGCTAATGTGGAGATGGATATGACTATTGTCGGCCACAGTTAATTGATACTGGCCCTGAGGATTTGTGGTTGTGCTCGTCCCACCGTCGATACTGACAAGGGCGCCAGCGATAGGTGCGCCTTGCAGATCGGTCACTTGACCTTGTAATTGAGCGGCCATAACCGGTGAACACACGCCAGCCACTGCTAGCGCTATTGAAGATAGTGCAAGTTTCATTGTGCCTTTCCTTTAGATAAGCAAAAAATAGATTTTTTAAATGATTGAATTTGCTTAAGACAGTAAGGGCGGTGCACGCACGTTGAAGTGGCGTAACCAAGGTAAACTCGGTTGTTGATAAGGTTTCTGCGGGATGCTTTCAGCTTGCTGCAATCCCATCGGCGGCATAAGCACAGACGATGGACCTGCATTTTGCTCATGACCAAAATCGCACAGGAAACAGTGGGCATGCTCATGTTCCAAACTGTGTTCAACAGAATGCGACAGCGCAACCGATTGGATGACAATCAGCCACACGCCGAGCAGTAGCCAAAGCCACTTTCTGTGAGTTGGGGAACTTGAGTGAGTCATTATTCTTCTATGGGTCAGAGTTATCTTAGCGTCGCACCAGTCGTCGAGCGCGAGATACAGTTGATCCTAATTTGTGACCCGACCCTACTTGAATTGTCAGTCTTGGGTCTAGTTAACCTTTGTTAATAAAGAATGTTTAATCGGTTTCGATGATGGGATAATTTAATCTATTAAATTGTTTTTATTATTGATTTTAATCATTTCAATTTATGTGGATTGACGAAGATGAAGGTTTTAAGACCTTAGTTACATCCTCAATCGATTCAGCGGATAAGCGTATTAGGCGCGAAGTTTCCCCCTCGCTTAAATTCACTTCCTTGCGCTTTGCTGACTGTTCTTGCTATCTGACGATATTTTCGTCGCAAAAATGCAATGGCTTGTGCAGTGGCGGATAAAAAGACTAACAAACTGTTGTAATATGTAGCGCTAAATAACGACTAGAAATGTGGATTAAATGGGCATGCGTATTCTTTGTTTTTTTGTGTTAACGCTCAGCATGCTTTCCGG
The DNA here is from genome assembly GCF_031932105.1 of Shewanella sp. SP1S1-7. Lineage (NCBI taxonomy): Bacteria > Pseudomonadati > Pseudomonadota > Gammaproteobacteria > Alteromonadales > Shewanellaceae > Shewanella > Shewanella sp. SP1S1-7. The sequence continues at coordinate 177,519 of NZ_JAUOEU010000003.1, forward strand.
TACCGCTGCCGCGTCGGATATTGCCAGCAGTGTCAACGGAGGTTCAAATCGCCTAGCCGATGGCGGTGATTTTGAACTGGGTATGAGTGTTTACGGGATCAATCAAATTGATGTTCGGCAAACCGATTCTGGCGCTGCGCAATTGTCGCTGTTGGTCAGTGGCATGTATCAATACAAAGGCATGTTTGTTGAGATGATCCACCAATCTCAGGATGGGGTTAATCTTGGGGTTAATCTTTGGAGTTCAGAGGATTGGTCCTTTGATCTGTTACTGGCGAACTTACAAGGTTCATGGTCTCGCCCAGATGTGGATCCCAGCACACTCGATGAAGCTGGCCGCAATGCTTATCTGCTATCGGAAGATTCGCTCTATATTGGCGCAGGTTTTCGTGCGACGCGTTATTGGGGCGATAACTACGTTTTCCAGTACAGATTAGTGTCTGATTATTATGATGATCAAGGTATTCAGAGTTCTGCCAGATTGGGTAAGTCTTGGCAGGTACGTAATTGGAACTTTCACGTTTTGGGAAGCGTAGGCTATTCATCAGCCACCTTGAATCGCTATCTTTTTGGTGTCAGTAAAGAAGAAGCGACCGAACGCTTTCCCGAATATCACCCGAGCAGTTCTTTTAGCTATGGCATGGAGCTCGGTGTTGCCTATCCGCTGAGCGAGAGTTTTGTATTTAGGGCCATGTATCGCTTCAATGTGTTATCCCAAGAAGTGACCGACAGCCCTTTCAATCAAGCCGGATATGCATCGTTTTTTAATGCCTCTATCAGCTATGTGTTTTAGGAGCGTGGGCATGAAGCGATTTTATTTATGGCTAGTGTTACTGAACGCGCCTTTTTTTGCTTGGGGTCAGGACGATTCGGTGATTTTTACTGCGACCCCAGAGCGCTGCATTGCGCTCCATAAAGGGCAAACTTGCTATCAAGATGTGTTGTTTCGATGGCAAACACCGACGAGCGGCGAGTACTGCCTCATACTGACTGACCGCCAGCACCAGCTAATCTGCTGGAGCGGCAAAGCCATGCAAGAATACCAATATAGTTTTGAAGGCGATAAAACGGCGACTTTTAGTTTGATCCGTAATGATGACGTGCAACCACTGGCGCAGGTCAAAGTGGTGGTGACTTGGGTTTATAAGGCCCCTAAACAGAGTCAGTCAGGTTGGAGGTTATTCTAATATGTCAGTTGAAAAGCACATCTTGGTGGTCGAAGACGATATCTCGCTGGCAGAGTGGATCAGTGACTATTTACTGGATCACGGTTACGAAGTCACGGTTGCCAGCCAAGGCGATTTTGCCTTAGAGATGATAGCCGAAGAGATACCTGACTTAGTGTTACTCGACGTGATGTTACCCGTTAAGAATGGTTTCGATGTCTGTAAGGAAGCGAGGGCATTTTATGCTGGGCCCATTCTATTTATGACGGCTTGTGTTGAGGATGGGGATGAGATCCGCGGATTAGATGTCGGGGCAGATGATTACCTGACAAAGCCGATCCGGCCACAGGTGTTGTTAGCGCGGATAAAGGCCCTGTTACGCCGCGTGGGTGATGAGGAGCAAAAACAACAGTTAGTGTTTGATTCTCTGGTACTCAATGCGACGGCAAAATCGGTCACTATCGATAAACAGCCGTTGGATTTGAATGCTAATGAGTTCGATGTGTTGTGGCTGCTAGCATTGAAGGCGGGCACGATAGTGAGTCGTAATGAACTGGTGGCTCAGCTGCGGGGCATTGAATACGACGGCCTAGATCGCTCGGTTGATATTCGCATATCGCGTTTACGCAAAAAATTGCAGGAAGCGTTGAGTCAGCCCTATAAAGTGAAAACCATCCGTGGCAAGGGATACCTTTTTTGCCGCGACGAAGGTGAGCAAGCTTTATGAAGAAGTTGATGACTTCTCTGGTGCTGGTAGTGCTGGTGGCCATTGCCAGCTTAGGCTGGTCGATAAGCGAGTTTGCCAGTCTGCTAGATCCTGATAATGACACGCAAACCCCAGCCACTCATCTTGCGGCATTAAAACTGCTGGGCGGCACACTGGCGCAAACGCTCGATAACGATAGCGTTAACAATCACAGTTTTATCGCAAACTGGAACCAGCTAAATTCAGAGCAATTGTCTTTAGCGAGTGAAGCCGATTTCGTTTTACCCTCAGATCTAAAAACCGCGTTTTATGCTGGGGAATCACTCCTGCTGGAGTCCGATGACGGCATCTCCTTGCATTATTTACTGCCAAAAACGGGGCAGGTATTGAACATTAACACCGATATCGTCACGCCCACCGATGTCAGCTTTGACTTGAATAAGCTGTATACCATGCTTTTTTATGGCGGCGTGGTGCTGATTTTGTTGGTGTGGGTGTCGCCCTTGATCCGTCAACTGGTTAATCTCAGTAAGGCGACTCAAGCGTTTGGTATGGGGGAGTTGCAGCAGCGAATTCCTGTTAGAAAAACGTCGTACATAGGTACTATTGAAAGCGAATTCAACCGTATGGCGGATCGTATTCAGCAATTGATCGATGACAATAAACTGCTCAGTCGAGCTGTTTCTCACGATTTAAAAACCCCGATCGCACGGCTAAGATTTGGCATTGAGGCGCTGGAAGAAACCCAAAGCGAACAGCTCAGAGTGAAGTATTTCCAGCGCTTGAACCGCGATCTAGACACGATGGAAGACTTGGTCATGACACTGCTCAGCTATGCCCGCCTCGATGAGGCGAATATCCAACCTGATTGGCAACCTATTGAGCTTAATACTTGGTTGCTGGAAAAGTATCAAGGCCAAGTGTACCCCGATTTTTCAGTTGAACTGGTTCCCTATCCCACAGCGCTCAATATCAAGACAGACCCTAAGTACTTATCAATGCAGGTGAATAATTTGCTTAATAATGCGCTGCGTTTTGGTAAGGCAAAGATTCGGCTGACGTTGGCAGTCGAGGAGGGCGCGACCTGGTTACACGTTGACGATGACGGTCCAGGCATAGACGAACTGGAGTCTGCGCAGGTGATTAAGCCTTTTGTACGAGGTCAGCACAGTCGTGGAAATTCCGGTCATGGCATGGGATTGGCGATTGTCGACAGAATTGGCTGTTGGATGAATTCCCCATTACGTATTGGACGCTCTCCTGAGCTCGGTGGCGCTCGCATGTCACTAAAATTCAAGGCTGAAATTAAACGCTGAGTTTAACGCTGAAGTTTCGGACTGGAGATTTAGACCGGAATTTAAGGCTGAATTTTAAAGCGGAGTTTATAGCAAGAGTTTAAGACTGGATTTTAACGCTGGGGGCAGAGTTGTTTTCATCGGCTGCGTAACGCTGAATAACCATCAGGCAAAGCGAGCAATGTCATGATGTAGCGATAAAACAGCACCAGCCTAGGAGCTAGGCTGGTGCTCGTTTGATTCGCAATTAACCTTTCACATCGACATTGTTAAGTATGTAATCCGTGTCGTAGATACGTGAGTTCGTATTTTCTGGTTTGCTGTGTAAACCTGTGACTTCGACCATGACAGAAGTTTCTTGATTCATCGTCGAACTCCCCCACAAAATGTCGTTACTGCTGTTCTTTCCTACCCCCAATTGGCCCACTGCATCACGATCGGTTTGTTCGCGAGTGAAAGTGAAGTAGCTATAACCAGCCTGTTTGCATAACTCAGCCGATTTACGCATGACGTACTTTCGGGCCAATGCGCGGTCAGTGTTGGTATTGCCAACAAAGCTTATCTGCCAGCTATCGGGTGCAATCTGTGCGGTTTCAAAGCCTTTACCGAAAGACCAAAATTGCTTTTCGGTATCGTATGAAGTGGCGCAAGCTGAAAGCATCAGAGCTAATCCAGCACATAAAAACGTTTTTTTGATCGGTGTCATGGTCTTGTCTCGTCAGGTTAGTTAGAAGCTATAGCTCACGCCAAGGGTAGTAACCCACTGGTTGCTACTGTCGATTAGCGGAGAGTCAGCCATGTTGGCAGCTATGTGCGAGTAACCAGTGGCTTGAGTAATGTCTAAATGCTTAGTGACTGGAATAACCAAAGCGTAACCTAGCTTATATGCGAAGGTGCCGTCGGCTTGATAAGCAGGGCGCTGCGCCGTGGCTTCAGATGACGTCACACCTGTGTAGTAGTTTGCGAAGTCTTTACTGAAATAGTGCACACCCGCATAAGGCACCAGATCCCCAAAGCCCAGATTTATTGGATGGTAGTAGGTTATATCAGCTTGAAAACCATCATAAACATTTGTTACATCGTGTTGGAATTTGGTTGATAACGTGCCTGTGCCTAAATGAATGTCGGCGTTTAAACCCAGATCGCCACTGAATTTGCGATCCTTCATGCCCGTTAAAATATCGGCGTCATTGGCATCAAAGCCGGGATTGGCAACCACAAAAATGCTGAAGTTAACGGCACTGTCGTTGGTGCCTAAAAAGCGGTAGTTGATACCGGACAGATCGGCGTTGAAGTCCTCACCGTGGTAGCCGCCATTGAGATAGATACCTGTTTGGTGATCTTGACCCTTATAAAACTGACTGCCAGTAGCAACACCTGCGCCAGCAAAGAACTGATCTTGATGACTATAGATATTACCGTTACGAATGTAGGTATTGCTTTCAGCAAGCGCGTGGCTCGACATCAAAACACTTGTGATAACAAAGCAAAGTTTTTTCATTTTTTGATCCTTAAGACATCTGTCTAGTGACTGTGGCGCCACTATATTTCAGTTCTTAACAGGACTCTGTATCCGAATGTAACCTAGACCATGTATTGCAGCCTTCTCGCATAGCCTGGCGCTGGTGAGCTCGTGGAGCTGAAGACGATGACCTTTTGCTAAGCCGGAGGGATAAGATAAAGAAGACTAGGTAATAGGTAGCTTTTGATTGAATGGAGGAGAGAGCGCATTGATGAGGTGATATAAAGGTAAAAAGTTATGCCTCTAAAGCTATTTGAAATCAATAGCATCAGGGGGATTTGACCCGATGCTATTGGTCAGTCATTCAAACAACTCGCCGACTAAGCCTAGGGGCTAAGGACAAGGTAATCTAAATTGATCGGACAGTTGGTTTAATCGCACTAATAGCTCTGGTGATAAGGTGACTTTTAAACTGTCGATGTTTTCTTTCAGTTGATATAAGTCGGTGGCGCCTATGATATTGGAGCCGACAAACTGACGTGAGTTAACAAAAGCTAACGCCATTTGTGCGGGCGTGAGTTTGAACTCGCGGGCCAAATCGACATAGGCTTTTGTCGCCTCCAGAGCCATTTGCGAACCTGTATAGCGGGCGAAACGCTTAAACAAGGTCAGGCGCGCGCCTTCAGGCCATTGGTCGTTGCAATATTTTCCCGTCAAGGCGCCAAAGGCCAGTGGCGAATAGGCCAGTAATGGCAAGTTTTCGCGGTGACTGATTTCGCTCATGCCGACTTCGAAACTGCGATTAAGCAAGTTATAGGGATTTTGCACACTCACAATACGCGGCAAGCCATGTTTTTCGGCCAGTTGCAGGTACTTCATCAAGCCCCAAGGCGTTTCGTTCGACACCCCGATATAGCGCACTTTACCTTGGCGGATCACTTCGGCGAGGGCTTCTAGGGTTTCAAGTATCGGTGTTTGATGTTCATGCTCTTGTTGATCGTAAAGCAGTTCACCAAAGAAATTGGTATTACGGTCAGGCCAATGGATTTGATAAAGGTCGATAGTGTCTATTTGGAGGCGTGCTAAAGATGCATCGACCGCTTGGTGGATGTTGTTCCAGTCCAGCGCCATATTTTTGCGAATGTAATCACTTTTACCCCCCGGTGCGGCAATTTTAGTGGCGATCACTAGGTCATCACGGTTGCCGTGTGCCTTGATATATTGCCCCAGAATACGCTCGGTTTCCCCTTGTGTTTCCGGCTTAGGTGGTACGGGATACATTTCCGCCGTATCGATAAAGTTGATGCCATTGCCTATGGCGTAGTCCAGCTGTGCAAACGCTTCGGCTTGGGTATTTTGTTCGCCCCAAGTCATAGTGCCCAAACAAATTTTACTGACCTCAAGATTAGAATGCGGTATGCGTCTGTATTCCATCTATTTCTCCTACGGAAACTCTCTTAGTTTGAGGCTACCAAGCTTTTGCTGTAAAGCAAAGGTTAAACCATAGGTTGAAATGTTAGTGCGCTAAAAATAGCCAGCAAGTTTAGCCATCCTGCCCCATTTTGAGGCATGCCATTGGTTGAAGTTTGTTCGCTGAGTTGCTCTTTTAACGGTTTTAGCGCTTTACTGCACTGAAATGGAGATTTTTGCTTATTTTTGTAAACCTTAGGTACTACTAAATCAGTAATGACGTATTTATGAATAAATTGTTATAAAACTACATTTGCAGATTACAGTAAGTAAGGATGTGAATCTGTGTCACAAAATTGCGTAAATTTACGTATCTAACTTACGAATTTGCAGCGGAATGTGACGCCAATATCGGAATCCGCGTTAACAAATCTCTACCCTAAATTTATCTAAAAATTTTTCATGGTTGATATTTGTGATGGCAGATTTTTCAAACCAAATTGTAACGATCAAAAAAGGCCTCGACTTGCCGATTATTGGTGAGCCGCGACAGGTCATTGAACTCGGTGCTAAGCCATCCCAAGTGGCTGTTCTGGGAGAAGAGTTCGTTGGGCTTAAGCCGACGATGTTGGTCGAAGAGGGTGATTTTGTTCAAAAGGGCCAAGCCCTATTTGAAGACAAAAAAACGCCTGGTGTGTTGTTCACTGCACCTGCTAGTGGCCAAGTCGTAGCAATTAACCGCGGCGAGCGTCGAATTCTACAATCAGTCGTCATTCGTTGTGATGACGGTGAAAACCGCGATGGGCAGATTTCCTTCGATATCCATCAAGACATCGCCGCTTTAGCAAGGTCAACCGTTCAGGCGCAATTAGTGAAAAGCGGTCTATGGACTGCACTGCGTACTAGGCCTTTCTCGCGCGTGCCTGCGCTCGATAGCACGCCAGCAGGTATTTTCGTTACCGCTATCGATACTAATCCACTGGCCGCTGATCCCCGTTTGATTATCGCCGAGCAAACCGAGGCTTTTAAAGCTGGCTTGCTGGTGTTGAGCCGTTTAACCGAAGGCAAGGTTTACCTGTGCCAGGATAAGGGCGAAGCGATTGTTAAAGAAGCATTACCACAACTTGAGGTGCGCCGCTTTGATGGTGTTCATCCTGCGGGTTTAGTGGGCACTCATATTCACTTTACCTTGCCAGTGAGTTTAGAGCGTCAGGTATGGCATATCGGTTATCAAGATGTGATTGCCTACGGCAAGTTATTCCAAACCGGTGAGTTGTATACCGACCGCATCGTCGCCTTAGGTGGCCCGAGCGTGCTGAACCCGCGTTTACTGCGCACTCAATTGGGCGCTGAGCTAAGTGCCTTAGTGAGTGATGAAATCAAACCTGGCCATAACCGCGTGGTATCGGGATCTGTGTTATCTGGCCATACCGCGGCGGGCGTACATGACTTTTTAGGCCGATTCCACAACCAAGTGTCAGTGTTGAGCGAAGATTCGCAGCACCATGTTCTCCCTTGGGTGCGCGGAGGTTCTGACAAATTCTCCATCACTCGTGCTGTAACATCACGTCTGTTTGGTGCGACTAAATTGTTCGAGTTTACGACTCATCAGGGCGGTTCAGCTCGCGCCATGATGGCTTTTGGTCAGTTAGATCGCGTGATGCCACTGGATATTTTACCCACCTTGCTTGTTCGAGACTTAGTGGTGCGTGATACCGACGAGGCGCAGGCCTTAGGTGCATTGGAGTTAGATGAAGAAGATCTGGCGCTGTGTACCTTCGTATGTCCCGGCAAATATGACTTTGGTAAAGAATTACGTGCCTGTCTAGATGTTATTGAGAGGGAAGGTTAATGACCAAACAAGTGAAAAAACCTGATTTACAGGACGCCTCTGATTTACAACAAGAGTACTACGCAACGGGTAAGTCGATGAAGGGCTTTTTGCGCTCACTCGTCATTGCCAATGGTCGTAGCACTAAGGGCCAAGTGCATGTGCGTGACGCGATTGACGTGAAACGTACCATGACGCTAGTCGGTTTGTGTTTACTGCCCGCCATTTTATTCGGTCTATATAACATTGGCCTACAGGCACAGCTTGCGCTCGCGGGCGGATTATCGACGCCAGATATTTGGAAGTTAGAAATCTTTAATACCCTGTTTGGCAGCCTTAGCCAAGACACTGGGATATTAGGTTTATTCCTCTATGGTCTTAGTTTTTATCTGCCGATTTACCTGACAGCACTGCTCACCAGTTTGTTTTGGGAAGTGGTGTTTGCGCGGGTTCGTGGTCAAGAGTTGCACGAAGGCTTCTTCGTGACGGCCCTGCTGTTTACCTTAATCTTGCCAGTATCAACACCGTTGTGGCTGGTGGCCATGGGGATTTCCTTTGGTGTGGTCGTGGCTAAAGAGCTGTTTGGCGGCATGGGATATAACTTCCTTAACCCTGCGCTGGCAGGCTTGGCTTTTATCTACTTCGCCTATCCATCTGAAGTTTCAACCATTAAACAGCTCGTTGCCGTTGATGGTTTCTCTGGTGCAACAGCGCTGGCACAAACTGCAGCGGGCAAGTTGAGTTTTGCCGATTACTCTTGGTTTAGCGCCTTTAGCGATCCTAACTGGTGGAACAACTTTTTTGGCTTTACCGTGGGCGCGATTGGCGAAACCAGCACCTTAGCGATTTTGATCGGCGGTTCATTATTGCTGATCAGCCGCTTAGCGGATTGGCGCATTGTGCTCGGTGTGTTGCTGGGCATGATAGCGACAGCAACGCTGTGTAATTACATCGGTTCTAGCAGCAATCAAATGATGGCAATGCCGTGGACTTGGCATCTTGTCACTGGCGGTTTTGCGCTAGCAATGATGTTTATGGCCACCGATCCTGTGACCACTTCGTACACTCGTCAAGGCAAGTTTGCCTACGGTGCCTTGATTGGTTTTATGACAGTGCTTATCCGTGTCGCTAACCCCAAAATGCCTGAGGGCGTGATGTTAGCCATTCTGTTCGCCAACCTTTGGGCGCCGCTGTTCGATTATCTGGTGGCCCGCGCCAACATCAAACGGAGATTAAAACGTCATGGTATTTAAGAAAGATACTGTGGTGGGGACCATGATCTTCACCATCACGCTCTGCCTCCTGTGCTCTTTTATGATCACAGGCACAGCAGGCATATTGAAAGAACGTAAAGTCGCCAAAAAACGTGACGAAGTGCAGCGCTATGTGTTGATGGCCGCCGATGTGAACTTAGGTCAGGGCAATGAGTTTAGAGAGATTTTTGCTAAATCTGTTAAGCCGTTATTGATCAACCTAGACACAGGTAAGGTGGACTCAGACGCTAACGTCCTCGATTTCGATGAGCGTATGGCGGCAATTAATCCTGAGACTTCAAGTGCACCGAAAAAAGATATCGCCAAGATTAAAACCCGTGCGAACGATGCCCGCGTGTTTAAAGTGCTCGATGCCAACGGCAAGTTAGACAGCGTGGTTGTGCCTTTCTATGGCAAAGGTCTGTGGTCGATGATCTACGGTTATGTGGCGGTTGAACCCGATTTCAACACCATTAAAGGGCTAGTCGTGTACGAACATGGTGAAACCCCTGGTATCGGCGACTTTGTGACCGATCCCCATTGGTTATCGCTGTGGAAGGGTAAGCAATTATTTGATGAAAAAGGCAAATTTGCGATACGTCTTGTAAAGGGTGGCGTTAAAGAAGGCGATCTTCACGGTGTGGATGCGGTGAGTGGCGCGACCATGACGGGCCGCGGCGTGCAGCGCGCAATGGAGTTTTGGTTTGGCGTTGAAGGTTTTCAAACCTTCTTCAACCAGCTGAAAGCGTCGGCAGCGCAGGGTGAATTGCAAGGTGAGTTGGGAGAGGCAAAATGAGCAACACTTTATCCATGCGTGACATGTTAACGGGGCCAGTGTTTGCCAATAACCCCGTCGCAATGCAAGTGCTGGGCGTATGTTCGGCACTGGCGGTCAGTAACTCAATGCAAACCGCTGTGGTGATGACGCTGGCAGTGACCTTTGTGTTGGTATTTTCCAACCTGATTATCTCTGCCATCCGTAACTTTATCCCAACCAGTGTGCGCATTATCGCCCAGATGACGGTTATCGCCTCTTTGGTGATTATCGTCGATATGGTACTGCAGGATGTGGCCTACGAGTTATCTAAACAACTTTCTGTATTCGTTGGGTTAATTATCACTAACTGTATCATCATGGGCCGTGCAGAGGCCTTCGCCATGAAGTATCCACCGCATTTAGCGGTCGTCGATGCGCTGGGTAATGCGACAGGTTATGGCTTGATTTTGATCAGTGTTGCCTTTGTACGCGAGCTGTTAGGAACGGGCAATTTATTCGGTCATAGCGTGTTTACCACCATTGAAAATGGCGGCTGGTACTTGCCAAACGAAATGTTCAAGTTACCACCGAGCGCCTTCTTCCTGATTGGCGTGCTGATCTGGACTATCAATGTGATCCAGCGGAAACGGGGTTAAGGAGCAGATATGGAACACTATATAAATCTATTTTTGCAGGCCACTTTTATCGACAACATGGCGCTGTCGTTCTTCTTGGGCATGTGCACTTTCTTGGCCGTGTCTAAAAAAGTGTCAACCGCCTTTGGTTTAGGCGTCGCCGTGATTGTGGTCATGACCTTAGCCGTGCCGTTAAACCAGCTGATTTACGTCAAAGTGCTCGCACCTGGTGCATTGTCTTGGGTGGGATTACCCGGTATCGATTTAAGTTACCTGCAGCTGATCACTTTCATCGGTGTGATTGCGGCGTTAGTGCAAATCCTTGAAATGTTTTTGGATAAGTACATTCCTAGCCTGTATGACTCCCTTGGGATCTTCTTACCTTTGCTCACAGTAAACTGCGCGATTTTTGCTGGGGTGATCTTTATGGCGAACCGTGATTACAACTTCGGTGAGTCAGTGGTGTTTGCGATGGGCTCGGGTTTTGGCTGGGCGGTGGCAATTGTGCTGCTGGCGGGGCTGCGTGAAAGAATGAAATTCAACGCGATTCCCGAAGGCTTACAAGGTATTGGTATCACCTTTATCACAACAGGCTTGATGGCGCTGGGCTTTATGTCTTTCTCTGGGATCTCGCTGTAAAGCAACAGTAGGCGAGCCAAGAGTTGAGAAAGTGAAACCAGATTCTTTTTAGAAAAGAGCTAGAAAAGGGTAATACGATGGAAATGGCAATTGGCATAGGCATGTTCACGCTAGTGGTCTGTCTATTGGTGATAGTGATTCTAATCGCCAAAAAGCAATTAGTGGCTACGGGTGAAGTGACAATAAGCATCAACGAAGATGCCGAAAAAAGCATTCAAGTTGCGGCGGGTGACAAGTTGCTCGGCGCTTTGGCGAGTCAGAGTATTTTTATTCCGTCAGCCTGTGGTGGCGGCGGAACCTGCGGTCAGTGCCGAGTGAAAATCAAATCGGGCGGCGGTGACATTCTGCCGACTGAAATGGGCCATATCACCAAGAAAGAGGCTAAAGAAGGGTGTCGTCTCGCCTGCCAAGTCTCAGTGAAAACCGATATGGAGCTTGAGCTCGACGAAGAAATCTTTGGGGTGAAAAAGTGGCAATGCAAAGTGATCTCTAATGATAACAAGGCGACTTTTATCAAGGAGTTATTGCTTGAGTTACCCGAAGGTGAAGATGTTCGCTTTAAAGCGGGGGGGTATATTCAAATCGAAGCGCCAGCCCATGTGGTGAAATACGCCGACTTTGATATTCCTGAAAAATACCGTGGTGATTGGGATAAATACGGCCTGTTTGACATTGTCTCTACCGTCAACGAAGAAGTGTTGCGCGCTTACTCTATGGCCAACTATCCCGATGAAAAGGGCCGCATTATGCTGAACGTGCGGATTGCGACGCCGCCATCGGCCAATGTGCCAGCGGGTAAGATGTCATCTTACATCTTCAACCTGAAAGCGGGCGATACAGTGACCATTTCAGGGCCATTCGGTGAGTTCTTTGTGAAGGAAACCGATGCGGAAATGGTGTTTATCGGTGGCGGTGCGGGCATGGCACCTATGCGTTCACACATTTTCGATCAGCTTAAGAGTAAGAAAACCACACGTAAAATGAGCTTCTGGTACGGCGCTCGTTCGACCCGTGAAGTGTTTTACCAAGCGGATTTCGATGCACTAGCGGCCGAGAATGACAACTTCGTTTGGCATGTGGCGTTATCTGAGCCATTGCCTGAGGATAATTGGACTGGCTACACTGGCTTTATTCATAATGTGATTTATGAGAATTATCTTAAAAATCATAAGGCACCAGAAGACTGCGAGTACTACATGTGTGGTCCTCCAATCATGAACTCTTCAGTAATTAAGATGCTTGAAAGCCTAGGCGTTGAGCCAGAAAATATCCTACTCGATGACTTTGGTGATTAGGTTGTAAGTGAGTAATAAAAAAATCGCGTTAGGCAGAGTGACTACTGCTGAGCCTAACGCGATTTTTGTTTATAGGGCTTTTTATCATTTCGCAGTTTTTAGCTTTCGCATTTTGATGCTATTTAGCTCCTCACCTAGCTAAAGGATTTACCACCATGGCGCGTTAAATAACTCACCATGCGCTCACTCTCAGCGGTATAGCATCCCATGCGAAACTCACCATGCCAGTAAGCAATATCGAGCGGATGATACCCCTGCGAGTTTGGATGATTTACATCGGCCCCCGCATCCACCAATAATTTGAGCAGTTCAAAAGACTGCAACTCACAGGCATGCAAGAGTGCCGTCATCCCGCCATCGTCCACGCCTTCAAGATTCGCGCCATTGGCAATAATGCGCTTAACAGCAAGCGTATCTTTGGCTTTAACCGCATCGATGAGTTCAGTGCTCATTTGATCGCTATTTAACCTCATCCAAAGGATTTAATTTAAGTGGATTTAGTCTAGGTTTATTTAACTTGTGGGCGAAACTCCGTAAGCTGAGTAGCATATACCTAAATGCTTATGTCTACAGGTATAACTTATCATGGATGTAATAGTTGTGGGATTAGGAGGCTTGTTTGAAAAAGTTAGCAGTAGTATCACTTATCTGTTTCTCCCTCTGCGCATGCTCTTCACTCAATGAAGTTAAATTGGATTCTCAATCGGTATCCAGCTACATAGGTGAAAAGGTCAAAGTCACCACAATATCTGGCGAACAAATGGAATTTCAAGTCGAAAGTGCAACGGAACAGCAGATCGAGGGAGAAGGGCAACTAGTCAAAATTGAAGATATACAGACGTTGGAAGTTGAGGAGTTTAGCCCACTAAAATCGATATCACTTTCAGCAGGCTTATATATGTTAGGTGCGATAATTATTACTATTGTCGTTTTATAGCCATTTTGAATGTGTATTCGCTGCAACTTGAGATATTCAGTCTACAAACTGGGGCAGACTGCCACTTGGTTTATACTGCTCGGATTAGCTTCGTCGCCCTAGGTATCACTTTGTTGTGTCATTTTTATATGGAATATTTCCTTTATAATTCAATTGTAAAGATTAAATTGTATTATCCATAAAAAGCGCTTGTGATAAGCTTGCTTTTTTCTAGCAGGCAGCATTATTTGTTAATTATGTTAAGGATAACCCATGCGTTTGAGTGTTATCAGTACCCTGTTGACTGGTTTTTTATTATTCCCAAGTGCCAATAGTTTTGGTCTGTTATTAGAAACAGGTGCTGAACAAGAGCAAATCGGGCAAGGCAGTAACTCGATTGCCGTTGAAAGCCAAACCACATCTTCAGTATCGAAGGTGGCGGAGATCAAGACCTTAATCCAAACCGCAATAAAGGATTCGCCGCAGCCATTTAGTGGCAGTGTTATCCTGCTTGAGCAGGGCAAGCCGCAGTTTGAACTGCAAAAGGGTGAAGGTATTAGTCAAGATTCGCGCTTTGTGATGGCATCGCTCTCTAAACAAATTACCGCAACGCTAGTGTTGCAGGCACTTGATACGGGGAAACTCGATTTAAATCAAACGCTAAATCATTACCTTTTTGGCGATCTTGACGTGGAAGCTAGGGGGCTAAAAGCCACTGAAGCGGCCACAAATACGAGTGTTTTGAACCCCAGTCGTTATGACACGCGGATTACGCTGCATCAACTGCTGACTCATACATCGGGTGTCGATAAACTGGGTAAGGCCAATCGCTTTGAGCCCGGAAGCCAATTTGAATACTCTAATTTGGGTTATTCACTGCTTGGGCAAGTGCTTGAGAAGATAAATCAACAATCCTTTGCCAAGCAAGTAGCGCAGTTTGCAACGCGATACCAGCTTAATGGCCTGAGTGCTGAGCTTGGCAGTATTGAGGCGATTCACGCCAAAGTGCCTTCACTCGCCGTAGGTTTACAGGAAAGTGAGGTAATTGCCCCTGCTGACTTAGTGATTGATGAAACTTTATTGCCCGCAGGGGGATTGATTACCTCAGCGCCCACCTATGCCGCCTTTCAGCATCTATTACATTCTGGCAAGTTGCTGAGTACAGAGAGTTATCAACGTATGACTACGGCGTATACCGGGATCCAATTTTTATGGCCGAATATGCGCTATGGCTATGGGGTGAGGATCAATAAGGACGATGGCCTAGTCGAATACAGTCATACGGGTTATGTTTCTGGCTATATGTCGATGACGCTGCATTATCCTGAATTTAATTTGGATCTGGTGATGCTGGAAAACCTATCGCTAAACCTTAACGATCGTAACCGAGTATTTGAACTGCATAATCAGATTCGCCAAGTCATCCGTAGCCAGTTACTGCGTGCTAAAGCCTCTGATGTTTAAGCCTCTGATATTTAAACCTTAGCTTTCGCCATTATGCTGGCTGATAGGCCGCTAAGTCTGCCTATATCCGTATCCAAAGCGTCACTTTTTGTTAGCGTTAACCTCGAAAGAGTAAAGCCCCAAAATTGGGGCTTTACTCTTGGTTCTCGTTGGCAGTTAAGGTGCTAACCGCTACCCAAAGTAGGTGCTAATCGTTACCAGAAGCGCTTTCTCAGTGCGGTTTCAATTTCGATATCAACCTTAAAGTACTGCAAAATCGTCCAGACTGAATCGACTAAAGCTTCGGTTAGGGCGGGATAATCATCCTCGATTAACTTGTTTATCTCATCGACCGTATCATCGATATATTCCTGCACGCTTTCTTCAAACTCCGCTTGGGTGGCCTGATTGCGGAAAAAGCTAAAATCATTCAGTTTTTCAATCAGCAGATCGAGCTGTTCTTCTATGCCTTTAAATTGGGCGACAGTGATATCGGGATCCTTTGCGATAAGTTTAAAGAAGCTCTGCACTTTGGTTTTGAGATCGAACAGCGTTGGGATTTGGTTTTTATCTGAAGCCGCATTACTTACCTCTAATTTGGCCTTTTTAGACGCTATATCTGGTTGGCCAGTAGGAGCGTTATCATCCGCAGTCTCGGTTGTCTGCATATTTGAGATAGGTTTAGTTTCAGTCTGCGCCTGAACTTGAGTCTGCTGTTGCATTGTTTCGCCATTAATATGTTGTAGCAGGCGACGGCTGAAATAGCTTTCTGGCTCCGCGACTTCGAGTGCTCGCTCAAGCTGAGTTTCACTGTAGGAGGCTATTTGCAGCAGCGCTTCGAAAATCTCCTTATATTCCTGCTCTATAGCTGCGACCAGCGGGCTATTGCCGCGGCAGTTCTCAGTTGTTAAGTCGGTGCCATATTGTTGCAATAGTCTTAAGATCCGCACAGCTGTTGATTCAAAGCGGGGGAACTCGATTGAACTGCCACCTATCACAGCGCAAAGGGCGGGGGTGGTGTCTTCGGCATTGATGGCATTGGGGTTTGCGCCATGTTCGAGTAGCGCCTCTACGCAGGACTGTGCGCCGTAGTAACTGGCGCACATTAATGGCGTAAATTGCTCATCTACTGAGAATTCTTCTAACTTGGCTCTATGGCGCAGTAATAGTTCTACGGTTTTACGCCGCATAGGGCCGGTAATTTCATCCCACCAGTAGGTCGAAATCGCCTTGTGTAGAATGGGCGAATTATCGTGGCCGCAATGGGTAAAAATATCCCCGCCTTGGTTAATAAGCCATTCAAGTAGTTGGGTTCGACAGGAGATAGCCGCCGCAGACACATAGTTAGTGTTGTAGATATTGGTGAGGCTTAAATCTAGCCCCTTGGTGAGCAGATATTCCATCACTTGGATAAGCGTTGCTTGATCTTCTTTCCCTGAACCACGCTGGCAGATAGTGAGTAAGGTTGGTTCATCCACCGCCCCAAATTTTTTATTGATATCCATACCATATTGCAGGAACAGATCGAAAAACTCGGGCAGAAAGGTTTTCTTTTCGACCATTGGATAAACCAATAGTCGTAAATTCGACCAGACTAACATCTCATAGGATTTACCCGTATTCACAAATTCGGCATTTGGATTAGCGCCATATTTGAGCAACAGTTCAAGGGCTTGGTAGATGTAACTCCGTTTATTCGGATCGGTAAATTGGGCATTATTAATATATTGGTTGAGCAAGGGTGAATGGTCGGCATCAGGCGGTGTCATCCTATAGATGCGATTGATATCGACGGTGGCCTTAATCAGTTTTTCGATAATCCTAAGGTCAAATTCTGAGGTCAATGCCGCATAGACCAAACTTTTGGCGTGAGAATCGGCTTTGAGCTGCGGATAATGGTCTAACAGGTATTCAGTGTAGTCTTGCGCTTTAGCGTAAACGCATAGTTCGAGTAAATTGGCATCATCCCAGAAGCTGCTATCGTTGGCCATAATATAGCGTGACTTTTTAAATGCAGGGAAGCGTTTAACCAAGGGAGAAAATGTTTCTACTCCCCAAAATTCGCTCGAAGAAATAATGTTTTCAATTAGGCTTAATTTGCCAATATCTAATGGGATATCTTTATTAATGATATGCAGGAACAGATCTTTATTGCGTTCATCATATAATATTTCTAGTGGGTGATTTAATTCACCATTGGTCCAGAAACTCACCGGTTTATTGATATCTAAGTTAGCTGCAAGTAGAAGATCGATCATATCTCTACGTTGATGGTGTTGATAGATATATTGCGGATTAGGATGAAATAGATAGTTGAGCCAGCAATTGTTATATTGATTTTGAAAGTAAAGATTGGCACTAGAGTCTAGGTATAGGGTAACGAGTTCTGAGTTGTTATATTCAATAGCCGAATGCAATGCACTGAAACCATTACATTCGATTTTAGCGCCTTTGCTGAGCAAGTATTTTATAAGCACTAAATCGGACTGAGGACTGCAAGATAGTGGAACTAATATATTGCAGGGCGAAACATTGAGATCAATAAAGTTGAGATCTCCACTATCGGCAAGAAATTGATCAATTTTCTTTATTTTAGCCGAGGTCGAAAGCGTGTTATCTAGGCATATTTCCCGAAGTGTGAGTTTCTTATCACTAAAAATCCAACTGAGCATAATGTTCCCTATTTAATGCCGTTAACAAAATGATATCAAACACCTTTCAATTTATTAAAAATTGAGTGAGGTAAAATTGCCATATATTAATGCATTTAAGTTAAGAAAAACTATGCCCTAAGACTGATAATTAAAATGATCCTGTTTGAATAACATTTTGTGATACAAATTGATAATGCCAAACAAGTTGCATGATGACATGTTTGGCATTGTTACTTTGATTGGAATTCTGCTTCATATCCTATTGATTAAGATCTAGCAGCATCGGCATTTCGCAGGCGTCGTGGCCTGTGTTCCCTAGGGGAGCCGACAGATGTACAAAGCCTAATTTCTCATAGAGTTTTACGGCTTCATTTAGTACAGCGGTGGTTTCTAAATAGCAGCTTTGATAACCCGTTTCGCGGGCGAAATCGAGTGCCAGCAGCGCTAAACGTTTGGCTAAACCTTTACCGCGAATTTCGGGCATGAAGTACATTTTTTGCAGTTCGCAGACGCCATTATTGTTAGCTAAAGGCGCAATACCGGCGCCGCCTAAAATGCGGCCCCCTAATTCAATAATCCAATAGTTGGCGCCCGCTTGGGAGTAAATCTGGCTTAGGCAATCTAAGGTCGGGTCCGCTACGCTATAGCCTTTATCTGCGGTTAAGCCGTATTCGGCCGAAACATCGCGGATGACTTTGGCAATTGCGGCATCATCTTGGGCTGTGGCTTGGCGAATGTGGCAACCACTTTGCTGCTTGGCGTTATGTACGGCTTGGTTATATAACACGAGGGCCTCTTCGATTTGTGAAGTTTGCAATGGAGTCAGTTGGGCTAAGATCCCTTGGAATAATTGATTCTGCTGAGTATCCAATTTAACGAGTAACTTCTTACCCGCAGGTGTCAGTTGCACAACTAAGCAGCGACTGTCCCGTGGATGTACCTGACTCTGGGCAAGATGTTTATCGATCAAATGCTTGATAGCGCGGCTTGCATTGGACTTATCTATGCTGAGTTTGCAGGCAAGCTCTTTGATGGTCAGGGGCTGCTTGCCTATCTCAAACAGGGCATGGGCTTGCACGGGCGAAAGGGGTAAATCCCCAAAGGCGGCGTTGAGCATGCCTAAATTTCTCACCAGATAGCGAGACAAATGCCTGAGTTGGGCGGATGAGCCTGACTCAGTCGTTTGCTTAGTTTGAGTCACAGGCTTCGCAGGATCTTGAGCCAATGGTGCGTCTGTTTGAGCCATAGTCGAATAGGTTTGGTTGCATGTCACAACTAAGTTAGCGGGCTTTAATTCCTCTTGCAACATATTACTAACAATCTACTGTGTAAATATCAGGATTCAATAATGGCGCCATGGCGAGAATAATCGCCTGGGTGTAATTACTTTCACGGGTCGCATGGCCGTCTGTGAGTAAACCTATGGCACCGCCTTTTTGCTTAATATTGATTGTATTGAACAACCTATCCATGACATCCCCGAGTTCTTCCCCCGCTTCTAATGCCCGATAAACTTGCATTGGTAAAGGTAAAATCGCACTGCGGCCAATGGCAAGCTGGTCTTTATGGCCAATAGCGATATAAGCGAATGTGGCAGGACCAAAGTCGAAACAATCGACACCGCCTTCCATCGCAAAATAGTAGTCGGCTTTAGTCTCTTGCGGGTCCTGCTGTTGACAATAGCGCACCCGATTGATCGCCCCTTGGCGAGTGTCTTTATCTGTCATTGGCTGCGCCGCAACACCTGAAGGTGCATCCATACCGCTGGCTTCTATTATGCTGTCGGGGAACAGTTGTGCCATCGCTTTGGTTGCCGCGTTGATTTTTACTGGGTTTTTAGAACCCACTTTTATCTTGATAATTTTTTGTTGCATATAGGTTGTTTATTTCAGCTTTTAATGTGGACGCTCGTTTGAATCATTGCTTAAATGGTCTGAGGTGTCTAAGCGTTTGGGTTTTCTATTCTGCCACAGTCGTCGGCGAAGCTCAGTAAAAAGCCAACAGTAGGGGAGGCAATAGCCATTCATTAAAGCGGTGAAGGCTCGGTTTACGATCTTACCCGGTAATACGTCGCTGTTTAATTTCGCTACCCAATACCCTATGCCAGTGCGCCAAAGCTCAAGCGAACTGATTTTGCGTTATTCGTTAACGGCTCACTCCGGCGTTGGTTCCGCAGTGAGCTGTTTTTTATGGCGTTTGCGACTGATAGCGATTTGTAAAAATTTAACATTAGCGGATGTGATCTTGATCGACTTTAGCTGTCGATATGCGGCACTGGATCATGTTTTGCTGATTTTCGTGACTTATCTCCGAATCGGTGTTTTTCTCGGCGCTTATGCTTTGTCACTGGCTTTGGTTTGAGGTGAAAATATTGTGTCGTTAAGCGGTTTTTTATGTGTGTTTTTTGATGCTATATTGAAGATTTATTACATTAAATCAGCGATCTAGATCTCAATATCAGTTTATTATGAAATTCCCTTACATAAAGCCGTGTCAGATCAACTTTTATGGGCTTTTTTTGGTTATCCTTAGCGCGAATTTATTATGCTAGTCACACCGTAAGGTAACTTTTATATGCAAAAAGATGCGATCAGTGTTCTTGGAACACCTCAAAGCACACAGAATCTAGATTCAACGAAACACTTACCTTGGACTCGCCAAGACACGACTTGGATGTTGAGTTTGTTCGGCACTGCCGTTGGCGCTGGAATTTTATTTTTACCTATCAATGCGGGCATGGGCGGCTTTTGGCCTCTTGTGTTAATGGCAGTGATCATTGGTCCTATGACCTATCTTGCCCACCGTGGTTTATCTCGTTTTGTTTGTTCATCAAGCATTCCTGGTAGCGACATTACTCAAGTAGTTGAAGAGCATTTTGGTGTTGGCGCGGGTAAAGCCATTACCGTACTGTATTTCTTTGCTATCTATCCGATTGTATTAATTTACGGTGTAGGCATTACTAACACAGTCGATAGCTTTATCGTCAATCAGTTGGGCATGGCCTCGCCACCACGCTTCATTCTATCGGGTGTATTGATCCTCGGTATGATGGCTGTGATGGTTGCGGGTGAAAAGTTCATGCTGAAAGTGACACAATTGCTGGTATATCCGCTGGTGGGTATTTTGGCCTTTATGTCGTTCTACCTGATCCCAGAATGGAAAATGGATGCCTTACAAGTTGTGCCAGAAGCGGGCGCATTTTTAGGTACAGTGTGGTTGACGATCCCAGTATTGGTGTTCGCCTTTAACCATTCTCCTGCGATTTCACAGTTTTCAGTGTCACTGAAACGTGACCACGGCGCCAACGCTTCTCGCAAAGCTGACGTCATTTTACGTAACACTTCGATGATGTTAGTGGGCTTTGTGATGTTGTTTGTGTTCTCTTGTGTGCTGTCGTTATCGCCAGCCCAATTGGCAGAAGCGAAAGCGCAGAACTTACCGATTCTGTCTTACTTAGCCAACGTGCATTCAAGTGGTTTTGTGAGCTACTTTGGCCCGTTAATCGCCTTTATCGCGATTGTGTCCTCTTTCTTCGGCCATTACATGGGCGCGACAGAAGGCATGAAAGGCGTGATCGTTAAGCAGTTACGCTCAAGCGGCAAATCAGTCGCTGACGCTAAGATCAACAAGTTCATCCTAGGCTTTATGTTTGTCACTATCTGGGCTGTGGCTGTGATCAACCCAAGTATCTTAGGCATGATTGAAGCCTTAGGTGGCCCAATTATCGCTGCTATCCTGTACTTGATGCCTATGTATGCCGTGTATAAAGTGCCAGCGTTAAAAGCCTATCGTGGCCGAATCAGCAATATCTTCGTGATCATTGCAGGTTTACTGGCGATGACGGCGATTCTGTTTGGTTTCTTCCGTTAAGTTTTGCGAGTGTAGTGAAGCTTAACGAGGAGTTAGCGTTAGGTTTTTAGTCTGAATCGTGACTCGTAAAAAAAGGATCGTGCCATTGGCCCGATCCTTTTTTATTGCGAATAAGCTATTGAAGGACTTATTTTTCTTCGTACATTAAATAGTAACTCTGCTTCATCCCTAAGGCTTGATAGGTCTGCTGGGCGGCGAGGTTTTCTTGCTCGACATATAAACGGAAGCTGGCAGCGCCACCATTGGCTTCGGCCAGTTGTTTGACTTCACTGTAGAGCTTGCCATAAATGCCTTGGCGACGATTTTGCGGGCGAATATACACACTCTGGATCCAGTAATAATCTTTGGCGCGCCAATCGCTCCATTCAAATGTCACCATAAGCGAACCAACTATTTCACCTTCAATTTCGGCGACGAGGTAAAACCCTTTTTGCGGGCTCTCAAGTAGCGTGCCCACGCCGCGGGTTAGTGTCGCTTCATCTAAGGCTAAGCCTTCGGTTTCTTGGGCCATCGCCTGATTAAATTGGACTAAGGCACTGAGGTCCTGAGCCTTAGCTTTACGGATCAACATACAACAACTCCTAGGCGGTTATTGAGTAATACCGCTCTTGTTTAGTGAACAACCATTTTGTGGCTCACTTTAGCATGGAACATTGTGGGATAACGAGTTCGACAGTCGCGGTTTTGGCGGAGTGAGCTTAATTGTTGTTGCGGATTTTTGTACGACTAAAGTCTTATCTGCTAGGCTTGTCTCTAGTGCCCTTTTTCTGAACTAAGTGAGCATATGATGGGATTCGTTAAGTCGACACGCCGCTATAAACTTAAGTTGTTGCCCGTTGCTGATCTGACTGCTGATGAGCAAATAAACCATCGACTGCATTTTATCTTAACTTTGTTGAGTTTTGGTTTGTGGGGACTCGTTTGGTGGTGGTTGATCTTGAAAGCTAAGGGTAAGTCTGACTTTATTTTCAGTGGTTTTGATGACGATTACTGGAGTTATTTGATTGAACGTGAGCAACCGCCAGCAGCGCTTTATCGTCAGCAAATTGCACCTGTTATGGTGACAGTCTATTTTGATGCTTAATATAAAGGTTAAGTATGCAGTCGCGTTGGTCGATGTCGTTGGCATATTTGGCTGGTTTTACGGCGGTTGGCATCAACGTGATACAGATCATCCTTAGATTTTTGCCCGTTATGCTAGACTCTGCGCTCAGCTAATTTGGGGAATAAATTAGTGCCAGCCAAGGATAGGCATTCGCCCGTTCTTCATTACAAATTCAAGGTTATTAACATGTCAAAACAAACGTCATCAATGTTAGGCCGTACATGGTCCTACTGGATGTCAGTGCCTCTGTGGCTACAAATTCTAGTCGGTATGGTGCTCGGAATTACGGTTGGCGTAGTATTAGGTGAGCAAGCGACGGTGTTAAAACCGATTGGAACCTTATTCGTTAATATTATTAAGATGTTGATTGTGCCGTTAGTGTTTTGTTCACTGATCGTGGGTGTGACTTCGATGGAAGACACTGCCAAGATGGGCCGGATTGGTTTTAAGTCCTTTACTTTCTATCTTTGTACTACGGCAATTGCTATCAGTATTGGATTGGCCGTTGGATATGTTATCCAGCCTGGTGCGGGTCTTGATTTACCCTTACCCTCAGGTGTTTCTGATGTAGCGAAGGAAGTGCCTTCGGTAATGCAGACTCTGATTGATATAGTCCCAACCAACCCTATCGCGGCGTTAGCTAACGGTCAGATCTTGCAAGTTATCGTTTTTGCGGTTGCCTTAGGGATTGCCTTAGTGTTGATCGGTGACCATGGAAAACCAGCGATTAAAGTGTTCGAGAGTCTTGCTGAAGCCATGTACAAGTTAACCGATATGGTGATGAAGCTGGCGCCCTATGGCGTATTTGGATTGATGGCTTGGGTGGCGGGAGCATACGGGATTGAAATGTTACTCCCTCTGCTTAAGGTTATTGTTGCCGTCTACGTTGGCTGCATTATTCACGTATTAGGCTTCTACAGTATTGTTTTGAGTATGTTTTCTAAGCTGAATCCTCTACATTTTTTCAAGGGGATCAGTAATGCAATGGCTGTGGCATTTACTACCTCTAGTTCAGCGGGTACCTTACCTGCGAGCATGAAATGCGCCAGCGAATACTTAGGTGTGAACAAGAAAATTTCCAGTTTTGTATTGCCGCTGGGTACAACTATTAACATGGATGGCACCGCTTTATATCAAGGTGTGACGGCTCTTTTTGTCGCCCAAGCTTTTGGTATTGACTTAACTTGGGTAGATTACCTCACCATTATTTTAACGGCGACCTTAGCCTCAATTGGTACGGCGGGCGTACCAGGCGCGGGTTTGGTGATGTTGACGTTAGTATTATCGACAGTCGGTTTACCCTTGGAAGGCGTGGCGTTAATTGCTGGGATTGACCGGATTTTGGATATGGCACGCACGGTAGTTAACGTATCCGGTGACTTAGTGGCGACAACTGTGATTGCTAAATCTGAGGATGAATTGGATATGGAGCACTACAATGCCGATATGGTGCAAAGTGCCGTGCTAGCCGAGCAGAATATCGCCCTCGAAACCGCGGCTGAGCAAAGCGCTAAAGTCTAGTCGTCTTCGGCTGCTGGTTGTAGAACGAAAAAACCGCCAATGGCGGTTTTTTTATGTGAGTCAATTGTACTTTGCTGAAGCTTATCTCGTTGAGTTTACTTCAGTTCGCTTACTTCACAGGGCTTACTTCAATTGACTCAAGACTAGCACTGGCTTGCCGTCGCTGTTAAGTAGCGTCAGGCGACCTTGCACTAACTTAGCTTTGGCCACTAATGGCATTGCTTGCATGACTTTGTGCTCTTGCTGCATTAGCGCATCGACACAGGCTTTCATTGTGCTACCGGCAGGAGATAGCTTAAGCTCTTGGCCTTGCTGAGTATATTGACCGAAAAAGTTATTACAGCTGTTGTTGCCGTGTAATTTGCCTTCGGCCTCAAAGGTAATTTGCGCTGGGCTGTAATCGATAGTCGGTTGGCCTTGAACCATCTCAATGTGCCAGCTGCCCTCTAATGGAATGGTCTCATTTTGGGCGACATCGGTACTTTGGCAGGCGGTGAGTCCCAACAGTAGCGCACCTAAGATGAATGTTTGTTTTAACATCGTTACGGTTCCTTTTTCCATGGTTATGGCCATAGTGTGACAAGTTTTATCAAAGATCTAAAGAGGTTTATATGTCGGACTCATTTAAAAGTACTATGAATTTGTTGAAGTTTTTACATTGGTTAGGCGTATTGATGCTAGTTTGTGGACTTGGGTTCTATATGTTGACTCAATGGAGTCTAGAGATAAGCGGCATGTTACTGATCTCAAGCCTGATTGGCTTAGGATTGGTCCTTATGTCACCCTATCCCGTGGTGCTGTTTATCCAATGGGCGAAGCGCCAGGATGAGCAATCTAAGTGATTTTGTACTGCCTCAAATTAAATCTATATTTCAGTTAAGCCTAAAATTGATTAAATCACTGCTTGATTAACTTAAAGCGCCGCCGAATCTGCGGCGGGATTATCGTATAAGCTTGAGTCTATGGCGTGCTTAATTGGCGAGTCTTCAATCTCAGGCATGGCTGGGCGCATAGAATCGAGTTTACCCCGCGCGAGTTCCATCATGGGCGCGAGTTTGGCGCTGGATTCCGGGGTGAAAAAACTGTAGCTCGCATCGAGTCTAAGTAGATGATTTTGCTGTTCAAGCAGTTTTTCAACCCGCTTCATAATATGTTGAATATCCCGTTCACCATCGACAAAGGCCAGTACCACAAATTGCGTGGTGTTGTAGTGGGCGGCAACGTCGGCGGTCCGTATCGTATCTTGGATCAACTTGCCTAATAGCCTGTGGTGATTATCTTCGAGGGGGATGGGCGTGTTATCCGGACTCAGTAATTCAAAAAAAATGATGCCTGCATGGGCACCAAAGCGGCGGCCTAAATTGAGCTGTCTTGGCGCCATCATCAAAAAACCATAATGATTGAGCATGCCGGTTTCTTGGTCGCGCATCGAAAGGGATTCAATGCGATGGTTCTGGCACAGCAGAGATAATTCCTGTTGCAGCAATATCTGAAACGGTTCGAGCATAGCGGCATTGGCTAGCGGCTCTGCCATATGTGGGTTGAGTACGCACAGGGCGCCAAATTGGCTGCCATCGGGCCAAGCGATTGGGCGCGAGAGAATGTGCTGAATGCCATCAAAATCCCGTGGTAAATCATCCAACATAAAACTGCCGAGGTTTTGATATAAACCGTCGGGTTGGCTATTTTGTATCTGTTTAAACAGTTCTAGTTCTGCGGGGTACAAAGTGCCCGCGGTAAATTGTGGTGTTTCAGTGATTGCGCTGACAATGATCTCAAATCCTGCGCTGGTCTTTTGGAATATAAAAACCGTGTTAGCGTTGTAATAGCTTTTGATTAGCTCACATTGGTGCATCCAGCGAGTGAGATTCACTTGCTGATTGTCGCTATCAAGTAAACTCAGGTTGGGATTGATGGTCTCTGGCAACATACAAACGCCTAACTAGGGCTAGATATCCATTAAGTTTGGGAAATAAAAGGGGATTTAGCAAATCAAGGCACTAAATAGCACCTTGTTCTAGCTGTGCCTACTAAGCCAACCGAGTATACTGACGGCCTTAAATTGGGCCTAAAGCCAACATTATGCTGTGAGAACACTGTGAAGATTAGATTAGCCTTACCCCAAGATGTTGATTTATTAGCGATGCTAGAGAAAAAACATCTCAATGATGAATTAGCCTCCGCCAGTATGGGGCTGCAAGGGCAAGCTTTTTCCCACAGTGAACTGAGCGAATTAGTGCAGCATCATTGGGTCGTGGTGGCGCAGGTTGAGCAGCAGATCGTCGGTTATGTGATTGCCGGCCGTTGGGGATTTTTCGAACATTGGCCCATTTATCGCACTTTGTTGAATCGTTTGCCGCAACTCGATTGGGATGGGCCTAAATTAACTAAGACCAACTCTTGCCAATACGGGCCGATTTGGGTGCAGCAAACCTACCGTGGACAAGGGATTTTTGAGGCATTAGTCAGTGAAATTCGTCGCCAAGTTGCTCCGCATTTTAGCTATATGTTGACCTTTATTGCCGAAGATAATGAACGTTCCTTTGCCGCCCACTCGGGAAAAGCGCACATGCAGGTGGTGGATTTTTTCACTGTCTCAGCGCGGGATTACTATTTAATGGCGGCAAAGACCCAAGCTTAGTTGTTCGATGATAGAAATTAAGGATTCAATCTCTACTGCGTAAATAACCCGAGTTCAGGTTAAATAACGGAGATAAATACATGAAAGTACAATTTGTTGAGTCACTATTAACGGCATATGCCGAAGTCAATTTATCGGCTTGGGACAACTTGAGATTGGTCTTATCTGAATGCTCTCACCATGAATGTGAGGCGAGGGGATTTGAAGTCGAGTTTGTTTCCGATTCAGGACAAGCGCAGCATTATTGGGTACAAGTGGGGAATATTTGGCTCGATTGTGGCCGAACCAATGCCTATTCGGCGACGATAACGCGACTGACGGATGAGCAAGTCAGCCGCACGAATACGAAAAAGGCGCTAGAGTGCGCCATTTTATCCCAAGAGCAGATTGGTCTACTGTGCATGCAAAACGCCCATTTCGACCATTGCTAAGTGCGCTTACTCAGTCCGTTTCTCAATCGCTTTTTTGATCAATACTTCTTCATCAGAAAGATGCGCTGAGGGTTAGTGGTGACTATGCCTATGATCTCAAACCCTTGTTTTTCATAAAACACAGGTGCTTGAATTGACAAGGTATCCACTTGAGCTACCAAGCAACCCCGCTGTTTCGCCTCAGCTTCAGCAAGCGCCATGAGTTTGCACCCAAGCCCTGTGCCTCTGGTTTGGTCATCAACCCAGACCACATTGATTAAGAAGTTTTTATAGATAGTCCTGCCACCCACACCACCAATCAACTTGCCATTTTCATCACGTGCTATGACAGTCAAAGGCACTGATTTCTCAGGCCCTAATAGCCCAGCATTAAATTGCCTAACGCCGTCTACCAGCGCATCCACAATCGCGTTATTTTCTTCATGAATAACTTCAAATTTCACTTAAATTTCTTCCTTAAAAATATTTTTTTGCTTTCAAATCATATAGCAACTATCAGTAAACTCAATGTTGGACAGAAGTGCGTTAGATTTAATGCACTAAAGGTGAGTAATAGCATTTAGATTCGTTGGCTGATATCCATTAACGCAGGCTTGCCATGGCATTCGCTCGTCAGTCCTTTGATGCTCGACCGCCCCGTCAATGGGGCGACGGTCGTCTCGCTATCACCATGGCTCACTTTTTTGGTATTAGCGGAACCTGTGGATTGAAAAGATTACACAATATACTTTTGGACAGAAATGTGTTGGAAAGTAGTGTTTTGGGAGCAGTAATTTCAGTTGTTAGAAGTTTAGCGTTTACGGGTATCCACTCACACAGGCTTGCCATGGCATTCGCTCGTCGACTCGCAGCCAGTCCGTCCTTGGATGCTCGACCGCCCCGTCCATGGGGCGGACGGTCGTCTCGCCAATCACCATTGCTCACCTTTTGGGCACTAGTGTAACCAGTCTGTATGAAGGAGATACCCAGCAAGCTTTTGGACAAAACCTTGTTAGATAATTCACTCTTATGAGCCAGATTCGGATTAGCTATTCTATTAGCAATGCTTCGTTTGGCTACAAACTAATCAATAAACGATAAAACCAGTCGGAATAGGCATAACAGGGACATGAATCAGTTCTCTAGAGATTTGATTCATCTAAAGGGAAAAAACCGCCCCAGAATAGCCGCAAACAGGGCAATAGGACGAGGTTTAGCGGCTGACGTGAATCAGTCTGGTGTAGAGTGATTCACTCGCTCACTACTTCGAGTACTCACTTATCCCCCTTTGTTCCTTACCCACGACTAATTAATTAAGAAGCTATACTTATAACTTCAACGATTCACCATCTTCAGGAATTAATACTTGTTTTTCAATGCCTTCTTCTTGCACAAACTCCCTGAGCTCTTTACGAGTCAATGCTGCGTGATTGACCGTATCCATGTGTACAGCAACAATGTTAGCTTGAGGTGCATGCTTAATAGTTCGAAGTGTGTCCTGTTCACCCATGATAATAGAGCCTTCAAGGCCGTCTAAACGAGCATCACCTGTGTTAAGAACAACTACTTCAGGCTTAAATTCATTTAGAGCATTTTCCACTTCATTACGCCAAATGGTATCACCGACAAAATATACAGTACTGTAATTATCTGCTTGTAACACCACCCCCATAGCTTCTCCTAACAATTTAGCTAACTCTGGGATTGCATACATTTCATCCGTGCCATGCTGCCCACCTGTTTTGGTTAAACTAATACCATTGAACTGAGTTTTAATGCCTAACACACGCACATCTTTAAAGCCTTGAGCGCGAATAGTATTTGCATCCTCTTCATTTTGAACAAATAAAGGCATCGTTTTAGGAATTACACTTTGTGCTGCATCATCCCAATGATCAAGATGTGTGTGAGTGACAATAACAGCGTCTACATTGTCAATTACAGCTTTAGCTGACATGGGTAAATCGATCATTGGTATACGTATTTCACTACGGTAAGTACCGGCAAAACCAGAATAGGTATCTTTCTTTGCCAGCATAGGGTCTATTAAAAATGTTGTGTCACCATAAGTGAGTTTAGATGTTGCATTTCGAATATGCTGAAACTGAACCTGCTGTGGTTCTGAATGCAGCGTTGGAGCCGATTCAGCTAATGCATTGGTGCTATTTATGATGGTTGCAAGCCCTAAGGTAAATAGGATGGTGATAGCTTTGTTTTTCATAATGTATCTCTTTGGCGGTTGATTAATATGAGACATTATCTTCGGTATTTACGAGATGGAATATTGACCCAAGTGACAAATATCGAAACAATTGGGCCAAATAATGATATGACGATTCACTTGGGAGCGCTTTGCACATGCAAGTACCAACTGTCGCTTTGATTCTCTACCCTCATTTCAGCGTGTTTCATGTCGCTGTGCCTCAAGCCGTTTTTTCGATGCAGCCAGATGGCAAACCCATTTTTGACTTAAAGATCGTGTCAATTGATTGTAAGCCACAACACTCTGACAATTGGATGACAGTCCAGCCTGATGGTGGATTAGAACTCGTTGAGTTGGCAGATATAGTCGTCATTCCAGGGTGGCATGACCTAGAAAGTCCGCCTGCTTCCAATATTTCTGAAGTATTGGTTAGAGCTCATGAAAGAGGATCTACGGTCGTGGGGCTTTGCTATGGTGCTTACGCATTAGCCTACTCAGGGCTATTAGATGAAAAAGAAGCGGCAACTCATTGGATGGCAGAGGACGATTTTACTGTTCGTTTTCCAAATATAAAGCTAAATACGAACGCACTTTATGTTGAAAGCGACCGTGTAGTCACTTCCGCAGGTACTGCAGCCGCTTTAGACTGTTGCTTGTATATTGTGAGGTCTTTTTATGGGACAAAAACAGCGAATAAAGTTGCGCGCATCTTAGTTGTACCTCCACACAGAGAAGGCGGCCAGGCACAATTTATTGCACAACCCATCCCAAAATCAACTCAAGATGCAGAGGTCAATCGGTTACTGGATTATTTACGTGAAAACCTCGACAAACAATATTCCATCGCTGATTTAGCAGACCAATTATTTATGAGTCGCCGTACCTTTACTCGGCATTTCAACAACGCTACCGGTATGTCATTTGGAAAATGGCTTGTGAACGCTCGTCTGCAACGTAGCCTTGAGCTTCTTGAAAGTACACGACTTCCTGTAGAAAAAGTGTCTGAAATGGTTGGTTTTCAGACTGCAACGTCATTTAGGCAACATTTTAATCAACGTTTTCAAGTTAGCCCAAGTGCTTGGCGTAAAACGTTTGCGGGAAACTAACGATGTTAGAGCTATGTTGGAAGCAACTCTAAAATAAACTATAAACGCCGATTTTACTGAGTGTTCGATTTTTACAAGTACACTATAGAAAGCACTTTAGCCAAAAGCTAACGTGAAATGATGGTGTTCAGCCCGTGAACCAAACTAGGTAAGTCTGATTCACTGTAACGATTTTTGCAATCCCTCATGGTCAGGTCTTTCTTTTGGGTACCCATTACTTTAAGTATCTCAAATTATCAGATAACAAAGGGCTGATCTTCGAGCCGTGGCGCACTTAGGGGCAATATTTTTTTAGCTAAACGAACAGCAGAAGTGTTAGTTAAGATTGGCATTGTTGCAACTGTGACCGTTGGCGGCATGGATGCCGTCGTCGAGCCTATAGGGATATATTTACGGCGAGTCACTGGGGAAACAATGACAATTCATGCTGCATAACTGACGATAAAGTTATCTTGCTTTGGGGTAATAGCTTTTTAGCTGAACGAACAGCTAGAGGGTTGGGGAGGGTTGGCATTGTTGCACCTGTGATCTTCTAAAACAGGATGTTTTAGTTGAGCCCTTAGGGACGCTTTTTGTTAAACAAAGAGGTGACGAGTCACAGGGGAAACAATGACAATGAATGCTGCACAACTGGCGATACAATTATCTTGCTTTGGGGAATCCAAATTGCAGGCATAAAAAAACCGCTGGGTAGCGGTTTTTATATTTTGCAATCTTAATGGGTTTTAATCGAAACCGATTATAAACCCGCGTCAGCGCGCAGTGCTTCAGCTTTGTCCGTTGCTTCCCAAGGGAATTCGCTGCGACCAAAGTGGCCATAAGCGGCAGTCGCTTGATAAATTGGACGTGCTAAATCTAGCATGGCCGTTAAACCGTATGGACGCAGTTCGAAGTGTTGACGTACTAACTTGATCAGCAAATCTTCAGACACTTTACCCGTACCGAAGGTTTCGATGCTGATAGAAGTCGGCTCTGCCACACCAATAGCGTAAGACACTTGGATTTCACAACGATCAGCAAGACCTGCTGCAACGATGTTTTTTGCCACATAACGAGCAGCGTATGCCGCGCTACGGTCCACTTTTGATGGATCTTTACCAGAGAATGCGCCACCACCATGACGGGCCATGCCGCCATAGGTATCAACGATGATCTTACGACCGGTTAAGCCGCAATCGCCTACTGGGCCACCGATAACAAAACGGCCAGTTGGGTTGATAAAGAACTTAGTGTCTTTGTTTAGCCATTGAGCCGGTAATACTGGTTTGATGATGGTTTCCATCACGCCTTCAATTAAGTCGGCTTGTGAAACGTCATCTCTGTGCTGAGTCGACAATACGACGGCATCGATACCGACAATTTTGCCATCATCATAGGCAAACGTGACTTGGCTTTTCGCATCTGGGCGTAACCAAGGCAGGGTGCCGTTTTTACGCACTTCAGACTGACGCTTCACTAATGCGTGGGCATAAGTGATAGGCGCTGGCATTAGGACGTCGGTTTCGTTGTTGGCATAGCCAAACATTAACCCTTGGTCGCCTGCACCTTGCTCAGCAGGGTCAGCACGGTCTACACCTTGATTGATATCAGGTGATTGCTTACCAATGGCGTTTAATACCGCGCACGAGTCTGCATCAAAACCCATATCTGAGTGGGTATAACCAATTTCACGCACCGTTTTACGGGTGATTTCTTCGATATCAACCCAAGCAGAAGTCGTGACTTCGCCACCGACTAATACCATGCCAGTTTTGACATAAGTTTCACACGCCACGCGTGCTTTTGGATCTTGAGCCAGAATTGCATCTAGCACAGCATCAGAAATCTGATCTGCAATCTTATCGGGATGACCTTCTGAGACCGACTCAGAAGTAAACAAGTGCTTTGCCATAGTAGGAAAATCTCGTCGTTAGCATTCAAACGTGTAGAAGCATCTACATCTAGACGGCTATTTTAGTTTAAATCTGATTGCCGATCACCCCCAGTGAGAAAAAATCCTCTCAGATTGTGACCTGAAAACGACTGCGCTCAGTCTTAAATAGGTTATTTTTCTTATATTTCATAGCATTAAGTTTGCTCGATTTTTGAGAAATTTATTTCTCCATTACAAGTGATCCTTGCGATGCCCACTCAAGTAAATGCCAGTAAAGTGACTAGCTTGTTTCTGCGAGTTTACGATTCGGCCATCTTTTGCTGAGTGAATGATAATTTTAGTTTGCGTCACACTGGCATGTAGGGGAAAATATGCATCCAAATTGCCCGCTAGACCCCACAAACAAGCAGGAGAGAGCATGTCTTCCCGTAAAGTACTCGCAAACGCAATCCGTGCGTTAAGTATGGATGCAGTTCAAAAAGCAAATTCAGGCCATCCCGGCGCCCCAATGGGTATGGCAGATATTGCTGAAGTGCTGTGGAATGATTTCCTTAAGCACAACCCGACCAATCCTAAATGGGTAGATAGAGACCGTTTCGTCCTTTCTAACGGTCACGGTTCAATGCTGATCTACTCTTTACTTCACCTGACAGGTTATGAATTACCAATCGAAGAGCTGAAACAGTTCCGTCAATTGCATTCAAAAACCCCGGGTCACCCAGAATACGGTTACACCCCAGGTGTTGAAACCACAACGGGTCCACTCGGCGCGGGCATCAGCAATGCTGTCGGTATGGCGATTGCTGAAAAAACCTTAGCGGCACAGTTTAACCGTGATGGTCACGATATCGTTGATCACTACACTTACTGCTTCGTCGGCGACGGCTGTTTGATGGAAGGTATTTCCCACGAAGCCTGTTCATTAGCCGGTACTTTAGGTCTAGGCAAACTGGTCGCATTTTGGGATGACAACGGTATTTCTATCGATGGCCATGTTGAAGGCTGGTTCACCGATGATACGCCAAAGCGTTTTGAAGCTTACGGCTGGCATGTGATTGCCGGTGTTGACGGTCACGATAGCGCGGCAATCCGTGCTGCTATCGAAGCGGCGAAAGCGGTTACCGATAAACCAACCATGATTTGCTGCAAAACCATTATCGGTTTTGGTTCACCTAACAAATCAGGCAGCCACGATTGCCACGGCGCGCCATTAGGCGATGCGGAAATCGCAGCAGCCCGTGAATTCCTTGGCTGGCCACATGCGCCATTTGAAATCCCTGCTGACGTTTATGCGGGTTGGGATGCCAAAGAAGCTGGTGCTGCCCGTGAAGCGGCATGGAACGAGAAGTTTGCGGCTTATAGCGCAGCTCACCCAGAACTGGCTGCTGAATACGAGCGCCGTGTACTGAAAGGTGAATTACCTGCTGATTTCGAAGAAAAAGCGCAGGCATTCGTGCAAGCATCACAGGACAAAGCCGAAGGGATTGCGAGCCGTAAAGCCTCACAAAATGCCATCGGTGCTTTCGGTGCTATGTTACCTGAACTGTTAGGCGGCTCTGCTGACTTAGCGGGTTCTAACTTGACACTGTGGTCAGGTTCTAAAGGTATTCAAGACGATCCTGCCGGTAACTACATTTACTACGGCGTGCGTGAATTCGGCATGAGCGGCATTATGAACGGTGCTTCGCTGCATGGTGGTTTCATCAATTACGGCGCAACTTTCATGATGTTCATGGAATACGCACGTAACGCAGTCCGCATGTCGGCGCTGATGGGCATTCAAAACATCTTCGTTTATACCCATGACTCTATCGGTCAAGGTGAAGATGGTCCAACGCATCAGCCAGTTGAGCAATTAGCTAACCTGCGTATGACGCCAAATATGGCCGTATGGCGCCCATGTGATGCGGCAGAAACAGCGGTTTCTTGGAAAGCTGCGATTCAACGTCGGAATGCGCCAACGTCACTGATTTTCAGCCGTCAAAACCTCAAAGCCCAAGCGCGTACCGCTGAGCAATTAGCCAACGTGGCTAAAGGTGCTTATGTACTGCAAGACTGTGCGGGTACACCAGAACTGATCCTGATCGCAACCGGTAGCGAAGTACAATTGGCGATGGATTCTGCGGCTGCATTAACTGAGCAAGGTAAACAAGTTCGCGTAGTTTCTATGCCATCGACAACTGAGTTCGATAAGCAAGATGCAGCGTATAAAGAATCGGTATTACCACGCGCAGTGACTAAACGTGTGGCTATCGAAGCGGCGCATACCGATTTCTGGTACAAGTACGTTGGTTTTGAAGGCACTGTTGTTGGCATGACCACTTTTGGTGAGTCAGCGCCGGGTAACGTGCTATTGAATCACTTCGGTTTCACCGTTGAAAATGTGCTGAATGCTGCAAAATCATTGGGCTAATCGCTCAAGGGATTAGATTCAATACAAAAGGTTAAACTTTTTAAGTGTTAATCTGTATAATGCGGCCTGCAATCTTTTGCAGGCCGTTTTTGTATTTAGAGGAAATTGAGACCTCAATGATCCGAGTCGCTATCAATGGTTATGGCCGTATCGGCCGCTCTATTCTTCGTGCTTTGTACGAGTCTGGAAAACGGCAGCAAATGCAGATTGTCGCGATTAATGAATTAGCTAAACCTGAAGCCATTATTCATCTGACCCAGTACGACACCACCCACGGTCGGTTTGCGCACAAAGTGAAACTCGTCGATGATCACATGCTGATTGGCGACGATGCGATAAAAATTCTCCACGAGCCTGATCCCACAAAACTCCCTTGGCATGAAATGGACATAGACATTGTCTATGAGGCCACAGGTGTATTACTCGATCGTCAAAGCTGCGAAGCCCATATTCATGCTGGCGCTAAACAAGTGCTGATAAGCCATCCGTCCTCAGCCGATGTCGATGGCACGATTGTTTATGGCGTCAACCACGATTTACTCCGCGCCGAACACACTGTGGTTTCCAACGCTTCTTGTACGACTAACTGTATCGTGCCTGTGATCGACGTGCTCGATCGCCACTTCGGCGTTAAAAGCGGTGCCATTACCACTATCCATTCGGCGATGAACGATCAGCAAGTGATTGATGCTTATCATGATGATTTGCGTCGTACCCGCGCCGCTGGCCAATCGATTATCCCTGTAGACACTAAGCTTGCCCGCGGTATTGAGCGGATTTTGCCGCACATGAAAGATAAATTTGAAGCGATTTCGGTGCGCGTACCGACCATCAACGTGACCGCGATTGATTTGTCTGTGACGCTTGAGAAAACCGTCGATATTGCCACTGTGAATCATGTGCTGGAGTCGGCCGCCAATGGGCGATTTAACGGCATTTTGGGTTATACTGATGAGCCCTTGGTTTCATGTGATTTCAACCATGATCCGCGCTCCAGTATTGTTGACGGTACCCAGACCCGTGTCAGCGCCGGTCAGTTGGTGAAGCTGTTGTTGTGGTGCGATAACGAGTGGGGTTTTGCCAACCGTATGTTAGATACGAGTTTGGCGATGATCGCAGCCAAGCGAGGCTGATAAAAAGTAGATTATTCACCGGTGGGTCACTCAGTTATATGCCAATTCGACGGGATGTCGAGCGCCTAGCGGCAGTAAACTGATACCGGCCATGTGTGAAACCAGTTTGTTTTTTGATTATAAAAGGAAGCGTTACTATGGCAATTATCAATATGTCAGATTTGGATCTACAAGGTAAGCGCGTGCTTATTCGTGAAGATCTCAATGTGCCTGTTAGCAACGGCGTCGTCACCAGTGATGCACGTCTGCGCGCCTCTCTACCGACTATCGAGTTGGCCCTTGCTAAAGGCGCCGCTGTGATGGTGATGTCGCACTTAGGTCGTCCGACCGAAGGTGAATACAATCCCGAATATTCTATGCAACCTGTGGTTGACTACTTGGCTAAAGCCTTGTCGTGCCCTGTGCGTTTAGCGACGGATTATTTAGACGGCGTCGACGTTGCCGTCGGTGAAGTGGTTGTGTTCGAAAACGTGCGTTTCAACGTAGGCGAAGGCAAGAACAACGAAGCGCTGTCGCAAAAAATGGCCGCGCTGTGTGATGTCTATGTTATGGACGCTTTTGGTACTGCACATCGCGCCCAAGCATCGACCCACGGCGTTGGCATGTTTGCCCCCATCGCCTGTGCCGGTCCATTACTGGCGCAAGAATTAGATGCCTTAGGCAAGGCATTAGATAATCCTGCGCGTCCTATGGTGGCGATTGTCGGTGGCTCTAAAGTGTCAACTAAGCTGACCGTGCTAGAAAGCCTTTCAGGTATCGTTGATCAGCTAGTGGTTGGCGGCGGTATTGCCAATACTTTCATCGCGGCGGCGGGTTACAATGTCGGTAAATCACTGTATGAAGCGGATTTGATCGACGAAGCTAAACGTTTAGTGGCCAATGCTAAGAGCCGTGGCGCCGATATTCCTGTGCCGACTGATGTGGTCGTGGCAGGCGAGTTTAGCCCAACAGCTGCGGCAACCTTAAAATCGGTTAGCGAAGTTGCTGATGGCGAAATGATTTTTGATATTGGTCCAGATAGCGCTGAAGCTCTGGCTAAAATCATCGAATCTGCTGGCACTATCGTGTGGAACGGCCCTGTGGGCGTGTTCGAATTCGACCAATTTGGTGAAGGTACTAAGCGTATCGCCCAAGCGATTGCAGATTCCAAAGCCTTCTCTATCGCAGGCGGTGGTGACACTTTGGCTGCGGTTGATAAGTACGGTATTGCCGATAAAGTGTCTTACATTTCGACTGGCGGCGGCGCTTTCCTCGAGTTCCTCGAAGGTAAAGAGTTACCTGCTGTGGCTATGTTAGAAAAGCGCGGCGCTTAATCATTAAGTTTTAAAATACGCGGCGCATAAGACGCCGCGATAAGCTCTGATAACATCAAAGCTTGATAATAAATAAAAGAATTATAAAAAAACCGCCCGTGTTTATTTTAGATATTTATTTCAGGTACTTATTTTAGGTGCTTGTTTAAGGTATCTAGCTGAATACGGGTATAAAAATCCATCCAAACGATAGTGACCTCGGTGACCAAGCGTTGCAGAATGTGACAGTCACCCTATTATTGGAGTTAAAAAATGGCGTTAATTTCCCTACGACAACTACTCGACCACGCGGCAGAACATGGGTACGGTGTGCCTGCGTTCAACGTTAACAACTTAGAGCAGATGCGTGCCATCATGCAGGCCGCTGAAGCAACAGACAGCCCTGTTATTGTGCAAGCTTCTGCTGGTGCGCGTAAATATGCTCGCCCACAGTTCTTAAAATATTTGATGGCAGCGGCTCTTGAGCAGTATCCAGATATTCCTGTGTGTATTCACCAAGACCACGGTACCGATCCTGATATCTGTCAGCGTTCTATCCAATTAGGCATGTCATCAGTGATGATGGATGGCTCTTTGATGGCTGATGGCAAAACCCCTGCATCTTATGACTACAACGTCGATGTCACTCGTCGAACAGTGGCATTTGCCCATGCGTGTGGTGTGTCAGTTGAAGGCGAAATCGGCTGTTTAGGCAGTTTAGAAACTGGCCAAGCTGGCGAAGAAGATGGTGTTGGTGCATCAGGTATTTTAAGTCACGATCAAATGTTGACTAGCCCTGAAGAAGCGGCGCGTTTCGTTGCTGATACCCATGTTGATGCACTTGCCATCGCTATCGGTACTAGCCACGGTGCTTACAAGTTCAGCCGTAAACCTACGGGCGATGTACTGCGAATCGACCGCATCAAAGAAATCCATGCGCGTATTCCTAATACTCACTTAGTGATGCACGGTTCATCTTCAGTGCCACAAGAATGGTTACAGATCATCAACCAATACGGTGGTCAGATCCCAGAAACCTACGGCGTGCCATTAGAAGAAATCGTTGAAGGTATCAAGCACGGTGTGCGTAAGGTGAATATCGATACTGACTTACGTTTAGCATCAACAGGTGCGGTACGTAAGTTCTTAGCGGAACACCCAAGTGAATTTGACCCACGTAAATTCTTGAAAGCGTCAATGGAAGCCATGGCAGACATCTGTACTGTTCGCTACGAAGCTTTCGGTTGTGCAGGTCAAGCATCTAAGATTAAGCCTTTGTCTTTACAAGCAATGTATAAAGCGTATCAGTCTGGCGCGTTAGATCCTAAGATCAACATGTAAGCGTTATCGCTAGGACAAAAACCCGCTAATGCGGGTTTTTTTATGCTTAAAATAGATGCAATTTTCATTTTTTAATCGTCAATGCTAATATTGCGCAGATTTTCAGGGGAAAAAACTAACCCATATTAATATGTGCTTATCCAGCTTCGCTGGGACGAACAGATATTTATAGGGATTGGATTTAACGGAACAGGAACGGATAAACATGAAAAAAGTACTGACCGCAGCGATATTAATGACTGCACCTTTTATGGCGACTGCAGGGGCCGATTTTGTAAAAGGCGACAAGACATTCGCTGGTGAAGCTGAGTTAGGTGCCACCTTAACCACAGGTAACACTGAAACCTCATCATTTAAGGGACGTTTAAATCTTAAGCATGAGCTTGGCGATTGGGAAAATCAGTACTTACTAGAAGGTTTATACAAAGAAGATACCGGTTCTGTCACCGCGAAACGCTATTTAGCGGGCGCACAGGGTAACTACATGATGACAGACCGTAGCTACCTGTTTGCTAATGCCAGTTATGAAGTCGACCCGTTTACCGGTTATGACTACACCCTATCTGGCGCAGCGGGTTATGGTCATAGACTGTATGACACCAGCAAGACCTTTTTAGATGTTGAAGTGGGTCCGGGTTATATCTATCAACGTCTCGATACTGAGCAAGCGCTTATCGAAGGTTATGACACCAACGACAGCGTTGTTGCCCACGGCGTGATCAACTTCGAAACTGAAATCACTGAAACCTCTAAATTCCAACAGCGTTTCGTTGCCGATTACGGTGACAAGTTAGATGCCCGTTCTGAAACCTCATTAACGGCAAATATTATCGGCGCATTGGCGATGAAGTTTGCCATTATTGTGCGTTACAACAGCGAGCCGCTGGATGATAAGAAAAGCACAGATACCGAAACCAATATGACCTTGTTATATGCTTTCTAATGCTGTGACACTGATTTAAAACAAAAAAGCACCTTCGAGGTGCTTTTTTATTGGCTGTTTTTAGACTAAGTTGAATATACGTTAAGCTTTTCTTTATTAGCAACCGCTGTAGTTATACAAAAATTAATGTTTTAAATGCCTTTGGTTATAGGGTAATGCATAGAAAGTTGCGTTTTATCAACATTTGCTATGCCGAAGCTATGGTAATTTTCGACTAATTTCCTACGTAGAGATGAACTTTAATGAAATTACAGCGGTTGTTTAAAGGCAGTGGAATGGCGTTGTGGAGTCTATTCTGCGTTGCAATATTGAGCGGATTCTCACCTGCAGCATGGGCTATGACAGAAGGGGCAGATCGGCTTAATTTAACCGCCGCGAGCGTGGGTTATGTCGCTGTCTGTGTGTTTGTGCTGGCTTATATACTTGTGATGGCCGAGGAGACATTACATTTACGCAAGTCGAAACCTGTGCTCGTTGCGGCAGGGATCATCTGGGGCATGATAGGTTTTGTCTATATGCAAAACGGCATGTCTGAAGTGTCGGAAGCGGCATTCAAGCAAAACTTGCTCGAATACGCCGAGTTACTGCTCTTCTTGCTGGTGGCGATGACCTATATTAATGCCATGGAGGAACGTAATCTGTTCGATGCGATCCGCGGCTGGCTCGTGGGTCGTGGTTTTAGCCTACGAACCGTGTTTTGGTTAACGGGCTTTATGGCGTTTTTCATCTCGCCCGTGGCCGATAACTTAACCACAGCTTTACTGATGTGCGCTGTGGTGATGAAGGTTGGGGCAGGGCAACGCAAGTTTATTACCCTTGCCTGTATCAACATTGTCGTTGCCGCCAACGCGGGTGGCGCGTTCAGCCCCTTTGGTGACATCACGACCTTAATGGTATGGCAAAAGGGCCTAGTGCACTTTGGCGATTTCTTTAATCTGTTCATTCCCGCCCTCGTTAACTTTGCCTTACCCGCCGCCATTATGAGTGTGTTCATCCCGCATTTTGTGCCTGAGCCTGAAAAAGAGCATGTGTACACTAAGCCCGGTGCTAAGCGTATTGTAGGGCTGTTTTTACTTACCATTGCTACGGCAGTGTGTGCCCATTCCTTCTTAGGTATGCCGCCTGTATTGGGCATGATGACGGGATTAGGCTTCCTGCAATTCTTTGGTTTTTACCTGCGTAAAACCTTCAATCGTTCTGTTGCCCGCGAACGTGAAAAGGCGGAATTAAGACAAGACAAATTACGCCTGCAGCAACTTGGTAGTGTGGTGCCATTTGATGTGTTCAGCCGCATTTCCCGTGCCGAGTGGGATACTTTACTGTTCTTTTATGGCGTGGTGTTATGTGTCGGCGGCCTAGGTTTTATGGGATATTTGAGCTTAGTGTCTGAGGCCATGTACTCGCACTGGGATGTCACCTATGCCAACGTTGCCGTGGGTTTACTCTCGTCTGTGATTGATAATATTCCTGTGATGTTTGCGGTATTGACCATGAATCCCGATATGGCTTTGGGACAGTGGTTATTGGTTACCCTGACAGCGGGTGTGGGCGGCAGTTTGCTTTCGATTGGGAGCGCGGCAGGGGTTGCTCTAATGGGGCAAGCGCGCGGCATTTACACCTTTGGGGCACATCTGCGGTGGACGCCTGTGATAGCTTTAGGTTATGTGGCGAGCATTTTAGTGCACATGTGGTTAAACGCCGCGATGTTCTAACACTGCGTTAGCTTGATTGTCGTTTATCGAGACATGCCGTTTATCGAGACAGGCTTGCGGCTTGTCTCACGAAAATTAACTATTTGCTGGCTTGGGTTAGCAAGATCACATTAATCATTGGTTGGCTTGCATAGACTTAACTCCGTGTTTTTATGGAGTTGAGTTAATGTGTATGCAATTGGGAGGCTGCAGGTTTGATCGAGAACGAGGCATGCTGATTGAGTTGTCTCGCGATGAATCTTGGCATCTTTCTCGGGCCGAGTTACAAGTGCTCACGTTATTGCTTGAACACCAAGGTCAGTTAGTTTCAAAGCACATGCTAAAAACGGGGGATAGACAAGGTCCGCCATTAACCGATGCCTCTGTGTCCCGCGCCATATCCACGCTCCGCTCCTTTCTTGGCCCTCAGCACGAGGGCTTGATCGAAACCGTTAAAGGCCAAGGTTATTTGTTGCGGCCATCAAACGGCAGCGAATATCGAGGCGTCAATTACCTCAGACTACACACTGTGCCTTTGTGGAGTGCCTTAGTGTTATTCGGGGTGATGTTGGCGTTTTCGGTGTTTTATCTGAAACATACAGATCACAGCAAGCCGACCCAAGCCTTGATGACGTCGATACTGTCGTTAGCCTCTGGTCAGCAAGTGCGCTTGAACTTATATGCCGACTCCAGTGCGAGTAACACCTTACTGTTCGAAATGGGCGAGCGCTTAAGCGCGGGCCTCATTGCCTGTGGCAAGAGCGATTGGGCGGATGTTTATGCGTCTTTATCCCATGATAAACAGGTGCTTAATATGACGTTTCGCGGTGAAAAACTCGACCAGTCAGTGCTCCGCAATATTAGCATCAGCGATTTTTCTCGCCCCAAAGCATTCATCGACTCTGCCTGGCTGCGCGAGGTGGATATCTGTGGCTAAATGGCTCAAGTGGACCATCAATATTGTTATTTTGTCGGCCTTGATTGCGGCTTGCGGGGTGATTTATAAACAGTCGGCAACGAGCCGGACCATGATGTTGAGTTGCAGTTCAGAACTGTTTGATCGCCACTCGAGTGTGAATCCAAGTGTCAGCGCCAGTGTTGGTATTGCCAGCAGTGACAATAAATTTTACCTGCTTGTGGACGTATTGATTGCCGCCGACAAAGCGCAAATCAACTACCGTTACTTTAATTTTGATGGCACCAGTGCGGGCCATATTTCGATGCGTGGCAAGGTCGACAGTATTGAGGCTAATAGCATGACCTATAAGGTGGCGGTGGAGGCGAAAACTAAATCGGAAATGGAAAAGCAAAAAAATTGGCCAGAACATATGAAATACCTTTCTAACATCAGCAGTTTACCGTTTCGCGATTCTGGGGTGAATAATTTCAGTATTGAAGTGTTAGATATGGATGACACTAAGGATTATGCCGTGGTGTTATTCCAACCCAGCAATACGATTTGTGGATGCCGAATCGTAAATAGTCGAATTTAATCAGTGAATTTGAGTTTATTTCAGTTAAGATTAGTGCTCATTGATTTATGTCTACTGCGATGAGTCTCTGTGAGGGCTCATGAAAAGGGTGTTGTGTCTAAGATACGTGTAAAGCAAGAAGAATCCCTGTCGATTAAGTTCAGCCACCAGATGGAAAAGGGCGATAATCGTCAACTTGATCTCTATTTCTTTTTACCAAAGGAAATGGGCATAGGCTCGCACACGCTCAATGAAGAAGAGTACTACTACAGCGCGATTGTCGGCCGTCGTTCTTACTATTCAGAAGGCTTGCACTTACCTTTGGTACAGGGCCGCTTTGCCAGTTTAAATCGCCGCACCGTTGAAGAATTCAGATTGTACTTGAATCTGTTCGCCTATCAGTTTGCCGTTGCAGTCGAAAACGATGTTAAAGAACTCAATCAAATCACAGATGTAACCCATTTCTATTTTGCCCTCGACGAATTACGCGAACAAGTTGGCCAGTTGCTGAAAAAGTTTCGTCGTAACGAACCGGGCGATCCTAAATGGAAATCCTACTTCGAAAATGCCGACAACTACCTGTCTTGGTTTTGCGAGCAGCAGTTACTAAAAGTGCTCGCCCATGCTACAAGAACCAGTGATTTCAACGATATCCAAGAACGGGTGCTAACACTGTGTCGCAATGAGTGCGCCTATCGGGATGAGCATAACTACAACTCGGCGCAAACTAAGCAAGATCCTAACCGCATCTCAAACAAGATGTTGTTGTTACGACGTTTAATCCAACAAGGTGTGGTACTCAAAGAAGAGTTAAAGCCCTTAGGGATTGGCCTTAAAAAGTTCACGACGGGACTGGCGACGGCGTTAGTGATGTTGGTGGTGTCGGCGTTGATTATTCAAGCGCAGGGCGCCTTCAGCGGCTTTACCATTGCCTTAGTGCTGA
Source organism: Shewanella sp. SP1S1-7 (assembly GCF_031932105.1). Taxonomy (NCBI): domain Bacteria; kingdom Pseudomonadati; phylum Pseudomonadota; class Gammaproteobacteria; order Alteromonadales; family Shewanellaceae; genus Shewanella; species Shewanella sp. SP1S1-7. The sequence continues at coordinate 220,938 of NZ_JAUOEU010000003.1, forward strand.
CCTTGGCGGTGATTTATGGCTTCAGGGAAATCTTTAAGGATGACGTGCGTAATGCCATGTGGCGTTTTATTCAGCGGGGCAGGCCACGCTGGAGCCGGATTTTGCGTGATACCACTAGTCAGGCGGTGATTGCTAAGCAGTTAGTATGGCTTGAGTTTATGCGCCAGCAAGATCTGCCCGATAAAGTCAGCGAAATTCTAAAGCACAGGCATAGCCAAAATAAGGTCGATGCGGAAATCCTGCACTATAAAATTGCCACTAAGGTGAATCAGAGTGAGTTCCAAGCGGGATACTCCACCATTCAAGAGCAAGTGAACTTTAGCTTAGTGCCCTTTGCCCGCTACTTAGAGCGGGGTAAGGCGAAGATTTATAAGGAAGTTGAAGGTAAAATCAGCCATGAATCGGTTGAGCGGCGTTATCAAGTCAACTTGATTTTAGTGCTACGCGATGGCCGCGAAGCCCCGCAGTATATTCGCTACAAAATCACCATGAACCGCTCGACGATTATTGAGATTACCCAGAGCCAATTGCCCGATTCGGTCAACATGCCCGAATCTACGATTGATGACGAGTAAAGGCCTGACCGATATTTTGATCGTTATTCTGTTTCGCCCGTTTTAGGGCGACTTCGGCATTATTCAGATACTGCTCAAGTGTCTGGCCTTCTTGATAACCCGCAATACCGATACTGATCCCTTCGCCTAAGCCATTGCCATTGAGCTTTTCCATCATATTGAGGGCAAAGTTGTGCGCATGGGTGGCATCTGTGTCAGGTAACATCACAATCAGTTTCCCGAGTTGCCAATGCAAAATCTGATAATTAGCAGGAATTTCAAGCAGTAATTGAACTTCGACTTCCTGCTGGCGGTTTGCCAGTTGGTCGATGTCACTCATGTGGCTCAGCAAACCTTCAGGGTTGATATCCATTAACAGTAGGCTTGAACTCAGGCGGCTTGGCGGCGGCAGCGAGTTAAAGTAACGCTCTAAATCAACTAAGCTCAGCAGAATCGTGCTGCGATGGGGCACAAGGCTGCGTTTCTCTGTGCCTCGGCCGCGTTCGGCGGCTTGCTCTAAGGTACAGACGATATAATCAATCTCACCATCGGCGGCCACATGGCCCTTTAAGGTCGCCTGTAAACAATTGGAGTGCGCCTGTTTAGGTGAGCACAGAATTTGCCCCTGCCACTGACCTTGCATGGCAATTTGAGCGCTAATTCTTTGCCATTGATTACCTAAATCGTTCGCGAGCAGCGAGGCTAAATCTTGATTTAAATCGCCATTGAGTTGCATTAGTGCATCAAATACTGGGTTGATTTTAATCAATTTACCATTGGCATCTGTCAGCGCTGTTGCGACTGTGCTATCGCATAAAAGCTCACTGAGAAATGCTTGTTCTTTACTGCTGACTAATTCACTGATGTCTTCAAGGGTGATTAGTAGATGTGGTGAACCTCGGCTTGCCCTTGGTGCTTGGCGGATATGCACTCGCAGCGTTGGACCATTGATACTTTCTAGGCTGATTTCACCAGACCATTGACCGGTTTTATGCACTTGCTCCATCAGCTCTGCATAGGTTCTGTCATCGAGGCATAAGGTGCGTTGTAGGCTGCGGTCCGTGAGTTCATCGAGTGGCACTAAGGTCGCTTCTGCCGCCTTGGTGTTGGCGCTGATCACTCTGGCGTTTTCGTTGACCATCATAAAGCCGATATCACTGTTAAATAAGCCATTGGCGACATCGATACTGTATTGGCGTGAACGCTGTTGTAAGCGATACATGTGGCTGAGTAGCACAACCCAAGCGGCGAGTACGGTTAAGATTAGCGATGCCACTATGACAATGTTTTGCCACTGGGAAAAACGTGCGGCTATGTCGGAGTTACGCACATAGGAGAGTAAAAAGTATTCTCTGCGGGTTTCTGGCTGGGCGGTAAGCTCGATCTTAAGGTAAACAAAGGTGGCTTCTTCACCGTGGAATTGACCAAAATTACTCATGGACATATCACGCCACAGAGCGGGGTAACTTTGTCTTAAACTTGCCCCTAAGGTTTCTGGCATATTACTTAACGGGGCGAGATCGCTCGCGCCAGCATAGAGTAATCCCTGCGTGTCGAGCACTAACATAGGCGATTTGTTACTCGAAAAAGCCGGCTTGATGGCTTCGAGCATTTGCACCATAGAGTTGTATGTCACCAGATAACCCATAGAACTCTGATCGGGCTTTTCGAGCCAAGCCATTTGATACATATAGGGTTCTAGCATGCCTTCAATCGGAACAAACTCCAGTGGTGAGGTGTAAACCTCTTTACCGCCCATATTACGACTCGCGCCAAGCAAGGTCGGCGGTAAGGCATCTTTACTGAAATTAGAAGGGGTAGAGAACTTATAATTGCCTTGGGGATCGTACAGCGCAATGCCGAGCAGTTCAGGAATATGCTTCACCAGATCTAGCCAAGCTTCCTGTAATTTGAGTTGCTGCTTGGCGGTCGGATTGCTCAAGTACTGCTTTAGCAGCTCACCATTGGCAAAAATTTGGGTGCGAAATTGCTGGAAAGACACTTTATCTGTGATCAGTGTGCCTATAGTTTGCAGTTCACTGTATCTCTGCGTCGCCCATTCTTCCTGTAGGCGTCGTTCACCTAAAGTAATGATTAAGTTGGTTAAAATGATCATGCCAATCACCAGCATAGAGAGCTGGCTTGCAACGGCTAATAAGCGTTGATGCGACCAATGGATCCCTTGAGTTAAAGAGAGCAGCGGCGCTAGGGGATACGTGCTTGGGTTATTCTTCAGCATGAACCGATTATGAGTGGGTGATCTGTTAATTTCGCTATGTTAACACGAAAGAATTGTTACGACAGTGCCAAGTTACTAAGCAAGATTTCCTTAGTAAAAGTTAAGACAGATTTACATCTCTACTCATTCGCTCAATGGCGAGTTATTGCGGCTCAGTGCTTCAGTCTATTTTGGCCGTATTGGAATGGCGTTTAGCCTAGAGCGCCTAATACACGATGCTTAAATTCACAGCCGTAGGACTCCACTTGTTCACGGCAAATATCAATATCGACGCCCGCTAATCCTTCGATGGCAGAGACTTGTACCGTTTCAATATAGTGTGGTGCCAAGGCGATAAAGGCATGCACGGCGGCGTAGGAACCGGCGAGTTTTGGGCGGCAGTGTTCAATATAGGCGGCTTCATTATCCGCATTGAGTGAAATCGATAAGCTATCAATGCAGTCAGCAAGTTCAGGCAGAATATTGCGCCTATGGACCAGATTGCCTAAACCATCGGTATTAATCCGTACTCGTCCGCCCCTGCGTTTGATCTCTTTTGCCACAGTGAGTAGCGTTGGAAGATTTAAAGTAGGCTCGCCATAACCGCAAAACACGTATTCTTCAAAGTCTTTAACATCGCCAAGCAGGGGGATAATTTCCTCGGGCTTAGGTTGGTGGCACAGGGCAAGTTGGTATTCGTGGATTTGTTTACTGCCATTATGTTTCGGGCAGAAAGCGCAGCGCAGAGTGCAGCGACCAGTGATATTGAGGTAACGACTGCGGCGAATATCATAGACTAGCGTTTCGGTTGCACAGGTTTCATTAGTGCAAACTTCATCTGTGATGTGACCGTTCGCTAGGGTTTCAGTGGTGACAACGTGCGGGTTATCAAGGTGTTGCTTATGCAGATGCTCAGACATAATGATGGCTTCATTCTAACGATAACTGACGACTTGAGCACAGTGTAGCGAAAGCCCGATGGCATAACTGTCAGCTAGATCGCAACTTGAAAGCTCAAACTCACTCACGGCATAGTGACTTTGATGCTGATGTGGAATTGAGTGAGCACTGGCAATAAAAAAGAGAGCCTAAGCTCTCTTTTTAAGGATAAGACATTGATTAACTGTCTGTCGCTAACTGCCTATTGCTAACTGTCTGTCGTTAACAGCCTATAAATAGTCTTTCTTATAGTCAGTCGTGACAGCTTGCTCAAAATCCGGATGCTTAACGTCCTCATCATTGGTTTTTTTAGGCTGCCACCACCAGTTGAAGAAGCGGCTGCTAGAGCGGCTAACATCGTCGAGTATGATGTACAGCAGCGGCACTAAGATCAGCGTCACTACAGTCGAGAACAGGATACCGAAGGCGAGGGACGTCGCCATAGGGATCACAATTTGCGCCTGCAAACTGCGCTCGAGAATAATAGGCACTAAGCCGACAAAGGTAGTGAGTGACGTGAGGATGATCGCCCTAAAGCGATAACAGCCCGAATCCACTGCCGCTTGTCTGACCGATAGGCCTTGCTCCCGCGCACGGTTAACAAAGTCGACCAAAATCAAAGAGTCGTTCACCACCACACCCGCGAGTGCCACTATGCCGCAGAGACTTAACACGCTCATCGCGAGTCCCTGAATCAAGTGACCAAACAGTGCGCCGATAATCCCGAAGGGGATCACCGACATGATGATCAACGGCTGACTGTAGGATTTTAGTGGGATTGCCATCAGGGCATAAATGGTAAACAGCGCAAAGAAGAAACCTTGCATCAAACCGACCATAGCATTCTGTTCATCCAAACTGCCGCCATCCAGCGCGGTTTGGATTTTAGGATACTTGGCCTGTAATTGTGGCAGGTAATCTTTTTGGATTTCCTGTACCACTTTTGAAGGTTCGACTATGTTTTTGTTGGCATTTGCCGTGATGGTGATCGCCCGCTTACCGTCAACACGGGTAATTGAGGCGTAGGATTCGCCTTTCTCAATTTGTGCCACGGTCGAGAAGGGAACCGAGGTGCCCGTTGGCGTGCGGATCAGCATGTTTTCCAGGTAACCCACAGTGCGGCGCTGCTCTAATGGATAGCGCACCATTACCTTAATTTCTTCTTTATTACGCAAAATACGTTGGGCTTCATAACCATAGAAACCGTAACGCACTTGGCGGGCTAAATCGGAAAGGGTCAGGCCAAGGGCTTCAGCCTCTGGACGTATCTTCAGGCGAATTTCATGACTGCCCGAGGAGAAGTTGTCGGCAATATCGTACACGCCTTCATAGCTGGCGAGTTTTTGCTTCAACTCTTTAGAGGCAGCGGACAGTTCATCGAGATCGCTTGAGGTCAACCTGAAGGAAATATCGCCACCGGCATCGTTAGTGCTCGCGTTAAAGCTGAGTTTTTTGACCGATAGAAGCTCGGGCAATTGTTCACGCCATGCGGCAGCAATCGTCACACCATCGACTTCGCGGTCTTCGCCTTTCGTCAGTTCGGCAAAAATAAAGGCAGAGGTGCGGGAGCTCATATTGATAAAGCTGTGTTTCACCACTTGATAGCCGTTATCTTGCTCCATTTTGTCGTTCATCTTGTACAGGGCTTCTTCTATGCTCTGCACCACTTTCAAAGTGTTCTCTTCCGAGCTGCCTTCGTCCATCTCAAGCTGAACTTGAATAAAGTCCGATGGAATATCTGGGAAGAATACCCAACGCACTTTGCCACTGGCGACTAAGGCAATGGAGAGAATCAACACACCGATAAAGGCCGCGACCACGTTGTATCTTTGCTTGATACAGCGCTCGAGGAAGTTGCGATAACTGTGGTGAATAAAGTGCTGCACTCTGTCGTTAAAGTTGGCTTTGAGGCGACCAAAGAATCCCCTTGGCGCACCGGGCTTTTTAAACTTCATGTGTGCTAAATGCGCCGGCAGGATGAACTTAGATTCGACCAGCGAGAAGGCCAAACAGAGGATGACCACCATGCCGATGGATTTCCAGATAATCCCCATAGGGCCAGAAACCATCAACATGGGAATAAAGGCCGCAATCGTGGTTAATACTCCGAAGGTCGCGGGCATTGCCACTTTTTGCGCGCCGCGGATCACATTGTCAACCGAGTGACCGTGGCGTTCGACTTCTGTGTAGGCGCTCTCGCCGATGACAATCGCATCGTCCACCACTATCCCGAGCACTAAGATAAAGGCGAACAGGGTCAACATATTGATCGTCATCGAGAAAGGTTCGAGCGGCATAATGAGCATAGTGCCGAGAAAGCACACCGGCAGACCCATCATGACCCAAAACGCCAACTTAAGATCGAGGAACATAGCTAGGATGATAAACACCAACAAGGCACCGTAGAACATGTTCGACATCATCATGTTTAAGCGGCCCTTGAGGTAGTGAGTCATATCACCCCAAGTATCGAGTTGCGCGTTGGCAGGAAGCGTCGCGCGACGATCCTCGACGTATTGTTTTACTTGAGCGGCAATGTCTAAGGCATTTTGATCATCAACACTGGTGACTTCGATAATCGCGGCCGGTTTACCGTTAAAGCGGGTGTATTCCAACCGTTCTTCAAAATCATCTTTGATGGTCGCCACTTGCGGCAACATCACGCGGCTCCCGTCGGGGCGAGTGGTGACGACGATATTCGCAAAGTCATCACCCGTGTAGGCTTGGCCTTTGGTGCGCAGCAGGATGTCGCCATCTTGGGCGCGAATCGAACCGCCGGGTAAGTCAAAGGAAGAGTTTTGCACCGCTAACGCGACCTGTGTAAATGTTAGGCCATATTCGCGTAGTTTATCTTCTGATACTTCGATGGCGATTTCATAATCGCGCACCCCAGTGACTTTTGCACGGGTCACGGCTGGCAGTTGGGTTAAATCGTCACGCACCGACTTAGCCAACTCCTTCATGTCGTGCAGTGTCATATCGCCATAGACAGACACCCAAATGACGTTATTTTCAGGTTTAATCTGATAGATATTGGGTTTTTCGATGTTCACAGGGAAGGTCGAAATCGCATCCAATCTCAGTTTGGCTTCATCGAGCACGGTTTGCACTTCGTAACCGTCTTCAACTTCAACCGTAATCGAGCCTACCCCTTCGCTCGCCACTGACGTGACCTTCTTGATACCGTTGATATCTTGGATGGCTTCCTCAATCTTGATGTTGATGCCTTCTTCGATTTCCTGTGGCGCCGCGCCCGGATAGGCGACGGAAATATTCAGTAAATTGAGTTCGAAAGAAGGAAAAACCTCCTTATTGATCAAGACAGTGCTGAACAAACCGCCGACCAGCAATGCCCACATTAACAGGTTCGCGGCCACACTGTTGCGGGCGAACCAGGCTAAGATCCCTTTTTGAGTGTCCATTATTTCACTCCAGTGGCCGCAAGACTCGACTCAGGCGTGTCTTCTTTTGGCGTCTCAGTCGGCAATGCCGCTTCACCTAAGACTTTAACCAGTTGACCGTTTGCCATGCTGTTGAAGTGAGTGGTGGCTACGCGCTCGCCCGTTTTTAGACTGTCCTTGATATACACATTGTCGAGATCGCTACGAACGATATTCACATGGCGCATTTCAACAATATTTTTGTCGTTAACTAAGGCGACGTGATCGTTACGAACCACATGGCGGGGTAGTTTAACTATGCCATCGACGGTGCGACCTTTGATGACCGCATTGACGAAGCTGCCATATTTAAGCGGTAAGCTGCCAGCAACTTTATTGGCGCGCAGGTAAGGGTCTTTGATTTCAGCGACTAAATACACCATGCGATTTTCAGCATCGATCACGCCTTCGCTGCGGATAATATTGCCATCCCAAGTATTTTCTTTACCCGCCAAGGAGGCGCTCAGCGTCACTTGAGTATCGGGATTATCGACCGACTCTAGATAGGCTAGATCGTCATTGGAAATCGGTAAGCGGATTTCAGCAACACTAGTGTCGTAGAGTTCTCCTAGATTTGTACCTAAGCTAACATACTGACCTAAATCGACATTACGAGCTTTGATTATGCCATCGAACGGCGCGCGGATAACCGTGCGCTCAAGGTTACGTTGGGCACGCGCCAGTGCTGCTTGCGCATATTTGACGTTGGCTTGCTCTTTTTTAAGCTGTGGAATACGCAGACCTAACTCTGGGGGTAAGCCCTTATCGTAGCCTTTGAATTCGATTTTAGCGACTTCACCGCGGGCAATTTCTTCGTTCAGCGCTGCGGTAGCTTGGGCCAGCGTCGCTTCGGCTTGCATTAAATCAGCCTCGTAATCTGAGGGCTCGATCTGCGCGAGTTGTTCGCCTTTCTTAACTATGCCGCCCGCCACAAAATTAGGGGAAATGGTCAGCATTCTGCCTTGAACTTCGGTCACCAGTTGGGTTTTATATTTTGGGTTAACCACACCGTAGGAAGGTAAGTTTAGCGATACCGTTTGCTGAGTCACTTGCGTCACATCAACGATAGGAATTGGCATCTCTTCAGGTTTTTGTTCTGGCGCTTCCTTGGTTTGCATTAATATTTTTGCGCCTAAGCCAAATAGCAGCAAAATTAATAAAGGAGATGTTCTCCTCAGTAGAGTCTTCATCATATTATTGTTACATCCATGCTAATCGCGTAATGGGGTTAAAGTAGCAGAGTCGGCCGCGCCAATAAATTTATTTTTGTAAATTAAATGTGTCTAAAAGTGATGTTTTGACACATGTGCTCACTAGGTACCGATGTTTTGGCGAAAATTAGAGCAGGTAAATGATGAAAGGTTCACTTAGGTGATTGGAATATATTGAAATAAGAATGAATACGTTTGTGAGCTTGTAGATCTAAATGGGCCGTATTTCATGCTCTATATTTTAAGGTTAGCTTTTATTCGCCAGTTGATTTATTGCATTGAGTTAAATTTAGGTAATAAAAAAGCCGCATATAGCGGCTTTAGTTAGATTATTTTAAGCAGAGGTTACTTCTTCTTGCGGGCGATTTTACTCGCTTTCTTTGCCGCTTCTTTCTTGCTGGTTTTCTTCGCTGCTTCTTTCGCTTTCACTTTGGCTTTTTTCTTACCCGGTGTCCGCGCTTCTTTGTTCTTTGGACGCAGCTCTTCGATCACGCGGCGTTTCAACGGTTGCTCGATATAACGCTCGATTTTACCGACGATACGCATGTCGTGGGCTTCGGCCAACGAAATCGCAGTACCTTTGGCGCCAGCGCGGCCAGTACGACCGATACGGTGAATATAGGTATCGGCAGAGCGTGGCATGTCGAAGTTGATCACATGGGTGATATCGTCGATATCGATACCGCGTGCAGCCACATCGGTTGCCAGCAAGACGTTCACTTCACCTTTGGTAAAGCGGCTCAAAGCTTGGAAACGTTTTTTCTGTTCCATATCGCCACGCATGAAAGCGCAGGCAATACCGACTTTAAGTAACTGGCCTTCTAAGCTAGAAACGATGTCGCGGGTTTTTACGAAAACGATAGTCCGTTTAACATCTTCTTGGCGCAGCAGATGACATAGCAGGGCAAATTTATGCTCTTTATCATCGGCTAAGTGGATCCATTGGTGGATCTTGGCTTTTTCGCTGCGAGGTGCTTCAACATCGATTTCAATCGGGTCGTTCAATACTTCACGGGCAAAACGTTGTACACCGCCGCCTTCTAAGGTGGCAGAGAACAGCATGTTCTGTTTGCGGCCTTGGGCTTCGATAGCAATCGCTTGCACCACAGAAGAGAAGCCCATGTCTAGCATGCGGTCGGCTTCGTCGATAATTAAGATATCGACTTCTTGGGCGTTGAAATTGCCTTTGTCTAAATATTCCATCAGGCGGCCAGGGGTCGCGACCAGAATATCGACGTTGCCCGCTAAGGCTTCTTCCTGCGGTCCGTAAGGCACACCACCGGTCACGATCGCTATGTCTAAACCTTGGCCAGTGGCTAAGTGACACGCATAACGGTGGATTTGGCTGGCTAACTCACGGGTTGGCGTGAGGATCAGGATACGTGCTTGCCCTGCGAAACGGCGGGGGAAGTCGATTAAATGTTGCAGCGATGGCAGTAAAAAGCTCGCTGTTTTACCTGTTCCTGTCGGGGCGCGCGCGAGAATATCTCTTTGCTCTAGGGCATAAGGGATCGTTTCTTGCTGAATAGTGGTGGGTGAATGATGCCCCATGGCATTAAGCGACTCTAATAAGCTAGGGTCAAGCTGGAAATCTTCAAATTGCATGCGCAGCGTCTCGACGGATAATAGCGAAGCATTATAAAGGTTATGGCGGTTAACTTAAATAACTTATCTAGATCTCCGGTGTTTATCTTCTTAGTCGGTAAAGTTTTATGGTAATAGGCATAAGTTAATTACTTTAAGCTCAATGTATTAGCATTTAATTTGGGGAGAATTAGCCCCTTCGTTACCTTTGCCAAACTTAGCGGCCTTTACTTAACGTGTCAGGGCTGGACTCGATATCAGTATTTAAGGTAAAAATCTCGGATCAATTGCACCATGGTTTGGGTGTATTGGCCTGAAAGTTCTCGAATAGTGATATCACTGATCTTAGGGGCAATTTGAGGGTGAGTCTTGTGTGCGAGTACGCAGAGTACTCTATTAGCGCTTTTCCCTACGATGCTAATAAGGTTAGTTATTTCAATCAGACTGAGCTGTGAGTGCGCCAAAATCTCATTGAAACGCGCCATGCTTTGCATTGGTAATATGAGACTTGCGTTTCCTTGCGGTGCTAGGCACACATGAATGGCATCGAGTAGCGCGGTAAAACTTAAGCTATCTGTGTGACGGGCCATAGCGCGTTGGGATTGTATCGCTTGTGTGCCTTGCTCAAAATAGGGCGGATTACAAATGATGTGATCAAAATACTCTTGATACTCAATCTGTTGGCAAAAGTCTTGGATGCTGCTGTTGACTAAGGTGAGTCGATTCGCCCACGGACTATTGTGGAAGTTATGCTGGCAAGCCTCGGCTGCACTGGTGTCTAACTCGACACTGGTAATGTGTGCTTGGCTGCGCTGCGCTGCCATTAAACTGAGTAAGCCGCTGCCAGCACCAATATCTAAAACGGTTTTCGCTGCGGTCAGTTGAGCCCACGCGCCTAGGACTACACTGTCTGTGCCTACGGCCATGCCGCAATTCATATCATCGATATGAAATTGTTTAAAAGTGAATGCCATGGAGAGTTAATTTTTGCCGTTCTAAGGTGGTTAGGCCCAATATTGGGCGGGCAGTATTCTAATTCTAGCCCTCGTTTTTAGCCAATGCTTTTAAACAGAAGATGTTGCGCTAGATGTATGAATTTGTGTCGGCATAAGATTTTATTTTTTACGGCGCAATACAGATTTTACTTAATTAACGCTTTATTTTATTGCCTTAGAAACCTTTTCTTAGCAGTTAATTAGCATTATTTCGCTTTTTTTATCCTAACGGTCTTGTTGTCTTGTATTGGTGCTTTAAGTCTGGTATTAGTTTCGCCCCCATTTTTAATCACTTTTATGATTAACGGATAGGTAAACGAGTTTAGTGGTGAATTAGTAGTCAGTACGGCTGCGCAAAAGTTTGTCATAGATTATAAACTCGACAGATATCGAACATATTTACCACGGAATTGTGTAAACAAAGATTTGCACTCCGGATGGGCTTTGTTTTAGCTATGGCTAATCGACACATAATCACTTAAGTTTGTAAAAAAACAATAAGACAAGATGGGGCTTCCAGTGCAAGACAATCAGATGAGTATCGCAGATACATTGGGCTTAGGTTTTATGACCTTCGCATTCTTTTTAGGGGCAGGTAACCTAATTTTTCCACCGTTCGCGGGAATGTTAGCGGGCGGTAATATGCCCCTCGCCATGTTGGGTTTTTTGATTACCGCCGTAGGTTTACCTTTAGTTGGACTGATTGCTGTCGCTAAGGCTCAAGGTAAGGTTATGGCTATGCTGCCAGTATTTGCAGCAACGACATTGGCTATCGCGATTTATATCATTATCGGCCCTGCATTTGCTGCGCCGCGTACCGGTTTAGTGGCTTACGAGATTGGCGCTAAGCCCTTTATCGATGACACCACGGCCACATTTTTACTGGGCAGTTTAGAACTGAACCTGTCGCAACTGCTATACACCATGTGTTTCTTCACTGTCACTATGTTATTGGCGCTTTTCCCTGGCAAGCTGCTCGATAGCGTAGGTAAAGTATTAACGCCTATTTTATTGATCTTGTTAGTTGGATTGGCTGCATCTGTGATGTTTTTACCCGCATCCGAAGTGGGCCAAGCCGTAGGCGATTATCAAAACCATCCGCTGACCAAAGGTATTTTGGAAGGCTACAACACTATGGATACGTTAGCGTCCTTGATGTTTGGTATGCTGATTATCGATATCCTGCGCAAAAAGGGGATTGATCAACCCAGTGCTCAAACTAAATATCTGATCCGCGCCGCCTTTATTGCTGCCGCTGGTTTAGCCTTTGTGTATGTGTCGCTGTTCTTTTTAGGTGCGACCGCAGGCGATATCGCTATCGGTGCTAAAAATGGCGGCGAGATCTTAACGAACTATGTGACCCGTGAATTTGGTGATTTAGGCTCTGTCTTACTGTCATCGGTCGTGACCTTAGCTTGTTTAACCACTGCGGTAGGCCTTGTAAGTGCATGTTCTGAGTTCTTTAATGAGCTGATGCCTAAACTGTCTTACCGTTTCCTGGTGATCTTTTTAAGCTTGATATGCGCTGTGATTGCGAACGTGGGCCTTACGCAGCTTATCGCCATCAGTATTCCTGTGTTGATGACAATTTATCCTGTGGCAATCGCTTTAGTAGTCATCACTTTCTTGACCGCTTATTTTGCGAATCCGCAGTTTGCACACCGTGCAGTACTGAGTGTGGCACTGTTTTTCGGTATCTTCGATGGTCTTAAAGTGGCGGCGAGCAGTTTGACTGGCGCTGATGGTCAAGCGGTGAATGGCTTAGCGCAGGGCTTTATCCATGTCGTAGATGTGATGTCTCCCGTGTTATCTAAGCTGCCACTCTATGAAGAAGGCATGGCTTGGTTACTGCCAACGATTGCAACCATAGTACTGTGTTTAGTGTTTGGTCGTGGTCGTGATCAAACGGCTGCTGCTGCTTAAGCCTTGTACTCGCGTTTTTACGCGGGACTCAGTTAAGCTGATGTAGGCTTAAATCTAGTTAAGTTAATATCAACGGCGTATCATTTGATGACGCCGTTTTTTTATGGAGTTTTTGTGCCTAAGACATACCAGCCCGATCCGCTCATTGATATTTTTCTTGATGATCTTTGGTCGAGCAAGGGACTGAGTGACAACACTTTATCGGCCTATCGCACCGATTTGCGCCATTTTGATCGTTATCAAGCTCAGCAAGGGGTAACGCTGCTCGCGGTTTCTCAGGCGGATGTCAGGGCGTACTTAGCCTTTAGAGTTGAGCAGGATTTTGCGCGCACCAGTAGCGCTCGGCTGCTCAGTAGTTTACGGCGTTTCTATACCTATTTAGTGCAGACCAAGCAGATTTCAGCCGATCCTATGGCCCTAGTGGAGTCGCCTAAATTAACCCGCCATTTACCCGATTCATTGAGTGAATCACAGGTCGATCGCTTGTTGTCTGAACCCAATGTGGAAGATGCCGTCGAATGTCGCGACAAAGCCATGCTAGAGCTGTTGTATGCGACAGGCTTGAGGGTGAGCGAGCTCGTTGGCTTGACGATGGAGCAGATGAGCCTGCGCCAAGGCTTAGTGCGCATTGTGGGTAAGGGCGGCAAAGAGCGTCTCGTGCCACTGGGTGAATTAGCGATTACCGAGGTCGAGAGCTACATGAAGTTTGCGCGGCAAGAGTTGCTCGGCAATAAACAGTCCGATGTGGTGTTTCCGTCAAAACGCGGGCAGATGATGACGCGGCAAACCTTTTGGCATCGGATTAAGTTGTATGCCCTGCGTGCAGGGATTGAAACCGCATTATCACCGCACACATTGCGCCATGCTTTTGCTACCCATTTGCTGAATCACGGTGCCGATCTGCGGGTGGTGCAATTGCTGTTAGGCCATAGCGACCTGTCGACCACGCAGATTTATACCCATGTGGCGCGGGCAAGGTTGCAGGAATTGCATCAACAGCATCATCCAAGAGGCTGAAAAAGGATTTAGTTACAGCATAAATTTGCTTTCCGCGCGGCTTGTCTGTAACTTTTTGCCACCATACGGGGTCTATTAAGTATATCGCGTTTGAACGACCTCAAAATCTCCTCGTCGAGACCCAATTTATAGGATGTCCCATGAAGTTAACCCGAGCATTATCTTTAATTTTTGCCCTTGTTGTAGCTCCTCTTGCTCACGCCGCAACAGCGACCTCGCCAGATACCGCTGCTATTAAGCAAAAACTGACTGAGATGTTGGATGTTGAAGTCATTTCTATGCAGGATTCGCCGATTGAGGGTTTGTATCAAGCCATGACCAACCGCGGCGTGCTCTATATTAGTCGTGATGGTTCAAAACTGTTCCACGGCAGTTTGTATGACCTAGATAAAGGCATGAAAAACTTAACGGAAGCGGCATTAGCTGGCCCACGTTTAGAAATGATGAAGCCGCTTGAAGACAATATGTTGGTTTACAAAGCCAAAAATGAAAAACACGTGGTCACTGTATTTACCGACGTCAGCTGTGGTTATTGCCGTAAATTGCACAGCCAAATGGCCGATTACAACAAGCTTGGCATTACCGTACGTTACTTAGCCTTCCCGCGTGCGGGCGTGCCGTCAGCCAATGCCGACGAAATGCAAGCCATCTGGTGTGCTAAAGATCCATTAAAAGCCATGACAGACGCTAAAGCGGGCAGCAAAGTTGCCGCAGCAACATGCGATGCTAAAATTGCCGAGCAATATGCTTTAGGCACCACATTTGGTGTGAATGGTACGCCTGCAATCGTGTTAGAAGATGGCAATATGATCCCAGGTTATCAACCCCCTGCGGACTTATTAAGCACCTTAGAAGCGCGTCAGTAACAGTCAAAATAGTAAAATTTATCCCACTAAAGGTGAGCTTAAGGCTCACCTTTTTGTTATCTTATCGCCACGATTTCATGAGAGTTTGAGTCCCTTGATCCATAAGATAGTCCGTCGCCCAACCGTTGATGATAGCCATTTACCCGCTCATCTTTCGCCGCTATTGAAGCAGCTTTACGCTCGCCGCGGTGCGCTCACCCACGAATGCGAACTTGTCCTTAAGGGTCTATTAAGACCTGAAACCATGAAAGGCTTACCCGAAGCTGCGGCGCTAATTGCCGATGCCATGCTGGCGAATAAGTCGATTCTGATCGTCGGTGATTTTGATGCCGATGGCGCGACCTCAACCAGCGTATGTATGTTGGCGCTACGGATGATGGGCGCGGTGAAAGTGGATTATTTGATCCCCAATCGCTTCGATTACGGCTACGGTTTAAGCCCTGAAATTGTTGCGGTTGCGGCGTCTAAACAGGCTGAAATGCTGATCACTGTCGATAACGGTATTTCATCGATTGATGGCGTTGCTGCGGCCAAAGCCTTTGGTATGCAAGTGGTGATTACCGACCATCATTTACCCGGCCATGAGTTACCTGCTGCCGATGCGATAGTGAATCCGAATCAACCCGATTGCCCCTTTGCGAGTAAATCGATTGCCGGTGTCGGTGTCGCCTTTTATTTGATGACAGCATTAAGGGCTGAACTGCGAACGCGAAACTGGTATCAAACGCGCGGTATTGCTGAGCCTAATCTCGGCACGCTGCTCGATATCGTAGCCCTTGGCACCGTTGCCGATGTGGTATCGCTGGATGCCAATAATCGCATTTTAGTCGAAGCGGGTTTGCAGCGCGTGCGAGCGGGCCGCTGCCGTGTGGGGATTACCGCACTGCTTGAAGTGGCGAAGCGAAATCCTGCGCGCATTGTTGCATCTGATTTTGGTTTTGCCGTGGGTCCGAGGCTTAATGCCGCAGGCCGGCTCGATGAAATGGCGCTAGGGGTCGAAACCTTACTCTGTGAAGACATGATGTACGCGCGGCGTATGGCGGCCGAGCTCGATGGGTTAAACCAAGAGCGTCGTGAGCTGGAAGTCGGCATGCAGCAGGAAGCCTTAAAAAGCCTTGAGCACTTAAAGCTCAACGAAGACGAGTTACCTTGGGGTATCGCGCTATTTCAAGAAGATTGGCACCAAGGCGTCATTGGTATTCTGGCCTCGCGCATTAAAGACAAATACCACAGACCCGTGATCGCCTTTGCCGATGCCGGCAATGGTCAAATTAAAGGCTCGGCGCGTTCAATCAAAGGCTTGCACATGCGCGACTTGCTGGAGCTGGTCAACACGCGCCACCCAGGACTGATTATCAAATTTGGCGGCCATGCGATGGCGGCGGGCTTATCACTCAAAGCTGGCAGTTTTGCTACGTTTGCCAAAGCCTATGATGATGCGGTGCGCGAACTGCTCAAACCTGAACTGCTAACTGGCGAGCTGTGGTCCGATGGTGAACTCACTCCCACGGAACTGAATCTTGAGATGGCCCAGTTACTGCGCAATGCCGGGCCTTGGGGACAAGCCTTTGAAGAGCCACTGTTTGATGGCTATTTTACGATAGTGCAGCAACGCCTCGTCGGCGAGCGCCATCTTAAGCTTGTACTCGAAACCCAGTGCGGCACTGTGATGCTCGATGCGATTGCTTTTAATGTGGATTTGCACACTTGGCCAGATGCGACCATTCGCCATGCCCGTATTGTTTATAAGCTTGATGTGAATGAGTATCGCGGTAATTTCTCGCTGCAACTCATGGTTGAGCAGATCGAAGCTATGTAGTTGCTGTAATGGATAACGTGGTTATAGCCTAGGTATTGAATGCCAAATGCTGCACTTAATTGGGGATAAAAAGGGAGTTGAGTCATGCCGACATATAGTGTGAGTTGTGATCAAGCGGAAATGGATTTTGAGGTTATTCATGGTTTTATCAGTAATAGCTATTGGGCTCAGGGCATGCCAAAGGCATTGTTGCGTAAAGCGTTAGCCAATAGCCTGTGTTTTGCTGTGCTTGATAGTGAAGCTAAACAAGTGGCCTTTGGCCGCTTAATCACAGATAAAGCCACCTTTGCTTACCTTGCCGATGTGTTTGTACTTGAGTCGCACCGTGGCTTAGGCTTAAGTAAGTTGATGATGACATCAATTATGGAACATCCTGATTTACAGAGATTAAGGCGCATAATGCTCGCTACCCGCGATGCCCATGGACTCTACGCCCAGTTTGGTTTCAACGCAGTCGATACGCCTGAAACCTTAATGCAAATTCGGCTTGAGAACCCCTACCTTTAGGCTAGATTTTATTGAAGTAAACTCTAAAAATATCAAGATAAGGACATCTGTTATGACAGGAAAAACTCAGCCAACGACAGTAGCCGATAGCGTAAAAGTGAAAGGCCCCGCATCTTATTTCCCTTCTATCGAGAAAACCTATGGTCAGCCGATCGCCCACTGGCTAACGCTTTTGCAAGGTCTCGAAGGCAAAAAGCATATGGAAATGGTGGCTTGGCTTAAGAGTGAGCATCAACTCGGTCATGGGCATGCCAATGCGCTGGTGGCGTATTTTATTAACGAAAAAAGTCGATAGCGGTACCTAACATGACACAATTACAATATGCCTATCTTGCCAGTTTTTCTGTTTCGTCTGCCTTTCTTAATTGGTTACTTGATGGGCAAGTGCTTTGGGTGAGACTACTTTGCTTAATCTTGTTGTTTTCAACCTTCGTATTTGCCAGTTTATTCCATAGTTTAAAGCGTTCGATAAACTCACAAGACTCGAAATAAATTCTCTTAAAAACAAGAAGCCAGCTTGCGCTGGCTTCTTAGCTTATGCGGTTAATGTTTAAAGATTAAGCCGCTTTTATATCTGTGGTTTTCGTTTCGGCGGTTTCTTCATCGCTGTGGCGAATGAGGTAATCAAATGCACCCAGTGATGCGGTCGCGCCGCTGCCCATGGCAATTATAATTTGCTTAAACGGCGTGTCAGTGACATCGCCTGCCGCAAATACTCCAGGGATGGATGTTTGACCGCGGGCATCGACAATGATTTCCCCACGTGGCGTCAGTTCAACCACACCTTTTAGCCACTCGGTATTCGGCACTAGCCCAATCTGTACGAAGATACCTGCAAGTGCGACATGGTGACTCTCGCCCGTTGCTCTGTCTGTGTAGTTCAGGCCATTAACCCGAGTACCATCGCCAGTCACTTCTGTGGTCATGGCTTGGGTAATAATTTTGATGTTACCCATAGACGCTGCTTTACGTTGCAGCACATCGTCGGCGCGTAGGGTTTTATCAAACTCTAGCACAGTGACATGTTCTACTATGTTGGCGAGATCGATAGCTGCTTCGATACCTGAGTTACCGCCGCCAATTACCGCCACACGTTTGCCTTTAAATAACGGGCCATCGCAATGTGGGCAGTAAGCAACGCCTTTGCCGCGGTATTCTTTTTCGCCGGGGACGTTCATTTCCCGCCAGCGCGCCCCTGTGGCTAACAATACGGTACGGCTGCGTAATTTAGCGCCACTTGCCAGTTCAAGCTCTAATAAGCCATCTGTTGATAACGACACTGCCTTTTGGTTGTCCATGATGTCGACTTCGTAGTCTCGTACATGGGCTTCAAGGTTTGCCACTAGCTTTGGACCTTCGGTCGCTTTGACCGAAATAAAGTTCTCGATACCAACAGTTTCAGCCACTTGTCCGCCAAACTTATCGGCAACAATACCGGTGCGAAGTCCTTTACGTGCCGCATAAATGGCTGCCGCTGCGCCCGCTGGGCCGCCGCCTACCACTAAGACTTCGAATGGCGCTTTTTCATTAATTTCATCGGCCTTGCGGCTTGCGGCATTGGTGTCCAGTTTATTGAGGATCTCGCCAATGCTGATACGACCGGCTGCAAACACTTCGCCATTTAAGTAGACAGAAGGCACGGCCATAATGTTACGGTTCGCCACTTCGTCTTGGAACAGGGCGCCGTCGATCATCACGTTGGTGATATTCGGGTTAATCGCCGCCATCATGTTCAGTGCCTGTACTACGTCTGGGCAGTTTTGGCAGGTCAGTGAGACGTAAGTTTCAAAGGCATATTTGCCCGGCAGATTGCGGATCTGCTCGATAATGTCATCGCTGAGTTTGATTGGGTGCCCACCCGTGTGCAGTAAGGCCAACACAAGTGAGGTAAATTCGTGACCCATAGGCAGACCAGCAAAGCTGATTTGCGTATTAAGTTGTGGGTTTATCACTGTCATCGCCGGGGTGCGTTCGCCCTGAGTTTCTTTCAGGCTCACCAGAGAAGATAGGCTGACAATGTCTTGCGCTAAGCTTTTTAATTCTTGAGACTTTTTGCTCTCATCTGCAGACACGACAAGTTCAACTGGTCTCTTGAGGTTTTGCAGATAGGTTTGCAGTTGATTTTTTAAATTCGCATCTAACATGTGATGACTCCAAAATCGCTTAAAAGGGAGAGATAAGGGGGCCAGTCTAGGCCCTTGCAGGGGCGGGCTTAATCCTTTGCTGCGTGGCGCTACAACTGTGTTGGCTGTAACGCCAATCAGCTTGGGACGCTAGACTGGCGGGGTTGACGCTTTGGGCTAAATTAGATTTTGCCAACTAGGTCTAAAGACGGTGCTAATGTGTCGTCACCTGGTTGCCATTTAGCAGGGCAAACTTCGCCATCGTGAGTCGCAACATATTGAGCTGCTTGAATTTTACGAACTAGCTCTTGAGCGCTACGGCCGATGCCTAAATCGTGAACTTCGCTGACCTTGATTTGGCCTTCTGGGTTAATCACGAAAGTACCACGCAGTGCTAAACCGTCTTCTTCAATCATCACGCCGAAGTTACGGCTGATGGTGCCTGTAGGGTCAGCCAGCATTGGGAAGTTGATCTTCTTGATGGTGTCTGACGTGTCATGCCACGCTTTGTGAGTGAAATGAGTGTCAGTTGATACCGAGTAAACTTCAACGCCCATGCCTTTCAGCTGCTCGTAGTAATCAGCCATGTCGCCTAATTCAGTTGGGCAAACAAAGGTGAAGTCAGCAGGGTAGAAGAATACAACTGACCATTTACCTAACAGGTCTTGTTCCGTTACTGGAACGAACTCACCATTGTGATACGCAGTGGCTTTGAATGGTTTGATTGTGCTGTTGATAATTGATTGAGTCATTTTATGCTTCCATTTAGTTGATGATTGCTTAAGTTCATAACGAGGACATTTGCTTGCGTCCTGTCGATGTGAAGCATATTACCGACTCGCTTAAAATTAAGATAACGGATAAAAACTATCATCCTAATCGATTAAATCGAATGCTAATGCGATTCGGTCGGACTCAATCGGTTTTTCCACAGCTGCTGCGGACTTGGTGTGATTGGGGTTGGATCTGGATTGTATGCGATGACTTTTCAGTGGATAGGTTGAGCTAAATCTCAGGTATAAAAAAGGGATATCAATGATATCCCTTAAATATAAATTCAATTAAAACAAGGCCGCGTTGCGAATGCCGAGGTGTTCGGCAAGCTAGCCGTGATTACTTAACCTGAACTCGGGATAACGAGTGTCGAAAAATCTAAATTTAACAAAACTAAATCAATGCTATAAATGATTAGTTTGAAAAGAAAAATCTATTTCCTGACTGAATGCGCAGATTTTTGCGCATATCAAGGCGCTCTATCGTACGCCATAGCGAGCTATGGTTAGACAGAGCAACGCAGAGAGGCCCGAAAAGATGCCTATTCAGCGGCTCTGCTTATCCCGAGCTCAGGTTACTTAGCTTTAGGTTGAGTTAACCAAGTGCTGAGCAAACGCACGCCGTAACCTGTGGCGCCCGCAGGAACAACGGCGGTATCGGTGGCGGTTAAGGCATTACCCGCGATATCGAGATGTGCCCAAGGCTGTTCGCCCGCAAAGCGTTTTAAGAACATGGCCGCAGAGGAAGCGCCTGCGCTGCCTTCTTTTCCGGTGTTTTTCAGATCCGCGATAGTGGATTTAAGCTCATCATCGTAGGCTTGATCTAAGGGTAGACGCCACACTTTCTCGCCAACCTGTTGTCCCGCATAGGTTAACTGCTGAACCAAGGTTTCTGAGTCGGTAAACAATCCCGCATACACGCTACCAAGTGCGCCGACTTTGGAGCCCGTTAAGGTCGCGACATCGACTATGATGGAAGGCTTATAGTTTTCTCTGGCATACCAGAGGCCATCGGCCAGCACTAAGCGACCTTCTGCATCGGTATTGAGCACTTCAACGGTGAGCCCTTGGGCAGTTTTAATCACGTCCCCTGGGATCATCGCGTGGCCAGAGATCATGTTCTCCGCCATCGGCATAATCGCGACTACGTTGACTGGCGCCTTTTGGAGTGCCATGGCTTTGATGGTGCCAAGCACAGTGGCTGCGCCCGCCATGTCTGACTTCATCCGTGCGATAGAAGTGCCCGTCGCCTTAATGTTGTAACCGCCAGAGTCGAAGGTGATACCTTTACCGACCAGTGCGATTGGCGCATCTTTGCTGCCCGGCCAATGGGCGACCACTAACTTAGGTGGGCGTTCGCTGCCTTTACCTACTGCCGCCAAGGCGCCCAGTTGTAGGCGTTCGATATCTTTGGCTTCTAATACTGTGACTTTAACGCCGAGGGATTTTAGTTTTCTCGCCTCATTGGCAAAGCTGTCGGGATACATAATGCCCGCGGGCGCATTGGTGAGATCGCGTGCTAAAAACACGCCAGCTTCAACCGCTTGCAGGTTTTTATGGTGTTTCTGGTTGCCACTTAAATCATCGACGGCGATTTGGTAGTTCTTCTCGGCATGGGTACTCGCCTTGAACTGAGTGTAGCGATAACTGCGCAGTTCAATACCGTGGGCCAGCTCTGAGGCAAATAACGGCGCGGCCGTTAAACCTTGGGTGAGTACGCGTACTGTAGCTTGGGGAACCGTATCGAGTTTGGCAGCAACATTACCGCCGATTGTATTAATGTCGCCGGGTGTTAAAGTTTTAGCATCGCCAATACCGACCAATAAAACTCGCTTAGCATCGATTTCGCTCGGTACTAAAATCTCAAGGATTTCACCTTGCTTACCAGAAAAGCTGTTATCTGCCGTCGCTAGGTTTAATTGGTCTTGGGTCGACTGAGGTAAATAGTCGATCCCATAGGTAGTAGCATCAGCGCTTTGGAATAGCACTAATGTATCTGAATTCAGTGAGCTACGAGTGTCAAAACTAAAAATCTCGGCGTTAGCATTGAGAGAGTTAAGGCACGCCAGAGCCATAACGCTTAACATAAATTTGTGCTTATTTTTCATGGTGACAGCTCATATCATGGGAGTGTGAGAAGAATATCAAAGCTCAGCCTTAGGGTTAACTAATTTAAGCTATTTTGCTGATATTAATATTAAATCCAAGGCCCAAAGCGTGTCAGTGATCGCTCAAGGGCAAAATCCAATTGTTGCGACAAAGTTTGAGCCTGACTTTTCAGGGCTGAGGTGCCTAAAAGTTGTGGCGATTGGCTGGCAAATATCACCCAATTACCGCCACCAGTGAGGCAAGCATTCACATGGGCAAAGTGCTGTTGTAAGTCAGCCAACAACTCGCGATTTTGGCTATGTTCTTTCCAGCAGTTCAGCACTAAATACCCATTGGGTTTGATAAGGTTAGTGCATTGCTCAAGGAATACTGGTGAAAGCTGTCCCGTTTCAACGCCTTTGGCTGTGTAGATATCGGCAAAAATTACATCGACTTTTTTATGATCGCCTGCGGCCAAAAAGGCGATGGCATCATCATTGATAAGATTGAGCTTTTTACCTATCGGCAGCTGAAAATAGCGCTTAGCTAACTCAATCACCGCGGGGCGTAATTCCACTGCCGTTAACTTTATTGCCGCGTCGAAATTACGTAGAGAGTGAATAATCGAGCCGCCACCTAAGCCTAAGACTATGGCGCTCTTTGGCTTACAAAACAGTAAAACCAACAACATGGCTTGCACATAAGTGTGCTGGGGAATATGGGGTGCCGCCTTGAGGATTTTACTCTGCTCGTCGTTGTCCCCAAAGGACAGGATCCGTGAGTCGTCGTAATCGATTACGCGGATTGGGCCTAGTGCGTCTTGGGTTTCATGTAAGAGGGTAGAATCGGCCATATTGGGTTTATTACTCGGTTTCGCTGCTTGGCTCGCTTGCACAGGCTATAACTGCTCGCGCAAAAAAGTTAGAATTCAGACAGTTTTAGTTAATTGAGCCGCTATTATGACAAATCAAATCCTGCTTGCCTGTATTTATCTTGCAGTGTTTCTCTTTTTACAGCGCGCCTTAACCCATTGGGTGAGAAAACTGGCGCAAATGAAGCAAGTGAGTGTGGCGCGGACCAGTTTAGTCACTCGTTTTATCTCTTATGTGATGTTTTTTATTACTCTGTCATTGATGGCGGTCTCGCTCGGGCTGGGCTATCAGGATGTGTCGCTATTTGTGTCATCCGCCTTCGCTGTGATGGGTGTAGCATTAGTGGCTCAGTGGTCGATATTGAGTAACTTAACTGCAGGCGTGCTGATCTTTTTCGTGTTTCCTTATCGTATCGGCGAGCGCATTCGAGTCGTGGATAAGGATGAAGATATTAGCGGTGTGATTATCGAAATCGCGTTATTCCATGTGCTAATCCACCGCGATAACGGCGATACCATTACTTATCCCAATAACTTAATGCTGCAAAAGGCAGTGTTAAAGCTCGCCGATCAGACTCCCTTAGCCGAACGTCAGGCTTTACTCGAAGGCAAGAAGAAGTTTGATCCTGAGTAGTTTGGCTAGCTGCGCAGTGCTACATTGATTATCAAACTGTTGTGAGTGATTGCCGGGGCTCTTAATCCTATTATCTTCTCATTATGTTTGCTTGCTTACTGAGTGTTTACTAACAAATACAGGGGGTTTTATTACATGCCACGCTGTTTTTTTACCTCATACTGTGCTTGAACGCACGGTTTAGTTATTCACTCTGCTTAGACTTCGCCCTTTTGTTTTTAAGGGAGAATTCAATGAAATCTAAACTTCTAGCTGTGACTATCGCGGCGGTGTTAACGACTCAATTAACGGCCTGTATGGGGCAAATGGGTTTAAGCCAAATGGTGACTAAGGGAAATTTAAGTGCAGTGGATAACCGTTATGGTCGTGCTGGGCTGTTTATTCTATTGAGCCCGATTTATGGCATTGCGGCTACAGGCGATTTGTTTATCGTGAATACTATCGAGTTTTGGACGGGTAAAAATCCCATTACCGATAAATCTCCTGCTGTGGTAGATATGCCCGTCGATGCTATTTTCAAGCTTAACCCCCATGTAAGTGATGAGCTAAAGTCAGCCCCTGTAAAACTCACACAGGCACAAATTACCTATCCTGATGAACAAACCGTCGCTATGACCTTAGCCTATGAAGACGGCAGCACTCAGTTATTAGCGGGCCGTAAATCCGGTGATGATGTAGATTTTTTTCTTGATAATATTTTTATTACCCGTGTTAGCAATCAAGAATTAGTTGCCTATAGCGAAAGTCGTTTGCTGGATGCTGAGGTAAACCCTGCAGCATAAGGCGATTAGCTGAAGCCCAATTTGTTATTGGGTATCAAAATTAGCGAATTTATTCCAGCCCCTCAATAGGGGCTTTATTCTCCATAGGCCGATGTAAGACCGTATTTAGCCATTTAACCAATACTAATTCGATAGCGCTTGAGTACCAGATTCTCAACAACCCAATACAGGCCAGATAGGGATAGCAACAAGGTCAGTATGCCCAGCAGCCAGCTAAAGGGGTTGTTGAAGCTGCCTTGATTGAGGTAATCCATAAAGTGCAATTTAAACATCAAGTCGGCGATGTCTGTGTGATCATTTTTATGGCCAACTAATTCGCCATTAATCGCATTGATGTAAATCCGCGTCGACAGGTCATCATCCATACCTATTTGCCACAGTGAATTGCACTGGGTTGGCCATTCGCTAATGGGGACTGAGATTTGCTTAACTTGGGTAATTTTTCCTGGCCCGGCATAACTTTCAAGCGCCAGTTGTTGGGCGCTTTGTTTATCAATAAGTAAAACATTGCCAGTATAAGCATCAATCAAGGTTTGCTGTTGGCACTGGTGTGCATAGCGCTGCACCTTGGCATCGAGTACATAAACGGGCTTACCCGCGAGCGCCACTAATGTCAGGCTTTCTACTTGAGTATGCTTAGCCAGCAAGGGAGCGATATCCACAAGCTTTTGTGGCTCAAACGCTTGCCTTTGTGGCTTAGGATGATGGCTCTGTTGGTACTCCATTCCCTTGAGTTCATCATGGGGCGTTAAATTGAAATAGACCCCAGTAACAAGCCAAAGTAGCAGTTGAATGCTAACTATGGCACCGAGCCAATAGTGAGCGATTTTGACCCAACGTTTGAAGCGTTTACTTTGAGGCTTAGGCTTAAGTTTAAGATTCGGCATCATCTCAGATACCTCCTTCTGCGCTGCCAAAGTAAAACGAAGCCAGCTAATACAGCCACAATAGAGACTAGAGCCGAACTCAGCAGTAGAAGATTGTCGATGGCTTCACCTTCGTCGTAATCCATAATGTGCCATTTCCAAAAGAGATCGAACAAACGCCAATAGTCATGTCTGCGCGTGACTAACTCTCCCGTTGTCGCTGATAGGTAAAGGCTTGTAGCAGCGCTATCGTTAAAATCCATTCTCCAAACTGGCAAGTATCGCGGCGCTAATTCTGCAGGGGCGATATCGGTGAGCAGGGTTGCACTAACAAGCTTAGCCTCGACGGCTAAAGACCCGTGATGCTGATAGTTTGAAGCTATCATTCGGGCTTGTTTCTCCGTTATTGAAGGCAATAACTCACCCGAATCTGCGTTCACGAGAATGGATTTATCACTCAGTTTAATCCGGTAGTAGAGGGTATCTGTGACTGAGGTTAACGTGATTGCTTGAGCCTTGGGGAAACGTTCATAAACCGCTGCCATTGAGTAATGGAGCTGGCTGGGATCGATATGCTGGATGTCTTGCACTTTAATATGATCGCCACGGATAAACCCAAGATCCATTAAGACGAAATAGCTGCCGGTAACTGACCAGATCCCAATCGGCAGTACCAGCAATAGCATCAACCATCTGTGCAGAAAGTGCGCCGATGAGACTCGTTTAAGTGTGTTAACCCGCTTCAAGTTGATGACTCACCTTTTATTTTGAGAACTAATTTAGCCAGCTTGCTTAAGGGGGGCTGCCCCCTTAAGCCCAAAGCACTACAGAGCCCATTTCATCCCGACATAGTAACGACGTC
The DNA here is from genome assembly GCF_031932105.1 of Shewanella sp. SP1S1-7. Classification (NCBI taxonomy): domain Bacteria; kingdom Pseudomonadati; phylum Pseudomonadota; class Gammaproteobacteria; order Alteromonadales; family Shewanellaceae; genus Shewanella; species Shewanella sp. SP1S1-7. Next base: position 247,010 of record NZ_JAUOEU010000003.1, read on the forward strand.
CCATTAGGTCGTACGTCATAGTGTTGGTATTACCGTCGGTATAGCTTTGATGATATGGCGCTTGCTTGTCGAACAGATTATCGATACCTGCCGTTAAGGCGATATTGTTGTCCATTTGATAATAAACCTGTGCGTTATGGTAAGTGATTGCATCAACTGAGTCGCCTATCTCTCCGGCATTGGCATATTGATCATCCGCCGCGCCAATATACTGAATGTTGTAGCTAAAGCGCCAATTGTCATTAGTGACATCAAAATAGAGGTTTGAGCGCCATTTGGTGTAGCTACCATCATAACCAATGGTGCCTGCTCGAGATTCAACGGGGGCGCCGGCGTAGGTTTGCAGATCGTATTGATCTAAATAGCTCAGCTCCCAAGTCGTATTAGTCACAACGCTGCCCATTTCTTTCTGGTAAAACATCGCCATATCAACACCTGAAACCACTTCGTTAGCGGCGTTGCCCAGTTGTGTTTGTAAATAGGTGATGTTGCCTGTCATTGCGTCTCGCACAAAGTGCTCGTCGCTACAGAAAGGATGCGTCATCCCTTTGCTGTCGTAACAGGCGGCTAATTTGCTCGAACCATTGACTGAGTTAATGGCGTTATTAATCTCTATCTTGTAGTAATCGAGCGTGATATTGAGCCCTTCAATAAACCCCAGATCCCAAACAATACCCGCAGTAAAGGTATTAGCTTCTTCTGGTTCAAGTTCAGCATTGCCACCACGGTCGGTTAATATTGTGCCTTCTTGCTTATAATTCGTTGGCACGTTTGATGCCATACAATTAGCGTATCGATTCGAGCTAGGGTCGAGCTTAGCCCACTCGCTACAAGGATCTGTGGTATTCATGGACCCTTGATCTATGCCGCCAAACAACTCAGGAATATTCGGTACTCTGAATGCCGTGGATTGCGTGGCCCGCAGCGTCACTGCGTCATTGACGACCCACAGCAGCCCCATTTTATAATTGGTATCGCCACCGAAGGTATCAAAATAGGAATATCGCAACGCCGCAGTTAATTCGACTGACTTAGCAAATGGCTGGTCGCTTAATATTGGTACCAAGGTTTCAAGATAGATTTCGTCGGCAGTGTAACGACCATCAATCGGATCTTGCTGGGCAGTGTTCGCTTCACCACTGATTTTAAGTGGGTCGGGATCATTCCATCCTTTCTCGTTTCTGTGCTCTAGTCCTGCAGCAAAACTCATCATGCCCGCGGGTAACTGCCATAGATCGCCTGTGATATTCGTTGTGAGGCTAAACTGCTCATTGCCGCCGCTATCTCGCATGTTAAACAGAAAATAGTCCAGCATTTCAGGTGTGAGTGAGCCAACTCCCCAAAAGTCTGCACAGGGGGCATTGGGATCAAGATTACAACTGCTATAGTCAGTCGCCTCGGCAAGACGAGCCTTATTAATGACATTGGTCACTTCATAGGAACCACGGTTACTGCCGAAGTTAACTGCAGCATCCCATTGCCAACCGTTGTCTAAATCCCCTCTAAAACCTGCCACTAAGCGCCAAGTATCCGCTTGAATATTAAATTGTCGGGGAGCTTCTGCCAGTCTACGACTCTGGAGCAGAAAGTCTGCATCGGTCGGGTTTGACTCATGCCATGCAGGAATGACTATTCCTGACACCGATTGCGGGGAAGCGGGTAATTGTGAGCTACGGCGAGTGTACATAGCTTCAGCAAACACTTGGCTGCTTGCCGTTAAGTCATATTCACCGTAGGCAAAAAGATTGACTCGCTCGTTAGGTTGAACCGCATTAAAATACTGATAAGTATTGTCTTTATGGCTACTTGTGTATGGCGTGCTTCCCGTTGGTAAAAGCATTAACGGATCGCCGATTGGATTACCATTGGTATCAATGAAATGGCCTCTGCCTCCTGGAAGCGCCGAGCTACCGCCACACACTAGCTCACCATTCACTTCCTCAAGCGGACAAGACGCGCGACTCAGCATATCGACGGCTTGGGTTTTATCGTAACTCATCGCCACATATGCACTGCCCCGCTCACCGACATGACCGAGGGCAAGGTCGAGCTTGTACTGTTCACCATCATTTTGCTCGGTTATGCCAGTTCGTGCTTGAAACTCAACCCCTTCGATTTGCTGCCGAGTGATGATATTGACCACGCCAGCAACCGCGTCGGCACCATAAATGGCGGATGCACCATCTTTTAATACCTCGATTCGTTCAACCACGCTAATGGGAATGGTATTAAGATCTACGGAGGAGTTTGCCCCAGTGCCACTGTTCAGCATACGTCGACCATTGAGCAGTACGAGTGTGCGATTTACCCCTAATCCACGCAGATTAACTTGGGTTGAACCATAGCCACCTTCAGTCCAATAGGCATTCGTTTGATTACCCGCAAACCCCGCAGAGGCTGTCATTCTTTGCAGTAATATCTCAACTGAGGTGGCACCGGTTTTCTCGATATCTTGCGCGGTAAAAACGGTCATAGGCGCGGTGGAAGCCATCTCTTCCCTTTGAATTCGGCTCCCTGTAATGGCTATTCTTTCGATAGTAGTGGGAGTCGATACTTGAGGTTTAATTGCAGATGCTGGAAACATTGCTTCAGTTTCGGCTGCTATCCCTGAAAAAATGGCCATGCTTGCTAGGGATATCGCCATTGAAGTCATTACTGCGGAGCGGGTCATAATAAGCCTATGAAAGGTTTGTTTAAATAATGGTATGTTTTATATAGGATTAAGTGGGTATCTCAATAAAAACTCAACGACCTGCGACACTGTGTCACACCCCTAATGCGCGGTTTATAATAAAGTGCTGATATAATCGCCGCTCACTAAAGGTTTGGAAGTTCAACCATGTGGGCCCGCAGCGTGGTTTTTTGTTTTACAGATATGATGATTCGGCATGGTGTAAATGGGAGGATAAGAGCATGCAAGCGCAAGTGCAGAACAAGTTTGAACGCTATCCTGAGCATATAACGCCCTTGCTATTACGGATCCGAACCTTGGTTTTTGCGATTGCCGAAGCGCAGGATTTAGGTGCGGTGGAAGAGAGCTTAAAATGGGGCGAGCCGAGTTATTCAGTTAAAAATGGCAGTACAGTAAGATTTGACTGGAAGCCAAAATATCCCGAACAATACTACCTATTCTTTAATTGTAAAACTAAGCTGGTTGATACATTTCGAGAGCTACATTCCCATGCGCTGCAGTTTGAAGGGAATCGAGCCATAGTGTTAAGTATCCATGATCCCTTGCCAGAATCCGCGATTTCCCAATGTATTGAATTATCGTTGAAATACAAAAGTATCAAACATCTACCTTTACTAGGTGCTTAGTTTCATTAAATAAAAAGATGATGAATCACTAAAGCCATAATGTTTGTTAAGGTTATAGCTTGTTTCAGTGAGCGTGTTTTAGTGGTTTATTAAACGTAAATAGTGCGGCGAGTTAAGTCTTTTTGGACAACCCGCCACACTATTTGAGCGATACAATAAAGGTTTAACGATGTAATTAAAGATTGCTGACTTTTTGTGGTAAGCCGTTTCAAAGCTAATTATCGCAGCACCCTGTGAAAAAACGCTACCGCTTGCAGGTACATTTGCAGTGCGAGTGCGGGATCGTAGCGTTCGCCTTCATCACGCATAAAGGCGTGTTGGGCGTTAACTTCAAGCCAAGTGAAATTACGGTTCAGCGCCATTAATTGCTGGTGGATTAACACTCGACCTTCAGCTGATACATGGGGATCTTGCTTGCCGAACACTAACACTAATTCCCCTTGAATATCACCGCTGCGGCTCAGAGAGTCATTGCCGTAGGCGCAGGGCAGGGTGTTGGAGTGAATGTCGGTTGGATAGAGGCAAAATGCACCTAAAATAGCGGGGTTGAGTGCGGCGCGGTAGGCCAAGTGGCCGCCGATACACACGCCCATACTGCCCACTTTGCCATTGCAGTAAGCTTGTTGATGGGCAAAGTCGACTAATGCTTGGGTGTCGCTGTCGTGGTGTTCTAAAGGTTTAGCAAACTTATCGGCGTTGCCTTTGTCTTTACCCGGTTCATCGTAGGCGAGCACTGTGCCTAAAGGATTGAGTTCATGGAATACTTCCGGCACAAATACCACAAAACCGTGGCCAGCAAGAATTGTTGCAGCGCGTGCAATAGGTGCCGTTTGCTGAAAAATTTCGGAATAAAAGATGATGCTTGGGAATTGCCCCTGTGCTTCTGGGCGGTAGATATAAGTGCGCATTAGCCCTGAAGGCGTGGAGATATCCTGAGTTTCCTGAGTGACTAGCATATTGAGGTTCTCTCTGTGAGGCTTCAAACGTTGAAGCCTCACTGTAGCAGTCAGGATTTTATCTGTCAGTTAAAACAATTCGTTACCTGAGAGTTCCCCTGCACATAACGCTTTTACGTTGTTCAAGGTTGTTTGGGCGATGGCGCCTAAGGCTTCTTCAGTGAGGAAGGCTTGGTGGCCAGTAAAGATCACGTTATGGCAGGCAGATAATCGACGGAATACATCGTCTTGAATGATCTCATTCGATTTATCTTCAAAGAATAAGCCCTTCTCGTTTTCATACACATCGAGACCGAGTGAACCGATTTGGCCGAGTTTTAAGGCTTCCATCGCATCGAAGGCATTGAGTAAGCCACCGCGACTGGTGTTGATCACCATGACACCGGGTTTCATCTTGGCGAAGCTGGCTTGGTTGAGCAAATGGCGGTTATCGGCCGTGAGCGGGCAATGCAAACTGATGATATCGCTGTTGGCATAAATCGCATCGAGATCTTGATATTCAACATCTAGCGCAACAACCGCTGGATTGATAAAGGGATCGTAGGCGATGACTTTACAGCCAAAACCGAGCAAGACTTTAATGGTGGCTACGCCGATTTTACCTGTACCAATCACGCCGACGGTTTTGCCGAACATGTTAAAACCGACTAAACCTTCGAGGGAGAAATTGGCATCGCGGGTGCGTTGGTAAGCTTTGTGGATTTTTCGATTCAGTGTCAACATCAGTGCGACTGTATGTTCGGCCACGGATTCAGGAGAATAAGCTGGTACGTTAACGACTTGCATGCCTAAGCGTTTAGCGGCGACTAAGTCGACATTGTTAAAACCTGCGCAGCGCATGGCGATGATTTTCGTACCGCCATTGGCGAGTTCAACGAGGACTTCTTCGCAGAGTGAATCGTTAACGAAGGCGCAGACGATTTCAAACCCTTCAGCAAGTTTCACCGTTTGCATGCAGAGGCGATAATCGAAATACTCAATTTGTGCACCAAACGCGGCATTTGTGCGGTTAAAATGCTGCATGTCGTAATGTTTTGCGCTAAAGAATCCAATTCTCATTTCAGTCACCTAACGGATTGTGATGTAGTTATCAGCCAAAGAGTGTAAGTGAGTTAGGGCTTTTTGTCCTTAGCCTTAGAAAATTGACTATTAAAAGAGTGAGCTTTGTCATCAATTAGCTAAAACGCTTGATAAAAAAAGCGAGCCCTGATGGCTCGCTTATGGATTGACTAGCAGTGCTTGAGTTATTCAAGCTAGGGCTCTCATATTTAAAACCGTGCTTTGAGAGCCAAGGGTTAGTCCGTTAACCCTTATACGGTTTGTGACTAGTGATCTTTAGCGAATTTAGCCGCTTCAGCACCGGCGATACGGCCGTAGGTCACAATGTCAGATACTGCGTTACCGCCTAGACGGTTAGCACCGTGAACACCGCCAGTCACTTCACCTGCAGCATATAAGCCTTGGATTGGTTTCCCGGTTTTCTCGCTCTTCACTTCGGCTTTAGTATCAATCACAACGCCACCCATAGTGTGGTGAACAGCAGGTGCGATTTCTAATGCGTAGAAAGGTGCTACTGCTAATTCGCGTGGTAGGTTTGGACGTTCAAATTGCGCATCTTTACCTGATTTCACGAAACCGTTGTATGCCGTGATGGTTTTCGCCAGTTCAGCGGCGGGCACATCGATTTGTTTTGCTAACTCTTCGACGGTTTTGCCTTCTTTAACAATGTTCAGATGCACATAACCTTCAATCGCTTTTAAGCTCTTACGGATTGAGTCATCGAATACCAAATAAGCGCTTTCGCCTTTTTGTTGCAGAATCGCGGCAGACGCTTTATCACGGGTAGTGATTTCGTTCATAAAGCGGTTACCTTCACGGTTTACCACGATAGCACCGTTGCCACGTACCGCTTCGGTGATCATTACACCACCCGCTGGTGAGTATGTTGGGTGAGCTTGAATGAACTCTAAATCGCGAGTTGCTGCGCCTGCTTGCAGTGCCACGTCTAAGCCGTCACCGGTTGCACCTGGGTGGTTAGTGGCTTTAAAGCCTTTTAACTTAGGATCGTACTTAGCTACGCGGTCGTTGTTTTTCGCAAAACCACCGGCAGCAATAACCACAGCATCGGCTTTAATAATGTAATAACCAGTGTATTCGCCTTTAACGAGTACGCCAGTCACATTGCCTTTCGTATCTTCAAGAATACGGACAACACGGCTGTTTAAGCGGATGTCAGTACCACGTTTTACTGCGTTGTCCCATAGTACTTGCGCTACGTGTGCACCTACGCCAGCACCACCGGTTGGGCGGTGACTACGGTTAACACTTGCACCACCCATACGGCCCACGTCAGTCATGTCGGCACCCATAGAGGTTAACCAATCGATAGAGTCAGATGAGTTATTTGCAAGCACTTTCACTAATTCAGGATCGTTAATGTTACGGCCACCTTTCATGGTGTCGTCGATCATGATTTGTTTCTTATCTTCAATACCTAACTTAGTTTGCGCCTTCGTTTCGGCAGCGTTCATACCGCCAGCGGCCAACTTAGTGTTACCACCTGGGACAGGTTCTTTTTCGAGCAGAATCACTTTCGCGCCAGCATCACGGGCAGAGACGGCAGCAGCAAGGCCTGCACCACCTGAACCGATAACAACCACATCAGTGGTTTCTTTTACGCCAGCAGCAATGGCTTTATCCTGTGCCGCTTTGTCTGCATCAACAGGAACAAACTTACGTTCCCATTTACCGCCGTAAGGCATATCGAAGCCGAAGCTGTGGCAAGCATCGCAATAAGTGACTGATTTCTCATGGCCTTTATGGCAGCTTGTACAAGCAATTTCGCCAATCAAGTGAGATTTATGGGGTGAGACTTTGTCTTTAGGTGCGGCGGCGGCCAGTTCTTTTAAATCGCCGTGGCAGCTAACGCATTGGGCATTTTCATGGCTAAGGTTGTCATCGCTGACGCCACCTTTGTCTGAGACGTGGCAACTGTCGCAACTGCCCATTTCACCGTGAAAATCGGCTAGCACTTCTGGTGCAGCATAGGCAGTTCCTGCCATTGCGCCAGAGATCAGCATGGCTAGTGCTGTTTTTTGAATCTTTCTTGTGAACATGGTAGTTCCTCCGCCGTACATTCATCTACTTAATAAGGGTTATTCATCGTGGCGTGATATTTATTTTTTACGCAGCTCACGCACTGTTAGAGCATTCTCCATTTGCAAATTTAGCACTATCTAAAGAGGTATATGTGTGTTCAGATCACATAACCTTTGTTGCAGCGAAAATAACATATTTAAAATGTGCAATCGGATGGGAAATATTAATGAAGTTGAGACTGGTCACTGATTGAATACGGTATAACTTGCGCGAGTTAACATGTTGAATGGATTGGTTTTAACTTTTAAAAATAAAAATGATATTAATTATTGGTTTTGTGATGTGATTTATCTATTTGTATTTAATAGATATTATAATGTGACTTAGCACTTTGAGTATGTCACTTAATTATTTTTGAGTATTCTATAAATAATGTTAATTATCCAGCCATTATTGTATAGAGTTGCATTATTAGTTTAACCAGATGTTACGCAGTTGATTATTAAGGGGATGTAATGCGCAAACAAGGCATATCAGAAAAACGTTTTTGGGTTCAACGTTTGAGTAAAACCAGTTTAAGGGCATTGCATATTTTAGGGATCGTCGGTGTCGGTGGTGGCATTTTATTAAGCGTAGATAAAACGCAATGGCTGAATTATTGGTATCTCGCTATGACGACGGGCTGCATATTAATGTTGTGGGACATTGTGCGTGATTGGCGTTGGTTAATTCAGCTTAAGGGTTTGTTAACCTTAGTAAAAGTAGGCTTACTTGGTTTGTTTGTCCCTTTGGCTAATTTCAAGCCTGAGTTGTTAATCGCGATCCTCTTTTTGTCCGTGATTGTGTCCCATGGTCCAGCAGGGCTCAGGCATTATTCTATTGTGCATCGTCGGCAAATCGACTCGAAAAAAGAAATTAAGGGCTAATTGCAATGTCTGTAATCCATGCGCCAATCGTGACTCCCGCAGCCTTAATCACTGAGTTTACTTGGCCTGTTTCTCGCTTTGATGGACTTAAAGTACTCGATCTTGCCTGCAGCTCTGGACGTAATGGTTTGTGGTTTCTAGCGCAAGGTGCAGAAGTGACGTTTATCGACAGGGATTTGTCTGCCATGTCGCACATTGAGCATGTGAACGCCCGCAAATATCAATGGGATTTAGAAGCCGAGGCTGCGCCATCGCTACCGATTGAAGAGTACGACATAGTGTTAGTATTCAATTATCTGCATCGGCCATTATTACCGCAAATTGCCAAGGCGGTTAAGACTACAGGCCTTATCGTCTATGAAACCTTTACCACACAACAAGCTGAGAGTGGGCGGCCACGTAACCCCGATTTCTTACTCACTGAAAATGAACTCAAATCAGTGTTTGCTAACTGGCAACCTTTACATTACTTTGAAGGTCGATTATGTGATCCGCAGTCCACTCATAGCAGTTATAAAGCACAGTTGATTGCGCGAAAACCTAAAACGTAAGTTTACCGATTGAGACTCAAGAGGTTGTAGGATGTTTCCCTATCCAGAGCAATATCGCATTGCAACACCACCGCTAACGACCGCTGTCATGGTGGCTTGGGCTTTATTAAGTCATAGCCTGTTTTCCGATGCCAGCCCTGTCGCTCTGTATCCGCTATTAGCCCTGTTCCCGCTGGTAATTGGATTACACTTGTATTTGATTTGGTTAGCAAAAGGAATGGGACGACTCGATCAGTTTTTCTATGCCTTAGTGCATATCCCACTGGCGTTCGTGGTGTGGACATTTACAATTATGCATGTGAATGGCAACGCTTTTTCTTAAATTCGCCTGACGTTTTATAGAAAAATAACAAAAAAAAGCGCCCTGATAATCAGAGGCGCTTTTTTAAATGCTGTATTGCTAACAATTAGGCCGTAGTGTTGATGTTGTGGCCTGCATTACCTACTGGTTTTGGCGCCGCAGCTGCAATTAAATCTACCGCGATTTGACCTTCGGCTTTTTGCTGCTCTTTGGCTAACTGAGCAACCTTAACGCCAATTGCACCATTTTCTAGATTAGGTGCGATAGCTTGGGTATTCAGTGAAATTGACATAACTAACCTCGATTGTAAGCTGGATCCCTTTATCGGCAAACCCAAGGTTAACTTTAGCCGTTAGCCATGAATTTGCCAATCATCCATTATTTTGTTAATTATTTAGTCGATTGTTTCGTCAATTACTTGGCCTTAGCCGAAAACAGTTTGCGGCCGATAATAATAATGGCTGTGATCCCTAATGAACCTAAGATCAGCCCCAGTGCCAGCACTACATTTTGCAGGGCAGTAGGGTCGATAACCAGCGCGATACCCATACCCAACATCATCACCCCTGACATGAGTTTTAGGGCTTGGCCTTCTTTTTCAGTCAGTTTACGTTTACCTAAGGTCGCGCTGAAGACGATAACGATAATCGCCAGCGGGATCACATACACAATGTTATATAAAACCAGATACATATAGCGTTCAATATCTGGCAGATTGTGCATAGAGAGCACGCTGGTGTAGATCATAGGGAAGCCCGCGGTGCAGAGCAGTTCATAGGCGTTGGCGAGAACAGCTAGTACGGTAGAGCCAATAAGTAAGGCGCCTAAGCTACTCGAATTTGACAGTTTCCCCATGCGCTTTATCAAACTCGTCCGGTTTTCTGCCGACATCGACAGCGTCACTTCCCCCTTAGTAAAGAAGTAATCTTTGATGTTGATGACACCAGCGATTAAGGCCAAACAACCCGCCGCTAAGATGATCATGCCGCCATCACTGCCAGCGCCCAACAGCTGGAAGATGTTCAGCCATGCGGTCATAAACAAGAAATAGATAAAGCCTGAGAAGAACACGAAAATCCCGCCGACGAGTAACATGCGGCTGCGACTCTTAGCATTAACCATGATCGACAATAAAAACAGTAAAACGAAGAAAGCGCAGGGGTTAAAGGCATCCACGCCTGCGAGCACTAAGGTGAGCAGCGGCAAAGACATAGTCTCAGGAGTCACTACGCCCACTAAGGGCAATTCTACAGGCTGCACTTCAGATTGCGCTGGTGATGCTTTTGTAGCGTCACCCAAGCTGGTGGCATCGCAGGTGCCTTCGCCAGTATCTGTGCCGCAGGTGCCAAATAGCGGCGCATCGGTTTCTGTACTCGCGCTCGTACTGACAACGCCTTTGGTGGGCAAATCTGCTTCGCTGAGTTTACCGCCAAGGGATAAATAGCAATTCTTCAGTCGATTGACGAGAAACTCGCCGGTGACTGCTTCGCTCGAATAGCCCACCACGGCTTTTTCGCAGCTGGCCATATAGGGTACAGAACGTGCTTCTGTATTAGTTTTTGCGGCGATATTTTGCCAAATATCTTGCACACCTGGTGCGGACACCATATGAGATTCGAGTTCTATCCAAGGGTATTTTTGCGGCAATGAATCGATGAAAGGATGGGCCTCTGCACAGTGTGGGCAAGTTTTAGACCAGAAGAAATACAGCTTAATTTTGAGCTCACCCTGACCATTTATATAATGCCACGTTCGATCCGCTGAGCTTGCTGGTGTTGTCTCGGCCCAGCTCGGGATGGAAAAGGCAAAAAGGAATAATAGCGAGCAAAACAGAGATAATTTCGATAGATATTTTGTCATAGCGCCTCCCACTGAGAGTGGGTTTAAGTATCGTCAAACGGTTCGATTAGCTCTTACTCTACTTAAATCAATCATTTTGATTAAATTAGATATTAAGAAGTGTTAGTTAACTCGCGAATAACCATTTTTTGGGAACTGAAACCAGTTTATCTCCCTGTGAAATGGTGTGATGCACATTCACTCTCAGCTTGAGTCGTTATTGGCTAATAAAGAATAAAGCACTCGAGGGTGCTCTATTTCTGACGTTATCAACAAGTGTCTATGATGGATTATGGTTAGCCTAACGCAACACCATTTACGCTCAGTTTCACGTCGATATTATTACGTGTAGCGTTCGAGTATGGACAAACTTGATGCGCGTGACGCACTAATGCTTCAGCAGCTTCTTGCGGTAAATCTAAGCTAACTTCTAAAGCAACCGCTAATGCAAAACCGCCGGCATCATTGGCACCTATGCCGACAACCGCACTGACTGGCGCTTCGGTAATATCGACTTTGCCGATTTTAGCGACATGCAGAACGGCGTTTGAGAAACAGGCAGCATAACCTGCGGCAAACAGTTGTTCTGGGTTAGTGGCAAGTCCGCTACCGCCCATGGCTTTTGGATAGGCTAACGCCACATCCAGTAAACCATCATCAGTGCTAACTTGACCCTGACGACCCGCTTTTGCTGTGGCACGTGTTTCATAAAGTGTTTTCATAATATTGACCTTCTTAGATTAAGGATTAAGTAAATTGATTTGAATTGCGCGCAATTAAATTGTGATAAACTATAATTCGATCTTTGGTGTGAATGCAAGTATATTGTGCGCAATATATTTAATTTGTCGGATCTTCCTATGGCAACAACTCAACCCAACACCCGTGTTAATCCTGTCGATATGGCCGAAAATACCAGCGTAGATAATGCTTTATGCCTTGAAAACCAAGTGTGCTTCTCACTTTATAGCGCCGCGAATGCTATGGTGCGAGCCTATCGCCCTTTGTTAGATAAATTGGATCTCACCTATCCGCAATACTTGGTCATGCTAGTGTTATGGGAAGAGCAGGGCATTAGTGTCAAAACCTTAGGGGATAAACTCTTCCTTGATTCAGGCACGTTAACGCCATTGCTAAAGCGGTTAGAATCTAAGGGATTAGTGACTCGCGGTCGCAGCGAACAGGATGAGCGCGTGAGAGTGCTCGCCTTAACGGCCGCAGGAATTGCCCTCAAAACGCAGGCAAGTGAAATCCCCCATTTAATGCGTTGCAAAGTCGGCGGCGAGGCGAGCGAGTTAAAAGCCTTAAAGGCCATGTGCGATCAAGCACTTAAACAATTACATGCCAGTATTGATTAAACTCTTATCGTCGAGATTTGATCTAAGACTAACTTATTGACATATTAACGCTTATTAGCTGTTCGACTGAGCTTGATTGAATGCATGAGGCTCAGTAGGTCGGTCGTCTATGGAACGTTAGCGAGAGTGAGTTATGGCCAGTTTCGATATAGCCATTATTGGCGGTGGGATCAGCGGTGTCGGCATTGCCCAATATGCGGTAGCGGCGGGCTATTCCACCTTGCTGATTGAAAAGGGCGAAATTGGCGGCCAAACCTCGGCTAATTCCAGCAAGCTTATCCATGGCGGCTTGCGCTATTTAGAAACGGGGCAAATCAATTTAGTCCGTAAGTCCTTGCTTGAACGGCGCCATTTACTCAATCTTGCGCCCACTCTGGTTAAAGCTGTGCCTTTTTATATTCCAGTGTATGACAACAGTCAGCGCAGTCCCTGGACTATTCGCGCGGGCTTAAGCATGTATGCGCTGCTGAGTGAGTTTGATCCCTTGGGCCAATTTGTGTCTGTGCCTGCCGTGCATTGGCATCGTTTTAAAGGATTGAAACTCAATGGATTAAAGGCGGTGTTTCAGTATTGGGATGCGCAGACCGACGATAAGTTGTTAACTCAAGCGGTGGCGCGCAGCGCGCAGGCACTGGGCGCTGAAGTCTATGCCGAGGCTGAATTTCTTGAGCTGGAACATAGGCGCGAAACTTGTGAGCTGAGTTTTAGCCACAGGGGCGAAATCCATAAAGCCGAAGCGAGTCTAGTGATCAATGCTGCCGGCCCATGGGTGAATGCGGTTTTAAGCAAAGTCTTGCCTCCACTTGCGTGTGTTGAACTCGATTGGGTGCAAGGCGCCCATGTGCTACTGGATATTCCTGCGCCCGATGGCATCTTGTATTTAGAGTCTTGCTTCGATAAGCGGGTCATATTTGTGATGCCTTGGTATGGGCAAACCTTGGTTGGCACCACAGAAACGGAACTGGCGTCTTTAGATAAACCACCCCAAGCGACCGAATCTGAAATTAATTATCTGCTTGGAATTTATAAGCATTACTTCCCGCTAACGCCGGAGATTGATGAGCTTAAGACAAAGATAACCCAGACCTTCTGCGGCATTCGGGTTTTACCTAAGCAAAATAGCCAAGCCTTTGAGCGGCCGCGGGATACCTTGATGAAAACATCGATTTCCCATCCGCGCATCCTCAGTTTATACGGCGGTAAGTTAACGACGTTTCGCAGCACCTCGGCAGAAGTACTTGAATGGATTGAAAAGGCCCTTGGTAAGCGCGAGGCGATTGCCGATGTTGATAAACTCAGCTTGTCTTGAATAAACCTAAAATTGCGCCCTTGATACTGGTTTGAGTGTGTTTCGAGATGATTTTTACCCGTAAAACCGCTACAGTGTGGCGCTTTTTTACTGAATCTAGGATCTGTCGTGAGTGCTGCTATTGTGAATGCCGTCAAGCAATGTGGTTATTTTAATCAAGGTCAGTGCCTTTCTTGCCGGCATATTCAGCAGCCTCTAGTGCAGCAAGTAGCGGTTAAAACCCAAACGTTACAGCAATTACTCGCGCCTTTTATTCCCGCAAATTCGGCAGAACTTTTTCTGCCACCCATCACTGGCGATGACAGCGGCTTTCGTAATAAAGCCAAAATGGTGGTGCTCGGTGCCGCCCATGAACCCATTTTGGGGATTGTGAGCCCAAGTGGCGAGGCGGTGGATCTTTGCGACTGCCTGTTATATCCCGCTGATATGCAAGCCTTGTTGCACCGTTTAACCCGCTTTGTGCAGCAGGCGGGGCTTCCTCCCTATCGGGTTGATAAAGCCAAGGGCGAGCTTAAGTTTATTCTGCTGACCCGCAGCCAAGTGCGCGGCGAGTATCTACTGCGTTTTGTGCTGCGATCCCACAATGGCATTGAACGTATCGAACGCGAATTACCAGCATTATTGGCGGAATATCCGCAGATAAAAGTAGTGTCAGTCAATATCCAACCAGTTCATATGGCAATCCTTGAGGGCGATGAGGAGATTTTCTTAACTGAGAATACTAGGCTTGAAGAACGTTTTAATCATGTGCCTTTGTTCATTCGGCCTAAGAGTTTTTTCCAGACCAATCCACAGGTTGCGGCTCAGTTATATCAAACCGCCCGTGAGTGGGTTGCCGAGTTTTCTCCTCGCTCGTTATGGGATCTGTTTTGTGGCGTCGGCGGTTTCGGACTGCACTGCGCATCCAAAGACATTGCACTCACAGGGATTGAAATTGAAACCGAGGCGATTGCCTGCGCGCAAATGTCTGCGCAAATTATGGGGCTTGAGAATGTGAGCTTTATGGCGCTCGATTCCACCGACTTTGCTAAGGGTAAAAGCGCTGCCGATAAGCCGGATTTGATCATTGTTAATCCACCGAGGCGTGGTATTGGCGAGGCTTTATGCCAGTCATTAAGCGAGTTTGCGCCTAAGGCGATTCTTTATTCCAGCTGTAATCCCAAAACCTTAGCGAAAGATCTTGAGCATATTCAAGGTTATCACTTAACCAAGGTGCAGCTATTTGATTTATTCCCCCATACGGATCATTTTGAAGTCTTAGCTATGTTGGTGAAGGATTAATCTTTTAGCTCATCAATGTATCTCTAAGCATCTGTACTCACTCGCTTTATGATTCTTGCAAATCCGCTCAAACTATCTTAAGGGCTCTGCTGTGTGGGGCCCTTGTTATGCTTTTATCTGCGTTGCTCGCGTGAAACTTCATCAAAATGTCTTTTTAGTGGCATAATCTTCAGCACTTTATGCATTGATGGGCGGCGATTTATGCTACAGATTTTCCTACGCTTTTTTACCTTAGGCTTGATGAGTTTTGGCGGACCTGCGGCGCACATTGGTTATTTTCGCCAGACCTTTGTTAATGAACTCGGTTGGCTCGATGATAAGCGTTACGCCAGTCTCGTCGCCTTAAGCCAATTTATGCCGGGGCCAGGGTCGAGCCAAGTGGGCTTTGCCATTGGTTACCAAAGAGGCGGGCTGGTGGGTGCGCTTGCTGCCTTTGCCGGTTTTACGCTACCTTCCTTTATTTTGATGTACTTACTGGCGGTAACAACGTCGGCGTGGCTCGCTAATCATTATGTTCAAGGGATGATTTATGGGCTTAAGTTAATGGCCGTCGTTGTGGTTGCCGATACCGTTCTTGCTATGTTTAAACAATTCTGCCAACGCAAATCCGCCCGTTTGCTGATGTTAGTCAGTGCTGCGGCGATTTTGATTGCGCCATTTATGTGGACGCAAATCATCCTGTTACTCGGCGCTGCGACTATCGGTATTTATAAATTGAGTGCGACGCAAGATGACACTGTGCCGCTTGCACCGATCCGCTTGAATTATCTCTATTTACTGCTCTTTTTCGTGCTGCTCATCGGCAGTTTTTTTATGGTGGATTTCGGACCTGAGGCTTGGATTTTCAGCGAGTTTTACCGCGTAGGGAGTTTAGTGTTCGGTGGCGGTCATGTGGTGCTACCTCTGCTAGAAACAGCAGTGGGCGATACCATAGGCGGCGATCGTTTTCTGACGGGTTATGCCTTTGCCCAAGCTGTGCCTGGGCCTATGTTCACATTCGCGACCTTTTTAGGCGCCGAAGTTATGCTAGATAAGCCCTTCATGGGGGCTTGCATCGCGACTGCGGCCATTTTTTTACCCGGATTTCTCCTTATGCTGGTGGGGATGAAGAGTTGGCATGCGATTGCGGCAAGACCGAAAATTGCTGGTGCGATAGCGGGCGTCAATGCCTGCGTTGTTGGCTTACTCGCGGCAGCGCTTTACCAACCGGTTTTTTCTCAGGCGGTATTCTCGGGCACAGATATGGCCTTGGTATTGCTCGGTTTTGGTGCATTGAAGTTATTTAAACCACCCATGCTGGTGCTGGTTTTAGGCTTTAGCTTGTGTGGGATCTTGCTAAATGTATTTTGAACTGAGGGCGATTAATTGCAGGTTTCTTGAGCAAGATTAAGATTTTGTTACTTTAAGCGCATAGAGAAATAACAATGTTAGCTATACTCCAAAGATACAAGTTGTATTCCTTTGGAGCATTCAAGCATGTCTAAGTTGAGTTTACGCAATAAATTACTATTGCTATCGCTGTTCCCTTTGATCCTCGCATTACTCATATTGATGTCGGTTTCCTATTATGTCGAACAAGATGCACTTGCCGCTGAAGTGGTCACTTTTAAAACTAAGCTCGTCGGTGAGCGTAAACAACAAATTAAAGAAGCCACCGAAATTGCCGCAGGCATAGTGAATTATCAATTATCGCTAAAAGAGCAAGGCAATGTGAATCAAGCACTCAGAGACATACGTTTCGGTAGCGCAGGTTACTTTTTCATGTATGACTCTCAAGGTAAAAATATCTTTCATGCCCTAATCCCAAGTTTAGAAGGGCAAAATAAGATTGATATGACAGATCCCCGCGGCACTAAAATTATCGTCGGCCTGCTCGACGCCGCTAAACGTGGCGATGGTAGTTTCTCCTACTACTATCAAAAACCTAATACCAATGAGCAGATTGAGAAGATCAGCTACGCCATGATGATCCCGGGTACAGACTGGATGTTAGGTACGGGCGCCTATATTGATGATATCGATGCCGTTGTTGAGGAATACCGCGCCACAGTGACAGAACAAATGGCAGATAAATCCTTCGCCATTTTACTAATAGCACTGTTCCTTACGGGTATTACTGGCTTTATCATCATGATCGCCGCCCACCGTATGGTCGTGCCAATCAAGAATATGGCCGATAACTTGAATGATATCGCTAAGGGTGAAGGGGATTTAACCAAACGACTCGCCGTAAAAGGGGAGGACGAAATTGCTCAACTTGGACGTTCCTTTAACCTCTTTGTCGATAAGCTGCAAAATATCATCGGCGATGTGGCGACGGCGACCGCTAAAGTGAAAACCGCGGCCAATGCGATTCATGCGCAAACTAAAGTCATGTCGAGTCAGTTAGTCAGTCATAACAATGAAACCGATCAGGTGGTGACGGCGATTACTGAGATGTCGTCCACCGCTAACGAAGTGGCAAAAAATACCACTCAAGTGGCTGAGGCGACCCACGCAGCAACGGGCGATGTGGCTAATGCCCAGCGCTGTGTTGATGCTTCGCTTGAAGAAATTGCCTCTTTAATGTCGCAAATCAATAATGCGGCGGGCAGTATCAAATCACTCAGCGAGCAATCCCAGAAAATCAACAGCGTACTGTCAGTGATTGGTGGTATTGCCGAGCAGACCAACCTATTGGCATTAAACGCCGCCATCGAAGCGGCCCGTGCCGGTGAACAGGGCCGAGGTTTTGCTGTGGTCGCCGATGAGGTGCGTAACTTAGCCAGCCGCACTCAAGCCAGTACGTTAGAAATCAATGAGATGTTATCGGCATTACATAAGCTAGTGACCCAAGCCGTGAAAGCGATGGAAGAGAGTCAACAAAGCTGCGTGCGTTCGGTGGATTCTTCTCGCACGATTTCCGACAGTCTGGGTTCAGTGACTTCGGCTGTGACTGCGATTAACGACATGAGTACCCAAATTGCGGCAGCGGCGACAGAGCAAAGCTCAGTGACCGAAGAAATTAACCGTAACGTGTATGCCATCCAAGAGATTGTGAATGAGCTACTGCACTCCAGTGAAGATGCGGCCAGAGTGAGTCTGACGGTATCAGAGGAAGGTATTAACTTAGGTAAATTAGTGGGACAGTTTAGGATTTAATTACATCAATCTAAATAAAAAAACGGGAGACTTAAGGTCTCCCGTTTTTATTTGGCTCGTTTATTTTTTAAAGCGTTAATCGTTAATTCAGCTTAGCTCTTTCGCCTTAATCAATCTTCTCGGCAACCCGTTCTACCCTCACAGAGCAGACCTTATATTCTGGGATAAAGGCCACAGGATCGAGCGCATTGATGGTGAGTTTATTCGCAGCAGCCTCAACAAAATGGAAGGGCAGGAATAGCACGCCTGCTTGGGCTCTTTTCGTCACAAAGGCGTCGATTTCAATTTCGCCGCGACGGGTAGTGAGTTTGATTTTATCGCCATTGCCTATCCCGAGTTGCTCAGCGTCATAGACTGAAATCATCACTTTAGGCGAGCCGAGTAAGTCGAGCCCCGCTGTTTTACGGGTTAAGGTGCCTGTGTGGAACTGTTCCAGTAAACGTCCGGTTGAGAGGGTGAGCGGGTACTCACTGCAGGGCATTTCTGCGGGTAAGCGATAACTCACAGGCGTGAACTTACCTAAGCCGCGGGTGAATTGATTTTGGTGCATGATAGGCGTTCCCGGATGGGTTGCATCTGGACAAGGCCATTGAATGCCTTGGGGAATTTTGCCGTCATCTCCAGTGTTTAATCGCTGCCAAGTAATGCCACGATATTGTGGTGTCAGCTCATTGATTTCCTGCCAAATCGCTTCTTCATTGGGGTAATCCCAAGCGGCGCCCATCGCATTGGCAATGGCTTGGACAATTTGCCAATCGGGCAGGGCTTCGCCTGGCGGTAACAGGGCCTGTTCGAGTCGCTGCACTCGCCGTTCTGTGTTAGTGAAATGACCGCGTTTTTCGACAAACGCGGCGGCGGGCAGAACCACATCGGCAAGCTCGGCAGTTTCGGTGAGGAAGATGTCCTGCACCACTAAAAAGTCGATAGCGTTAAGGGCCCTAAGCACATGGGCTTGGTCAGGATCGCTTAATACGGGGTTTTCGCCCATCACATACAAAGCTTTGATTTTCCCTTTGGAAATATCATGCATCATGTGGGTTGCAGTTACGCCAATCTCCCCCGATAACGGCGTTTGCCAATGTGCCTCGAAACGCATTCTTGCATGAATGTCGGTGACTTTTTGGTAACCACTAAAGAAGTTGGGCAGAGCGCCCATGTCGCAGGCACCTTGCACATTACTTTGTCCACGAAGTGGGTTAATCCCCGCACCCTCAACCCCAATATTGCCGCACAGAAGTTGTAGATTGGATATGGCGGTGACATTATCGTGTCCCGTCGTGTGCTGAGTAATGCCCATGGCATAGTAGATTGCGGTTTTATCGGCCGTGCCTATGGTGCGGGCGATACAGGCTATATCTTCGGCTGTAACGCCAGTTATCAAGGCCGCGTTTTTTAGACTGTAATCTGCTTTTGCGAGTTCAGCGTAGAGGGCATCCACGCCTTCGGTGCGTGCGGCAATGTAGCTTTTATCCTGCCAGTCGTTGCGGATGATTTCCGCCATAATCGCATTGAGTAGCATGACGTCAGTGCCGGGTCTGTGGGCGACATAGAGCTGTGCACTGTCGGCAATGGCGACACGTTTAGGGTCGGCCACCATTAGTCTCGCGCCATGCAAAGCCACGGCTTGCTTAATTTTCGAGGCGATGATCGGGTGGGCGCTGCTGGTGTCTGAGCCTATGATAAAAATCACATCCGATGCTTGAATGCTCGGAATGTCATTGGTCATAGCGCCACTACCAATACTCTGCTGCAGGCCTGTGACAGTGGATGAATGACACAGACGAGCGCAGTGGTCGATGTTATTGGTGCCGAGTATGCTTCTGACAAATTTTTGCAGCAGGAAGTTTTCTTCATTGGTGGCTTTTGCCGAGGCCAAGCTTGCCAGTGCATTACTGCCATATTGCTGTTTTATTTGCTGTAAATGTTCGGCCACATAGGTGATGGCTTCAGGCCAACTACTTGGCGTGAGCTGGCCATTTTTACGAATGAGTGGCGTGGTGAGGCGTTTTTCACTGTGAATAAAATCGAAGCCAAATCGCCCTTTGACACAGAGCATGCCTTGGTTAACCACAGACTCTTTGTTGCCTTCGATATGACGGATCTGATTAGTGCTGGCATCGATTTTAAGGTCGAGCCGACAGCCAACACCGCAATAAGTACAAATCGTTGAGGCGGTTTTGAGTGGCGTTTCATCGCCTTGGCGTTTATCCCGCGCATCGACGAGTGCGCCTGTTGGGCAAACCTGCACACAGTTACCGCATTGCACACATTTGCTATCGGCCATGCTGGCGCTAAAGCCGACTCTCGGTGCGCGGCGTTCGATGGTTTCGCTTAGGTCCTGCGGCAGTGCTTGATAGGAATCATGGGCAAATTGAATCGCACAATGGCCACTTTGTAGCTGGCACACATCAACGCACTTACCGCAGCTAATACAGCGATTCGCATCAAATTGAATGAAAGGACTCGATTTATCGACCGAAAACTTACGCGCGCTTTGAGTGCTGAGTGACTTAGGCTCGACATGGTAGTCGGTCGCATAGTCCCTTAACTTACAATCCGTATTGGCTTGGCAGGCGCATTCGAGGCAACGCGCCGCTTCTTGCATCGCGGCATCGGGGACAAAGCCTAGCTCGACTTCGCCGTAGTTCAGTAAACGCTGCACCGCACTCAGTTCGGGCATGGTTAAACGGGCTTTACGCGGTACGGCGGGATAAAGATTGGTTGCGGGCAAGTCTTGTGTTACCGCTTTGCTGATGGCTTTAGCGGAATTAAATGCATTGGCATGCAGCTCGCAACTTAGGCCTTGTTTGAGTAATTTATCTATGGCGATGGCGGCTTTATGGCCATCACCTATGGCGGCAACTGCGGTGGCAGGGCCGCGGCGCGCATCACCCATCACAAAGAGTTTTTCAACCCCAGATGACATAGTGTGCTCGCAGCCAATAAAGGTATTCCAGCGGCTAAGGGCAAGTGTGCCTTGGCTTAAAGGACTGGCGGGATCGTGCATGAAACTCAGGTCGGGAGTTTGTGATACTGCGGCTATCACAGTATCAAAATCTTGGGTAAAGGTTTCACCGGTATCAACGGGAGCGCGTCTGCCCGAGGCATCGGCTTCGCCGAGCGCCATCTTTGCGAAGGTGACTGAATTGACTCTGCCTTGCGCATCGCTATGGTTTTCAAGCGGATTGGTTAAGAAATGAAATTTCACCCCTTCGACTTCGGCCTCATGTACTTCGTAAGCTTCGGCGGGCATTTCTGCGCGGGTGCGGCGGTAAATTAAGGTGACATCGCAACCTTCACGCACCGCAGTGCGGGCGCAATCGATAGCTGTATTGCCGCCACCAATGACGGCGACTTTTTTGCCCAGTACGAGTGTCTGGTCGAGGCAATGATCTTTCAAGTAATCGACACCTAAGTAGCAACCTTTGAGTGTGCTGCCGGGATAATCCATAGGCACGGCTTTTTGGGCGCCGATCGCAAGACAGACGGCATCGAAATCTTCAACTAATTGATTTAAATGCACCTCATGGCCGAGGCGCATTTCTGTGTGTATGGTTAAGCCGTTATGGCACAAGAGTTCGATTTCTTTATTGAGTATCGCCTTAGGTAAACGATATTCAGGAATGCCATAGCGCAGCCAGCCACCAGCCTGTGGCATAGATTCGAATATCTCAACACTATGGCCTTGGTTTGATAAGTAATATCCTGCACTTAATCCTGCTGGGCCCGCTCCAATAATCGCGACTTTTTTGCCCGTGTCGGCTTGGCGTGGCGGCACATAACTCGTGCCGCCCTTTTCGCCATCGGCGAGATCGAGATCAGCGGCGTGGCGTTTTAATTGACGAATAGCGATGGGCTCATCGACTAGCCCACGGCGACATTGTGCCTCACAAAAAGCGGGGCAAACTCGGCCAATAGATAGCGGCAGTGGCAAGGTTTGTTTAATGACTTTAACGGCTTCAGTATGGTTGCCTTGGGCGATGTGATAAAGGTAACTCTGCACATCGACGCCCGCAGGGCATGCCTGTTGGCAGGGGGCTTCGCAATCGGCGAAATGATCACTCAAGATCGCTGTCAGTGCTTGTTTGCGCTGTTGACTTAACCATTCGGACTGAGTTATCACCCGCATGCCCGCTGTGATAGGCGTTTCGCAGGCGCGTACGCAGCGCAAACTGGCATCGGCATTTTCAATTTGGACGACACACAAATTGCAGGCTTGCTTGTCTGCTTGTGCGTGAGTGTGTGCATGAGTGCCTAATTGCTGCGAGGCCGCGCTGGGATCACATAAGCTGGGTATGGCTATGCCCGCGGCATGTGCCACTTGCAGTAGGTTATCGGTCGGGTTAACCGACAACACTTGGTCATCAATTCGAAGTTCTATCATCCCATGGCCTTTTTTATATGTAGGGTGCTTAGCTGCTATAGCGCGGGGCTGCGGCTTAGGTTGTCTCGAGTATACCTAGACAGCTTTAGAAGACGCTTATGGGCGAGGGAAGTTTGCAGCAGAATTGCAGCTTGAATCACAAACCTAGTGCAGACTGTGCGCTGATGAATGTTTGTTCGAATCGAGCTGTGATTAGATTGGCGGTATTTGGGCTTTTTAGCGGTAATTTCATTGATATTACGAATGTTTTCTTGGCAGGTAAGTGGTACTTTGGGGCGCGTTTGGCCTACTGAATCACTTAGCTTGGCTAAATTTAAATAAGATCACAGTCTTAACTCAGCGCTTTTTGTTAGTCTCGGCTGTGGCAATGTGGTCTTTTTGGCCGGAAAATAATCCTTGTTATCCCATTTAATGAACAGTGCCCCCCTAGGTTTACCAGCCTGGTTAGGTTAAAATGCGCGGTTGCAAATACTGTTAATCATCGCCTCTTTTAGTGGAAGATCAATTAAAGCGGCCAAATAAAGAAAGTTGAAAATTCATGTTTGAAGTTAATCCAGTAAAATTCAAAATTAAGGAGCTTGCCGAACGCACGCAGCTTCTTAGGGGGTATCTTTGACTACGATGCCAAAAATGAGCGTCTAGAAGAAGTTACCCGTGAGCTTGAAAGTTCAGAAGTGTGGAATGACCCAGAGCGCGCCCAAGCCTTAGGCAAAGAGCGCGCCAGCCTAGAAGCTGTGGTCAAAACCATAGACGATATGGACTCAGGTCTTGAAGATGTTGAAGGCTTACTCGAGCTGGCTATTGAAGAGGAAGACGAAGACACGTTCAACGAAACCAGTAAAGAGCTGGATTATCTCGAAAGCCGCCTTGCCGATCTCGAATTCCGCCGTATGTTCTCCGGCCCGCAAGATGCGTCAAACTGTTATTTAGACATTCAGTCTGGCAGTGGTGGTACCGAAGCCCAAGATTGGGCCAACATGGTGCTGCGTATGTACCTGCGTTGGGGCGAAGCCCATGGTTTTAGCCCAGAGTTGATGGAAGTGACCGATGGTGACGTGGCCGGTATTAAAGGCGCGACCATTAAGTTCACTGGCGAATATGCGTTTGGTTGGTTACGTACCGAAACGGGCGTGCACCGCTTAGTGCGTAAGTCGCCATTCGACTCATCGGGTCGTCGCCATACGTCATTCTGCTCTGTGTTCGTTTATCCAGAAATCGACGACGATATCACTATCGATATCAACCCATCGGATCTGCGTATCGACACTTACCGCGCATCGGGCGCGGGTGGTCAGCACGTTAACAAAACAGAATCGGCGATTCGTATTACCCACTTACCGACTAACACAGTCGTGCAGTGTCAGAACGACCGTTCACAGCACAAGAACAAAGACGCTGCGATGAAGCAGCTGAAAGCAAAACTGTTTGAGTTAGAAATGCTCAAGCAAAATGCCGACAAACAGGCCGCTGAAGACGCTAAGTCTGATATCGGCTGGGGCAGTCAAATTCGCTCTTATGTATTAGACGATGCCCGCATTAAAGACTTACGCACAGGCGTTGAAAACCGTAGCACTCAAGCGGTACTCGATGGCGATCTGGATAAGTTTATCGAAGCCAGTTTGAAATCTGGGCTGTAATTAATTCAAGGTATAGACGAGAAATAAGATGACTGAACAAGTAATTGATGAGAACAAACTGATCGCCGAGCGCCGTGCCAAGCTAGAAAGCATTCGCCCAAACTGTAGTGCTAATGCGCATCCAAATACCTTCCGTCGCACCCATAAAGCGGCTGAACTGCAAGCACAGTATGGTCAAAACACTAAAGAAGAACTCGAAGCCTTAGGTTTTAAGACCAGCATTGCTGGCCGCATCATGGCAAAACGTGGTCCTTTCTTAGTGATCCAAGACGTGTCTGGCCGTATTCAAGCCTATGCTGAAAAAAGCGTACAAGCTGATTTGAAAGAGCGTTTTCAAGGTCTGGATATCGGTGACATTATCGGTGTAACCGGTCAACTGCACTTGTCTGGCAAAGGCGACTTATACGTCAACATGGAACAGTATGAGCTACTGACCAAGGCGCTGCGTCCATTGCCTGCGGACTATTATGGTCTCGCCGATCAAGAAATGCGCTACCGTCAACGTTACGTGGATCTGATCGTTAACGAAGATTCGCGCAATGCCTTCATCATGCGTTCTAAAGTGGTTTCTGCAATCCGTAACTTTATGATCAAAAAAGAGTTCATGGAAGTTGAAACCCCTATGATGCACGTGATCCCAGGTGGTGCTTCGGCCCGTCCTTTCATCACTCATCACAACGCCTTAGACATGCCAATGTACCTGCGTATCGCGCCAGAATTATATCTGAAGCGTTTAGTGGTTGGTGGTTTTGAGCGTGTGTTCGAAATCAACCGTAACTTCCGTAACGAAGGTCTGTCGCCACGTCATAACCCAGAATTCACTATGATGGAATTCTATATGGCTTATGCAGACTACAAAGATCTGATGGACTTAACCGAAGAAATGCTCAGCTCGATTGCTATCGAACTGCTTGGCAGTGCGCAAATGCCATACGGCGAGCACACTGTTGATTTCGGTGGCCCATACGCACGTTTAAGCATGTTAGAAGCGATTCAGAAGTACAATCCTGATAACGCCACTATCCAAGCTATGACCTATGAGCAAGTGAAAGATGTTGAATTCATGCGCGATCTAGCGAAAAGCTTAGGCATGAAGATTGAGAAGTTCTGGACTTGTGGTCAGCTGCTTGAAGAAATCTTCGGTGAAACTGCTGAATGGCAATTGATGCAACCGACGTTCATCACTGGCTACCCAGCGGACATTTCACCTCTGGCACGTCGTAACGATGACAACCATTTCATCACTGACCGTTTCGAATTCTTCATCGGTGGCCGCGAAGTGGCTAACGGCTTTAGCGAGCTGAACGATGCTGAAGATCAAGACAACCGCTTTAAAGCGCAGGTTGACGCGAAAGATGCTGGCGACGATGAAGCTATGTTTTACGATGCAGACTATATCACTGCACTAGAGCACGGTTTGCCACCAACGGCAGGTCAAGGTATTGGTATCGACCGTTTAGTGATGTTGTTCACTAACACTCATACTATCCGTGACGTGATCCTGTTCCCAGCGATGCGCCCACAGGCGTAATGCAGTCGAACAAGGCATTTCGTCGTTGTACATTTTGTTGTATTAGCTTAGCCACGCGACTGCTAGTGAGTCGCTTTTGGTTAAGTTTGCAGTGATTGATTTAGGTATAACCAAACCATCACAGTGATGAATGCCCTCTAAAAGAACCAGCCATTTGGCTGGTTTTTTGTTTTCTAAAATAGCTAAAAATGATGCGTGCTAGAGTCGAGCTATTAGCGACCTAAAAATAGGTTAGATGAACATCATCAAGTGGCATGTGAGTTTCAGGTGTTGCTATCGATTGTAGTGTAGATTGCGGGTTTAGTTTGTGAGTGTCGATTGTGGCTTTAACTTGGGGTTTCATATTGTATGTCAGGAAATACTCAGCCACGTTGCAGGCATCCCGTCGCCAGTTACACACGATATTGGCTGTGTTCATTTCATTATTGGTAGAGAATATTTACGGGAAGACCTAGGATGAAGGGGTTAAGACGCGGCAATCAGTGAACGCCAAAATAGCAGGCTGCATCACTGACGTTATAAACAGTACGATGAACTATTTTTAAACGCATTTATTCACCTATACCCACTCCTGTGGCAATTTCAGATAATCAACCCGACATTAGTCTAATAGTGTGTTGCTTGACCTCAGTAGCTAACTCAATGAAACTCTCCATTAAATCACCTCCTACTAAAGTATGGATAATTAAATAATGTTAATTTTCTTTATTTGTATCGCACTCTTAGTGCTTGCGTACAAGTTCTATAGCCCCTTTGTGGAACGTCAAGCGGGTATAGATCCTAAAGCTAAGACGCCGCAGGCGAGATTCGAAGATGGCGTCGATTATGTTCCGGTTCATCCGGCTAAAGCGTTTCTGATCCAATTCCTCAATGTCGCAGGTGTGGGACCGATATTTGGTCCGATCCTCGGTGCCTTGTACGGTCCCATTGCCTTAGTGTGGATTGTGCTGGGGAACATTATTGGCGGCGCGGTGCACGATTATTTTTCTGGCGTGCTCAGCATTAAAGAAGACGGTAAGAGTTTGCCTGAGATCGCTGGTCACTACTTTAATATCTACTTTAAAGGCGTGATGTTGCTGTTTACTGCCATGCTGCTGTTTTTTGTGGGCGTGGTCTTTATCATGAGCCCAGCAGGTTTGCTGAGTAATCTCGATTATTTCAAAGACACCATCTTTGGCAATAACACCTTCTGGGTGTTAGTGATTTTAGCCTATTACTTTTTGGCGACTATGCTGCCGATTGATAAAATCATCACTAAACTGTATCCCGCATTTGGTTTGTTGATGATAGTGATGACGGTTTCTATCGCAGTTGCCCTGATGCTCAATGCGCCGCAGTTACCTGAAATGGGTGATGTGTTTGCTTATTTTGATCACAGCCACTACAACAACGAGTTACTTGAGCCAAATCCAGACGGATTACCAGTATGGCCACTGTTGTTTGTGACTATTACCTGTGGTGCGATTAGTGGTTTCCATTCGACCCAAGCGCCTATCATGGCCCGTTGTTTGACCAACGAGAAGTATGTGCGTCCCGTGTACTATGGCGCTATGGTTGCTGAAGGTATTGTTGCTTGTGTATGGGCAACGGCCGGTATTGCGGCTTTCCCTGGTGGTTATGTTGAGCTTAAGAGTCTGCTCGACCAAGGTGGCCCAGGTTTAGTGGTGAACCAAGTGGCGACGACTTATCTCGGTGTGGTGGGCGGCATTATGGCGATTGTTGCCGTGGCCATCTTCCCGATCACCTCTGGTGATACCGCGTTCCGTTCGCTGCGACTGACGATTATCGACGCCTTCCATATCCCGCAAAGTATGCGTAATCGTTTACTTGTCGCGGTACCTATCCTTACGATTGCGTACTTTATGACGAAGATCGATTTCTCTTTGATTTGGCGCTACTTTGCCTTCTCAAATATGCTGCTATCAACCAGTGTATTGTGGTTAGCGACTAAGTATTTGTTCGATCGCGGGACCTTCCATTGGATTGTCAGCCTGCCAGCCATTGGTGGCACCAGCGTCACGGTTTCTTACATTATGACTGCGGGTATTGGTCTGGGTTTACCACAACCTTTGAGCCAGCCTGTGGGTATTGCAGTCGGGGTTATCTGTTTAGTTGCGCTGATCATTGCGCACAACCGCCGCAAACCTGTGGCAGACGTGAAATAGTCCGTTATGCAAAGTTTGACCGTATAGACACAAGGGCTGCATTTTGCAGCCCTTGTTTTTTATGATCAGCAGTAACTTGACTATCCTTTAATATCTTAATTTATAAAGGGGAATGTTTGCTGAACATTATTTAATGGGATGATTCATCGCGTTTCATCTAGAGGTAAGGTAAGGTCGTTAGACTGGTTTTTGTTTCTCTATTGAAACGATTAGTCGGTGATAGAGAACGTTATGCAGTACAAACATGCAGCAAAAGTCATTTAGTTTTTATTTACTTGAATATTTTTTGCGAACAGAAGGAGAGCACGTTATGTCTGAGAACAAATGTCCTATGCATCATTCTGCTGGTGGCACCACGAATCGAGATTGGTGGCCTAAACAGCTGCGGCTCGATATTCTGCACCAGCACTCTTCCTTGTCGAATCCTATGGGTGATGACTTCAATTATGCTGAAGCCTTTAAATCCCTCGATTTGGCCGCGGTAAAGCAAGACCTCCTCGCATTAATGACTGATTCACAGGACTGGTGGCCAGCGGACTTTGGCCACTATGGACCACTATTTATTCGTATGGCTTGGCACAGCGCTGGCACCTATCGCACTGGTGATGGGCGCGGCGGAGCGGGCAGTGGTAATCAACGTTTCGCGCCGTTAAATAGCTGGCCTGACAACGTCAGCCTCGATAAAGCCCGCAGGCTTATCTGGCCGATAAAGCAAAAATATGGCAATAAAATCTCCTGGGCCGATTTGATAATCCTCACGGGCAATGTCGCGCTGGAATCTATGGGATTTAAAACCTTAGGTTTTGCCGGTGGGCGGGTGGATATTTGGGAACCCGAAGCCGATATTTACTGGGGAGCCGAAGATAAGTGGTTAGACGATAAGCGTTATTCTGGTGAACGGGATCTTGAAGATCCCCTCGCCGCAGTGCAAATGGGGCTGATTTACGTCAATCCAGAAGGACCCAATGGCGATCCCGATCCCTTCGCTGCCGCCGTTGATATTCGCGAAACCTTTGCCCGCATGGCGATGAATGATGAAGAAACTGTGGCGCTGATTGCCGGTGGCCATACTTTCGGTAAAACCCATGGGGCTGGTGATGCTGCATTAGTCGGGCCTGAGCCTGAAGCCGCTAGTATTGAGCAGCAAGGGCTAGGCTGGAAGAGTAGCTACAAAAGCGGTAAAGGTGGCGATGCTATTTCCAGTGGTCTTGAAGTGACTTGGACCTCAACGCCAACCCAATGGAGTAATAATTTCTTTGAAAATCTATTCGGTTATGAATGGGAACTGACTAAGAGCCCAGCGGGCGCCCATCAGTGGATACCTAAAAATGGTGCGGGTAAAGGGGTGATTCCCGATGCGCACGACGCCTCAAAACGCCATGTGCCGGCCATGTTAACCACTGACCTTGCACTGATCTTCGACCCTGATTACGAGAAAATATCGCGTCGACTTTTTGAAAATCCTGATGAGTTTGCTGAGATCTTTGCAAAGGCTTGGTACAAGCTGACGCACAGGGATATGGGGCCATGTACACGCTATTTGGGTCCTGAAGTGCCAGCAGAAGCGTTTCTTTGGCAAGATCCCATCCCAGCGGTTGATCATCCCTTGGTTGATGAGCAGGATGTAACGGATCTTAAACTTAAGATTATTGGCTCTGGATTAACGATTTCAGAAGTAGTATCAACCGCTTGGGCCTCTGCTTCGACCTACCGTGGTTCTGATATGCGCGGTGGTGCGAACGGTGCCCGAATTCGTCTCGCGCCGCAAAAAGATTGGCCAGTGAACCAGCCTGAACAACTTGCTAAGGTGCTGAAAGTACTTGAGAGTATTCAGTCTGAGTTCAACAAAAGCGGTAAAAAAATCTCCCTTGCTGATTTGATTGTGCTGGCAGGTTGTGTCGGTATTGACCAAGCGGCCAGAAATGCGGGGGTTGAAGTGACGATTCCATTTACACCGGGTCGTATGGATGCCACGCAAGCGCAAACGGATGTGGAATCTTTTGCGGTGTTGGAACCGGTCGCCGATGGCTTTAGAAATTATCATCCCACTCAATTTTCGGTATCTGCGGAGGAGTTATTGGTCGATAGGGCACAATTACTGACCTTAACTGCACCGGAAATGACGGTACTCATCGGTGGATTGCGGGTGTTAGATACTAACGCTGATCAATCTAAAACGGGTGTATTGACCGCGCGTCCTGAGTTTTTGACTAATGACTTTTTCGTTAACTTGCTGGATATGGGCACGACGTGGAAACCCACCTCAAAAGCGGAAGATAGGTTTGAGGGCGTGGATCGCGTTAGCGGAGAGCCAAAATGGACGGCGTCGCGGGTTGATTTGATCTTTGGTTCTAATTCGCAGCTGCGTGCGCTTGCAGAAGTGTACGCGAGCAGCGATGCGCAGCTGCGATTTATCGATGACTTTATCGCGGCTTGGACTAAGGTGATGAACTTAGACAGGTTTGATCTGCGCTGAGCCTAGCTTTAACTGATATTATTAGTCTTATTTTAGTGGTTAATGGATCCAATTTAAGCCTTGTAGTGTTGAAGGTTGGCTTAGCGCTTAAGTGGATTGTCAGTCAAATGATCGCCTAATCCTCTGTGGTTAAGCGGTCATTTTTATTAGTCTGTAATGGTGTTTATCAATTTAGGGTAGGAATATGAACATTCAGCAAATGTCGGGTTTAGCTATTTTACAGGCAATGGCAAAGGGCGAACTGCCCGCACCTTCGATCACCCAGACTATGCCTATGTCCTTGGTTCAAGCCGAAGAAGGTTCAGTGCTGTTTCATGCGACAGCTGATGATAAGCATTTGAATCCGCTGGGCGGCGTTCATGGTGGTTTCGCTGCCACTGTACTGGATTCTGTTACTGGCTGCGCTGTGCACACTTTGCTCGAAGCGGGTGTGGGTTACGGTACTATCGATTTGAATATTAAAATGATTCGACCTGTGCCTAAGCACCAAGTGTTAGTAGCCGAGGGCAGAGTGATTAATCTGTCTAAGTCCTTAGGGATTTCGGAAGGCACGCTAAAAACGCAGGATGGAAAATTACTGGCTACCGCCACGGCGACTTGCATGATTTTAAGGCCGTAAACCGATTCAATGCGCTCATGCAATCTTATCTGTGCTGCACTTTGCCTTGGCTTTTCCATCGCGTGCTGCGGCGATACGGCCTCTTCGAGTTTAAGCCATGGATTGATGAGTTAACTCATGCCGAATCTGAGCACTAGCATCTGCAATCAAATCGACAATTGCCTTGTTAGCGGTAAGGATTTATATAGATGTTAATTCAGTAAATAACGGAATTTTTTCATCATATTTTCATAAATAGGCTTCAAGATTGAAAATAGCTAGCATGCGATATTCCATTCGACAGAAAGTATGCTAGATTCTGGCGAATTGTTGCTGATCGCTGTATTGTTACCTCTGTCATCAACAGTTCTCCACAGGGCCATCACTGCAATTTGGTTAGATTTGCAGGGAAGTGTCAGGAAGTTACACCAATTCAGAGTCTGCTTATGCAACCCAATTTATTTCCCGAACAAAGAAACATTTACCAACAATCGATGGTGACAGTACCTTCGATTGAAGCCCAATCCTCCTCTCGTCGCGGCCGTTTGCAGCGCATGGTTGGCAGCGTATTGTTAACCTGTAGCGTATTGCTGAGTCTTTCGGCGTGTGCAGCGGGTAAGCAGGCGTCACCACAAGAAGGTGAAGAGTTTAGTTACGCTTGGCTTAAGGGCTACGCCCGTACTATGGCTGCACAACCCTATGAAAGCCATAAAGGCGAATTGCCTAAAAGCCTTCAGGGCATGAGCTGGGATGATTACCAACAATTCCACTTCAAGAAGAAAGCCGCACTGTGGCGCGATCAGGACTCGGAATTTCGTGCCGAGCTGTTCCACCTAGGGCTGTATTTCGACACGCCAATTCACATCTATGAGTTGAATGAAGGCAAGGCTAAGTTAATCGACTATTCGCCTTCTATGTTCGATTACGGCAAGTCAAAGGTGAAAGGCAGTCAGTTGCCTAAGGATCTTGGCTTTGCGGGTTTCCGTATGCAGTTCAATACCGATTGGGAACGTGACGTTGTCGCTTTCCTTGGCGCCAGTTATTTCCGCGCTGTGGGTCATGAGATGCAATACGGCCTGTCGGCTCGTGGTTTAGCGGTGGATACTGCGCTGCCAAAACCTGAAGAGTTTCCAATGTTCACCGACTTCTGGTTAGAAAAACCTAAACCAGGATCGAACATCACGACTGTGTATGCCTTGTTAGACTCTCCGAGTGTGACAGGTGCTTACCGTTTCGATATCGAGCCGGGTGAGCGTTTAAAAATGAAAGTGGATGTGGCTGTTTATCCACGTAAAGCGATTGAACGTTTAGGCGTAGCGCCACTGACCAGTATGTTTATGGTGGGTGAGAACGATCGCCGCACCGGTTACGACTGGCGTCCAGAAATCCATGATACCGATGGCTTAGCCATGCACACGGGTAATGGTGAATGGATTTGGCGTCCACTAGGTAACCCAGAAAACCTACGATTCAACGCCTATAGCGATGAAAATCCAAAAGGTTTTGGCTTACTGCAACGTGACCGTAACTTCGATCACTATCAGGATGACGGCGTGTTTTACGATAAACGCCCAAGCCTGTGGATTGAACCAACAAGCAGTTGGGGCAAAGGTTCAGTGCAGTTAGTTGAAATCCCAACACTGGATGAAACCTTCGATAACATAGTGGCTTTCTGGAATCCTGCAGAGCCGATTGTTCCGGGTCAAGAGCTGCTGTATAGCTACAACATGTATTGGGGCGGCATTCCACCGGTTCAATCACCCCGTGCTCGCGTTGTTGATACCTTCACCGGGATTGGCGGCGTAGTTGGCCAGAAACGCAAATACTACAGTAAGCGTTTTGTGGTGGATTTCGCGGGCGGCACTTTGCCTATGATAGGCAAAGACACCCAAGTAAAAGCTGTGATCACTGCATCTGAAGGCAAAGTCGAAATTGAATCTGCCCGTCCTCTAGCGTCCATTAATGGTTACCGCGCTATGTTTGACGTAGTGCCACCCGGAGACGGCACTGAGCCGATTAACCTGAGAGTCTATTTAGAAGTCGATGGCCAGCCATTGTCTGAAACTTGGATGTATCAGTGGAATCCGCCTGCAAAGGATGATCGTGAATTGCATAATGCGGGTCATCTGCAATAAGCGATTTGTGAGTTATTAATCTAAAACGCCAGCTAACTTAGCTGGCGTTTTTGTTATGGCTTAGCTCACTTAATCCTGCCTCTGCAGGTTTTTGGGTTTATACGGCTTGATAGGCTAAGACTAGATTATCTAAAAAATGCCCCAGCAACTGATTCATTCGAGTCGTTGATTGCCCCAGTATGAACTCAGGGCTTTGAATATAGGGTATTTTCTGTGTGCTAGAAAAAGCACTTTCTTGGGCAATTAATGGTGTTAATTGGCTACTGATAAATTCAAGATGGCATTGAAATCCAAAAACTAAATGTGTGTAACGTATAATTTGCCGTGGGCAAGCTTCACTTGTGGCGAGCACTTCGCAATCGGGAGTGAGGCCTGGCATGTCGTTATGCCAGTGGCCGACCACTTCAGTTGTCGAAAATGACTTAAGGCTAATATCACCTCTTCCTGCCGCAGTTAGTTCAATGGGGAAGTAACCAATCTCGGCATGTGGACTCTTTTGATAACGGGCACCTAATGCTTCGCCGATTAACTGTGCCCCAAGACAAACCCCCACAACGGCTTTATTTGTCTGGATAGCTTGCCTGATAAGTCTTTGTTCTGCTTGGCTATCAAAATATGGACAATCACTTTGGCATGTCGCGGGAGACTGGGGGCCACCGAGGATAATTAACAGATCAAAACCATCACTATTTTCGGGTAAAGCTTCACCTAGATAGACTCTACTAAAGCTCATTTTGTAGTTTTTACTTGCGGCCCAATCGCTAAAATAGCCTGGACCTTCATAGCTTTCATGAATAATGCAATGAATCTGCATTGAGTTTTCCTGTGTCTTTTATGGGATAACGCTATGCTACAATCCTTTTTATTTGGCTGAATAACGTCATATGGACAAGTAATAATGCTAAGTCGCCAACTCGATTCGATTAACACCATTATTGAGCAAGCGCCTAATATGCCTTCCTTTGTAAAAACGATTGAGATGCAGAAGGGTTATGTGGATGTTTTACACCAGCACTGTTGGCATCAGCTTATTTTCCCACTTCAAGGCCTGTTACAGACAGAGGCAGATGGCGCACTGTTTTTAGTTCCCCATACCACAGCGCTTTTTGTGCCAGCAGGGGTGATACATGAGTCTGTTGCGATTACAGATACCTGCTTTATTGGCGTCTATCTGAATCCTATGTATGGTCGAGATTATGGTGCCATGATTAAACCCGTCACT
>NZ_JAUOEU010000004.1:0-260969 GCF_031932105.1 Shewanella sp. SP1S1-7
AAGACGGGAGAGAGCTAACCTGAGCTTAAAATATTGAATTCAGGTTAGCTTTATTTGCAGTTAAATCATATTTATAGCTGCTCTGGATATTATAAAGATTAGTGAGCTTCATCCCAGTTATCACCAATACCCGCTTCGGCAAGTAGTTCAACATCGAGATCGGCGGCTTGTGCCATTAAAGTGCAGATTGTCTTTTTAAGCGCTTCTGCTTTATCCGCATCGACTTCAAACACCAATTCATCGTGAACCTGCATGATCATAGTGATTTCGCCTTGGGTTTCTGTCTTGATCCACTGGGCAATATTGATCATGGCCTTTTTGATGATGTCGGCAGCCGTGCCTTGCATTGGCGCGTTAATCGCAGCACGTTCAGCACCTTGGCGGCGCATCGCATTACGATCACGGATTTCGGGCAAGTAGAGGCGACGACCAAACAGAGTCGATACATAACCTAAGTCGGCAGCTCCCGCACGCGTTTCTTCCATATAGCGTAATACGCCAGGATAACGGGCAAAATAAGTGTCGATATAGGTTTGTGCTTCGTGGCGCGGGATATCGAGCTGACGTGCTAAGCCAAAGGCTGACATGCCGTAAATTAAGCCGAAGTTAACCGCTTTGGCGCGGCGACGCTGTTCTGTGGTCACGTCCTCAAAGTCAGTACCAAATACTTCGGCAGCCGTCGCTCTATGAATGTCTTTACCCTCGGCGAAAGCTTTGAGTAAGCCTGCATCTTGGGATAAATGCGCCATGATCCGCAGTTCGATTTGCGAGTAGTCGGCGGCCAAAATTTTACGACCTGCGGGGGCGATGAAGGCTTGGCGTATGCGACGGCCTTCCTCGGTGCGGATAGGAATATTTTGCAGGTTAGGCTCGCTCGATGATAAGCGCCC
Organism: Shewanella sp. SP1S1-7; assembly: GCF_031932105.1. Taxonomy (NCBI): domain Bacteria; kingdom Pseudomonadati; phylum Pseudomonadota; class Gammaproteobacteria; order Alteromonadales; family Shewanellaceae; genus Shewanella; species Shewanella sp. SP1S1-7. Next base: position 891 of record NZ_JAUOEU010000004.1, read on the forward strand.
CGTTGCAGCATTAGCTTGATGATAGCTAGTGTGCACGCGACCCGTTTTAGCGTTGACCATTAGTGGCAGTTTATCTGTGTAAGTGCTCTTTAATTTAGATAGGCTACGATGTTCGAGGATCACCTTTGGTAGAGGGAAATCTAATGCTAATTCAACTAGCACTTCTTCCGCGGTTGATGGTGCGCCCTTAGGGGTCTTTTTGGTGATCGGGTAACCTAGCTTTTCAAAAAACAGTACTTGCAGTTGCTTAGGCGAACCAAGGTTAAATTTCTCACCGGCAATGTCGTAGGCTTTTTCTTCTAAGGTATCGATTTTACGCGCCAGCTCGTCGCTTTGCTGGCCGAGTAACATGCTGTCGATTAATACCCCTTGGCGTTCAATATCTGACAATACTTGGATCAGCGGCAATTCGACTTCGGTAAACATAGCGGCAAGTTCGGCTTCTTTCTCGAGTCTTGGCCACAAATGTTGGTGTAAACGCAGGGTGATGTCGGCATCTTCGGCCGCATAAGGCGCAGCCGTTTCCAGTGGAATTTGGTTGAAGGTCAGCTGTTTTGCACCTTTGCCAGCAATTTCTTCAAAACTGATATTTTTATGGCCTAAGTATTTGAGCGCTAAGCCATCCATATCATGGCGCGAAGCCACTGAGTTGAAGACATAGGATTCGAGCATAGTGTCGAAAGCGACGCCCTGCAGTTTGATCCCTGCATTGGCTAAGATACTGATGTCGTACTTAAGATTTTGACCGACTTTCTTCAGTTTCGGATCTTCAAGCAACGGGCGTAGTTTTTCTAGCGCGACGGATTTATTGATTTGAGTCGGCGCGCCAACGTAATCATGGGTCAAAGGCAGATAAGCGGCTTTTCCTGCCTCAACGGCGAAGGAGATCCCGACTAATTCCGCTACCATGTAATCTAAGCTGGTGGTCTCGGTATCTACCGCCATCAAGTCGGCTTGTTTAAGCTTAGTAATCCAAGCGTCTAATTCGGCTTCCGTGAGAATGCAGTCGTACTGTGTTTCTATCGCTTCGACTGGAGTCGAGTCTTCCTGTGTCTCGGCTGCCGCATCAATTGGGGTATTTGCAGTGATTTTATTATCTAAGACTTCGGCTAACCAACGCTTAAACTCCATCTCGCCGTAGCATTTGATCAGTTCATCTTTGTCCGCGGGCTTGATGGTGAGTTCGTGCCAGTCTTGCTCAAGTTCGACATCGGTTTTGATGGTGGCGAGTTCGTAAGAAAGCTTGAGCATGTCGGCATTTTCAATGATCTTCGCCGCCATGGTTTTAGAACCTCTAAAGCCGAGCTCGGCGACTTTTTCGGGTTCAGCTAATAAGTTACTCACGCTGCCGGCTCCTGTGAGCATAGCGAGCGCTGTTTTCTCACCAACGCCGGGTAAGCCGGGAATGTTGTCGGCCTTGTCGCCCATCAGCGCGAGCAAATCTATGATACGGTCTGGACCAACACCAAATTTAATCGCGACTTCTTCTGGGCCCATTATGGTGTCTGTCATGGTGTTGATGAGCGTGACGTTCTCATCGACTAACTGCGCCATGTCTTTATCGCCAGTGCTGATAAGCACGGCACGGTTTTCTAAACTGGCTTGGCGAGCAATAGTGCCGATCACGTCATCGGCTTCGACGCCGGAAATCGAAATCAGTGGTAAACCCAGTGCACGAATAATGCGGTGTAAAGGTTCGATTTGCGAACGTAGGTCATCAGGCATAGGTGGGCGCTGTGCTTTGTATTCGCTGTACATGTCATTGCGGAAGGTTTTGCCCTTGGCATCGAACACGACTGCGATATGGCTTGGCTGATAGCGAGTCAGCAAGCTGCGTAACATATTCACTACGCCATAAACGGCACCGGTTGCTTCGCCCTTTGAGTTTGTCAGGTGAGGAGGCGCATAATAAGCGCGATATAAATAAGAAGATCCATCCACAAGCACAAGTGGGTTTTTAGCGACGGTTGGCATAAGTATTTTTCGTTTATCGATGACTTAGATGGCGCTAAGCATGCCACATAAGCGCTATTTCAGCCACGGCAAAATGACTCCCAGCCTGTGGATAAGTCTGTGAGTGAAAAAGTCAACTGAGAATAATGGCGATGATTACGGCTTAGTGCGATATTTTTAAGTTGTTGTTTTTTATATTTATAAAAGATTTGTGTGAGTTCAATACTGTTTCTTAAAAAATCTTCCCAATTTGTGGATTTTTTATTGACTCCGTAAAATACATCTAAGGATTGGCTTAATTTTCGGCACCCGTCAGATTCGACGAATTAAGTTAGCACGATTTTTAATCAGATCAACTAGTTTGTTTGTAGTTTGTTAAAACTTAATGACATAAGAAGGATATTTTTAATGAAAAAAGTCGCAGTGTTACTGAGTGGATGCGGTGTTTTCGATGGAACAGAGATCCATGAATCGGTTTTAACGCTTTTATGCTTATCCAAAGCGGGGGTTCACTACCAATGTTTTGCGCCTGATATCAAACAGATGCATGTGGTAGATCATTTCACTGGCGAGGTCGATGCTGCTGCAAGTCGTAATGTGCTGGTGGAGTCGGCGCGTATCGCCCGTGGCGAAGTTAAAGCGACCACAGAATTAGCTATCGCCGAATTTGATGCCTTGATCATTCCCGGTGGTTTTGGTGCGGCAAAAAATCTGTGTAATTTTGCGACGAACGGCAGCGAGTGTGAAGTGAACCCGCTGGTCACTGATTTTATTAATGAGTTCATCTTGGCGAAAAAGCCCGTTGGCTTTATCTGTATCGCCCCTATGATGATCCCGCGTTTATATCCCCATGGTGTAAAAGGCACTATCGGTAATGATAGCGATACTGCCGCGGCGTTTAATTTGATGGGTGGAGAGCATCAAGTCGCCACTGTGCATGAGATCGTCGTGGATGAAGCCAATCGGATTGTCAGCACTCCCGCTTATATGTTGGCTGGAAGTATTGCTGAAGCGCATTCAGGCATCGAGAAGCTGGTTGCTAAGGTACTGGAGATGACTGACGCGCGTTAGGTTTGTAGAAGTGTAAGAGCGCGTCATTGAACCAAGATAAATCCCATGCGTTCTTCTGGATTTATCTTGGTATAACGGGATTAGATTGAGCTTGAGGACTTGCGGCTATCGAATAAACCTTGGGCTAACCCTATGAGTAAGCCACCAATGTGGGCACCGTTCGCAACGGCAACCCCTAGAATATCCGTGAATCCCAATGCCAACCAAATCATCATAAAGGCCATATATGATGGCGGTAAGCCTATACCTGCCACAGGTTTACGTATCCCCATGATCCAAGTGTAGCCCACCACGGCATACACAACGCCGGATAGCCCGCCAAAGTTAGGTCCACCGACATAATATTGGATGACGTTTGGCAGTGTGCCCGCCACAAACAGCAAGATTAGCAATGGTGCTGTGCCGATTCGGGTTTCGATTTTACCGCCTAAATACCACCACCAGAGCAAGTTAAAGATGACGTGCATGGCTGAAAAATGCAGCAGGCTCGGAGTGAAAACGCGCCAGAATTGACTGAACTCTGAATTTGGTACCGCGCCAAAATAGGACAGTGCTGCGTAGGTTTGGTTGACGAACCCTAAGTTCATCGCCGCAAAAATGAGTACGCAAACCGCAAAAACGATCAACGTGACTGGGCCTGCGCCGGTAATGAATTGGGTAAACAACTGTAGCGAAGGGGCACCGTAATCTATCTTAGTTTGGGTATCGCCGTGTTCCCACGAGGCTTGCAGATATTTACTGTCGTAGGGATGAGTCATGAAATGGGCAAACTCTTTGCGCGCTTGTTCCAGATCTTTGTCATGGATGACGAGAATGGCGACACCTTGCTCCAGCGGCTCAATTTGGCAGTCAATGTGCTCACCTTTGAGGTAATCGACAAATGCCTGCGCGGCTCTACTGTTGGGGAGTCGGCCAATTTCTATCATGCATTTGCCTCATGCCAGGCGCTATAGCCGCCGTCTAGACTGTAAACGTCATCAAATCCTTGCTCGCATAAATACTGCGCCGCATTTTGGCTGCTCATACCGTGGTAACAAACCACTACCAGTGGGCTGTCCATATCGGCTTGGCTAATAAATTGCGCGAGGTTTTCGTTATTCAGGTTAGTTGCACCTGCAATATGGCCGTTGGTGAAGCTATTGCCATCGCGGATATCGACGATTTGCACTGGCTGTGCTTCGGTCATTTGCAGCAATTGATTAACGCTTAAGTGTTTAAAGGAAGACATAATAAAACCTGACAAAGCTAAGAGATGGAAATCAAGATGGGATAAGTGTGCAACAAGGGGCTGCGAGTGTACAGCCCCTATCTAAGTAATGCTCGGCAGGATTAATCCCAGCTGAGGATCACTTTACCCGATTGGCCCGAGCCCATAGCGTCGAAACCTTGTTGGAAATCATCAATCTTGAAGTGGTGAGTGATGATAGGCGAAATATCTAAGCCTGATTGGATAAGGCTCGCCATCTTGTACCAAGTTTCGAACATTTCGCGGCCGTAGATGCCTTTAATGACCAAACCTTTGAAGATCACTTTGCTCCAGTCAATCGCCATTTCGCCACCAGGAATACCCAGCATAGCGACTTTGCCGCCGTGGTTCATGGTATCTAACATGGCGTGGAAGGCTGATGGTACGCCAGACATTTCTAAACCGACGTCGAAACCTTCGGTCATGCCCAGTTCTTTCATCACGTCTTTCAGGCTTTCTTTAGACACGTTCACTGCGCGAGTCGCACCCATTTTTCGGGCCAGCTCTAAGCGGTATTCGTTAACGTCGGTGATCACCACATGGCGCGCACCTACGTGACGACATACTGCCGCAGCCATAATGCCGATTGGGCCTGCGCCTGTGATCAATACGTCTTCACCGACTAAATCGAAGGATAATGCTGTGTGTACAGCGTTACCAAATGGGTCGAAGATTGACGCTAAATCATCGCTGATGTCATCAGGGATTTTAAAGGCGTTAAAGGCGGGAATCACTAAATATTCCGCGAATGAACCTTCACGGTTTACACCGACACCTGAAGTGTTACGGCATAAATGGGTGCGGCCCGCGCGGCAGTTACGGCAGTGGCCGCAGGTGATATGGCCTTCGCCAGACACGCGGTCGCCAATCTTAAAACCACGCACTTCTTGGCCGATATCAACCACTTCGCCTACATATTCATGGCCAACAACCATAGGGACTGGAATGGTTTTTTGTGACCACTCGTCCCAGTTGTAGATGTGCATGTCGGTGCCACAAATCGCCGTTTTTTTAATTTTGATCAGCAGATCGTTGTGGCCCATTACTGGCTTAGGCGCATCGACTAACCAAATACCTTTTTCGGCTTTTAACTTGCTTAGTGCTTTCATTGTCTTAAGTCCTAAATAATGCCCATTTCTTTGGCAATACGGGTAAAGGCGGAGATCGCTTTGTCGAGTTGCTCACGGGTATGTGCCGCTGACATTTGCGTACGGATACGGGCTTGTCCCTTAGGAACTACTGGGAACGAGAAGCCAATAACATAAATATGTTCTGCTAATAAGCGGTTAGCAAAGTCGCCCGCCAGTTTCGCATCGCCAATCATCACAGGGATAATCGCGTGGTCGGCGCCGCCTAAGGTAAAGCCAGCTGCTGACATTTGCTCACGGAAATAACGGCTGTTTTCCCATACGGCTTCGCGCAGGGCTTGGCCTGATTTCAGCATTTCTAACACATGGATAGACGCAGTCACGATTGACGGCGCTAATGAGTTAGAGAACAGGTAAGGACGTGAACGCTGGCGTAACCAGTCGATGACTTCTTTTTTACCCGAAGTGAAACCGCCCGATGCGCCGCCTAGTGCTTTGCCTAAGGTGCCTGTGATGATGTCGACTCTGTCCATCACATTGCAATATTCGTGGGTGCCACGGCCGTTTGCGCCGATAAAGCCTACCGCGTGAGAGTCATCGACCATCACCAGTGCGCCGTATTTATCTGCTAAATCACATACGCCTTGCAGATTAGCAATCACGCCGTCCATCGAAAATACGCCGTCGGTGGCGATCAAGATATTACGGGCGCCTGCTTCTTTCGCGGCGATCAACTGAGTTTCTAAATCGGCCATGTCGTTGTTGGCATAGCGGAAACGCTTGGCTTTACATAAACGTACACCGTCGATGATAGAAGCATGGTTTAGCGCATCGGAAATAATCGCGTCTTCAGCATCTAACAAGGTTTCGAATAAACCGGCGTTAGCATCAAAACATGAAGAGTAAAGAATGGTGTCTTCAGTGCCGAGGAATTCGCTCAGGCTAGCTTCTAGCTTTTTATGGATATCTTGGGTACCGCAAATAAAGCGCACTGACGCCATACCAAAGCCGTGGCTGTCTAAGCCCTGTTGGGCGGCTTTGATTAGCTCTGGGTGATTCGCTAAGCCTAGGTAATTATTCGCGCAAAAGTTAATAACTTCTTGCTGATTAACTTGAATGGCTGTCTGTTGCGGTGAGGCAATAACACGCTCGCTTTTATATAAGCCTTCGGCTTTGATGTCTGCAAGCTGTTGATTAATCTGTGCGTAGAATGAGGTAGAGGCCACCTGATATCTCCTTAGTTAACTTTATTCTGATTTTGGGAGTGGCGGCATTCTAACTCTAAACCTAATCGGCCTACAGCCTTTTTTTCATGCAGGTTCGCAAGATAAACTAGTTTAGGGCTAAAGTTGTTTTTACATTATAAAAACTAATGTGCAACATAAGTTTGCCACTGTTTGGCTGAGTCTTCTTTTAAGGAATGTAGAGCGAAAAACGGGCTCGCACTCAGTACTATAATTGCTTTGAGTCCAGTACCGAATGCGAGTTCCCAACAAAGGTGTTTGGGATGATGTTAGAGGGATTCTTGACTCGCTAGCGCGTGGTAATGTTGCTCTAGGCGAGTAAAAGTCGCGACGGATGTCGGGGTTGCATAGGCTTTGAAAATCATCAGTACCCTCAACACACCTTCATAGAGCGTCGCTTTAGTGATGGTCGACGTGCTGGATTGCGTGAGTTGGTAACCAATCCAAAAGCTGACGATCATCTTGATGGTATCCGCCAGTGGCGTGATTTTGTCGCTCTCTAAGTGTAAAAAGCCATCTTGCTTAAGTTTATGCAGCACATGGCTAGAACGCGTTAAAACTTGTTGCTGTGCATGCAAATAACGTTTTTTTAGCTCTTCATCGCGAGCGAGAATATCCGCAAGGTTGGCGTACATGAAGCGGAATTGCCACAGGGTATAGAACATCGCATCGAAGTAGCCGATTAACAGTTCCACATCCACTTGCTTATCTTCATAGGGTTGGAAACCCGATTCGAGATGATTCTCATATAAGCTGAAAATACAGCGGATAATGTCTTCTTTATTGCGAAAATGGTAATAAAGATTCCCGGGACTCATATTTAAGTGAGCGGCAATGTGATTGGTGGTGATGTTTCTTTCGCCATGCTCGTTGAACAGTTCAAGACTGGCATAGATTATTTTGTCGCGGGTTTTCATAAGTTATCCAAATTGCTAGTGAACGCCACATCATAGATAGAGTTAACCAACGACCGCCATACTGCTGGTAAATTATCCCTAATTTGGTGCATATGCTAACATTGCCGCCATTCATCAGGCAAAACTCATAAGCACGTTTTTAATGAATCGTTTTCTCTATTCCACGATCTTATATTTATTATCCCCTTTGCTAATCGTCTATTTAGCATTTCGTGCTATCAAAAGCCCTGATTACCGTGGTCGTTGGGGGGAGCGTTTTGGATTAACCCGACTAAAATCGACGGATTTACTGATCCATTCTGTGTCTATGGGGGAAACGCTCGCGGCAATTCCCTTGATCCGTTTGATTATGCAATCACACCCTGAGCTAAGCATTACGGTTACCACAACCAGTCCAACTGGGTCTGCGCAGGTGCGCAAAGCCTTTGGTGACTCAGTGCAACATTGTTATTTGCCCTTTGACTTACCTTGGTGTGTGCGGCGTTTCTTGCGCCAAGTCTCGCCCAAGTGGTGCGTGATTATGGAAACTGAGCTGTGGCCTAACTTAGTTGCTGTTGCTGCCAAACGCGGTGTGCGTTTGATGTTAGCTAATGCACGCCTGTCGGCCAAGTCGGCGGCGCAATATGCTAAGCATCCAACACTCAATCGGCCTATGTTGCAACGACTCGATGTTATTGCGGTGCAGACTCAAGTAGAAGCGCAACGTTTTATCGAGTTAGGAGTATCGCCGGACAGAGTGACAGTATGCGGTAGCTTGAAATTTGATCTCAGTATTACGCCTGAGCGTTTAGCTAATGCCAAGCAGTTGCGTCAGGCTTGGGGGCGTGAAACCTCGCCGATTTGGGTTGCTGGCAGTGTGCATCCTGGAGAATTTGACGCCATGCTCGCCGCCCATAGGAAATTATTGGCTCTGTGGCCCGATGCCTTGCTGATTATTGCGCCGCGTCATCCTGAGCAGTTTTCTGCCGTTGCTGAGGTTGTTGCCAGCCAAGGTTTTGAATTAATTCGTCGCAGCAGTAATCTTCCTGTGACGGCAACGACTCAAGTGCTGGTGGGCGATACCATGGGTGAACTTCTGACTTTTTACGGCGCGGCGGACCAAGCCTTTGTCGGTGGCACGCTGATCAATAATGGTGGCCATAATCCCTTGGAGCCAGTCGCTATGGGCGTGCCTGTTATGGTGGGGCCGAACCATTGGGACTTTGCCCAAATTACGCAGATGTTGGCGGATGCTGGTGGGTTAAGGGTTGTCACTTCGTCGGATGAACTGGCGGCTAACTTGATTGCCTATTTTGCGAAACCTGAGTTGCGCCAGCTGGCAGCAAACGCGGGATTGGCAGTGGTTGAGGCAAATCGCGGTGCCTTGCAACGACAATTTCTTCTCGCGCAATCATTAATCAATTAATTCAACAAGATAATTTATTTAGTGGTTCAGGCGCTTTGCATCGCCGCTTGGTAGCCCAGCAGCAGTGATGACCAGTTATCGGCAGTGAAGGCAAGGTTTGGCAGTTTGCCTTGTTCTTTATTAAAGGAGCGTAACAGTCTGTCTAGATTCGATTGCTGCCATTGCGGGCTCGGTGTTTTTAACTCACCGCGGTCGAAATCGATAAGATAAAAGCGCTCTGGCGTTATGGGTGCAGTTTGCGCAGGCTGGAACAGAATATTTTTGGCATTGAGATCGGCGTGGTATACACCGCGCAGGTGGAATTGGGCGATAGTTGCTCCCAACGCCTGCCATTGCTCAGTGCTTATTATCCCTTTGCTGAGTTTAGCGACTAAATCTTCGGCGCCTTCGACCCGTTCGATAATGATATCGGCGCGGTAAAATAATCCATCGCGTACTATGTTGGCGGCAATCGGCTTAGGTACGGCAAAATTTTCGTGATACAAAATGTTTAATAAGCGTAACTCACCCATGGCGCGGGTATTTTCGAGGCCAGTATAAACGTAAGCGTCTTTGCTGAATTTCTCCATTAAGCCGCCACGCCAATAATGCCGCAATACCCAATGACTGTGCTCAAATGCCACAAACCAAGTGGTGTAGCGGCCTTTTGATGAACCGACGACAGCATTTTTAGCTCGCCAAAAATCCACCGAGAACCACGCGGGATCGATATCTGTTGGTGTATCTTGGCAAAGCGCCATGTGACCTTGGGCGGTTTTTATGAGCTGTATCTGAGCATTCATGGGAGATTTGTTGACTTAAGCGTGGCACCTAGGACCATTCTACATTAAGATCCTTAGCTTGCGCCAAATAACCTTAAGAGCTTTTAGCTTCAATCCCAATGAGTTTAAATCCCAATACCATGAATTCCCTTTGTTTGCTGCGCTTATCCGCTATCGGTGACGTCTGTCATGCCGTGGCTATGGTGCAGGCGATTCAGCGGCAATACCCCGAGCTCAAAATCACATGGGTGATCGGTAAACTCGAATATCAATTGTTGAAGCATTTACCTGGTATTGAGTTTGTTATTTTCGATAAATCTCAAGGATGGCGCAGCTATTTTAATTTGCGTAAGGCCTTAAAAGGCCGACGTTTTGACGTGCTGCTGCATATGCAGGTTGCGCTACGTGCAACCTTGGCTTCATTAGCCATTTCGGCAAAGGTGCGCATAGGTTTTGATCGTGCCCGCGCTAAAGAAGGCCAGTGGCTAGTGACGAATCGTAGGGTTGAGCCCTTGGCCAAGCCCCATGTGCTCGAAGGATTTATGGGCTTCGCTAAGGCGATTGGCGTCAAGGATCTCACTCCCCAATGGCATATTCCTGTACCCATTGCGGATACTGAATTTGCCCAGACGCAGATTAAAGATAATGAAAAAGTCTTTATCATTTGCGCTGCCGCGAGTAAGGCTGAACGTAACTGGTTGCCCGAGCGTTATGCTGCCGTCGCGAGTCATGCGATTGCTAAAGGGTTTAGAGTCATGCTGTGCGGTGGCCCAACTCAGCTTGAGAAGGATTTAGCCGAGCAAATCTTGCAGGCTTGCCCTTCTAAAATCGATAATTTAGTGGGCAAAACCAGTCTGACTCAACTCTTAGCGCTGCTAAAACGCGCCAGTTTAGTGTTAGCGCCAGATACCGGTCCTGCGCATATGGCGGTGACCCAAGGCACGCCAGTCATTGGTTTATATGCCCATTCCAATCCCGGGCGCACGGGTCCGTATTTATCGCAGCAATATGTGGCGAGCGCCTATGATGAGGCCATCAGGTTGCAGCATAGTGGACAAATTAAGTGGGGAACTCGCGCTAAAGGCGAGCATCTAATGTCATTGATTAGTGTTGAAGCTGTGATTGAGAAGTTTGATCTGGTGGCGTATGACACTAAAACTTCAGAATAAATTTATTTGGATTAAAGGTTAATTATGGCTCCTCAAAAAGCCCCTAAGTTCTTGTTTATCCCAGTCTCATCGGCTGAGGGCATAGGTGAGTATATGCGCTCAATGATCATTGCCGATGAGGTGAAAAGAACTTGGCCGAATGCCGAGATAAAGTTTATTTTAAGTGAACAAGCACCCTATGCGGCTCAATGCCCTTATCCGGCAGTGCTACTTGAAGATACGCCGACTAAACAAGTCAAAGCGGTGAATCAAATCATGTCTGATTACCTGCCCGATATAGTATTGTTCGATGCTTCTGGGCGTAAATCACAGTTAGTCCATGCCCATAAACTCGGCGCTAAGGTCATATTTCTCAGCCAGCACAAGCGTAAGCGTAGCCGTGGAATGAAAATTGGCCGCGCTTTAGTGACGGATTGTCATTGGGTCGTGCAACCAGAATTTGTGATCGGTCCTATCAGTTGGTTAGATCGCCTGAAGCTGAAACTCATTAATAAACCCGCGCCTTTGAATATAGGTCCTGTCTTTACTCAGCCCGATGCAAGCACTCAAGCGGCATTATTAGCGCAATATCAGCTAACGCAAAATGAGTTTGTATTATTTAATGCGGGTTCTGGTGGGCACAAGGTAAATGGCGAATTAGCCGCAGATATTTTTGCTCAGGCCGCTCATGAAAGCTATAAAGCATCTGGCATAACAAGTGTCATGGTTTTTGGCCCTAATTATCCAAATCCTCTGCCTGAGCTTGAGGGGGTAGTTGTTATTCCTCAATTGAATAATCAGCAATTTATTAATATTTTGGCCGCGGCTAAGGCTGCCGTATTGAGCGGTGGAGATACTTTATTACAAGCGATAGCGCTGCACAAACCGACATTAGCGGTTCCTGTATCGAAGGATCAGCCGCCACGAATTGAAAAATGTATATCTGCAAATGTTGCTTTTGGCTGTGAGATTGAGCTTGATACGCTTAATGGTAATATTAAGCAGTTATTATCTTCCGATGGTATTATGCGATTGGCAACAAGTTTAAATAAAGATTCTAAATTGGATGGACTTGAGCTTGTGATAAAGCAGTTAGAACAGTGGATTAAGTTTTAAGGGAAAATCTTAAATTTATTCTTTTTAAAGAATTTAGAGGCTCTCAAGTTATGAGTGTTAATGAAAATGTGTGTGATTATTGTGACTTTATCGTCGATTTGACTAGTTTGGATAAACCAAGATTACCAGGTATAAGTGCCATTCTTCGTATAAAAAATGGTGCAGAATTTTTAAGACTTAGTATTGAGTCTCATTTACTTTATTATGATGAGATTGTTGCCTGTTATAATGATTGTGCAGATAACACTGCTGAAATATTAAATGAATTAAAAGAGAAATACCCTGAAAAAATAAAGATTTTTGAATATTTACCTAAAGTACATCCTATTTTTTCAGATGAACATAATAGCTGCGTAACAGATAATGTTCATAGTTTGGCAAATTTTTATAATTATGCTCTTTCAAAAGCTAGCTATAAAATAGCAACAAAATTAGACGATGATCATGTTGCTATCGACAAAAATCTGACTCCAGTAATAACGGAAATTAGACGTGATATGTTATTGGGTGTTAATAAAATATATACATTCTCCGGTGTGAATTTAGCTTTAGATACGAATGCTAAATTAGGGGTTTATAAAAGAGAACCTCTAGTTGGTACTGGGGATCATATGTACTTTCCTGTTTCTTCAGATATCTACTTCTCACAAGAAAAAAATGTTGAGGCATTTAGATTTGTTGGTAGGAAAATTGAAAAAAAATATATGGGGATAATGTATTTTCACCTAAAGCATTTGAAAAATGGTTATGGATTTTTAAATTTGGAGCCAAAAAAGCGTGATGAGGTTATGCAGCAATATGCTTCAAATTCAGACGTTGTTAGTTTAGATGACTTTATTAGCGAAGATTCTATAAAGAATCTACGAAAATATCATAACGTTATTGAGTATTGGTTACGAACACGAAAAACATTCAATACTATCATTTATGTATTATTTAAAAGAAATCCACCATTAAGAATTACCCGCTTACACCAGCTTTTTCAGGATTTAAATGGTATTGATTTAGATGAATGCGTTATGAAGCGGTTGGAGAGGTTTTAATTTATGATGGACCTGTTGTGAGGAATAGTTATGAGTAATAGCACAGTTTCACTAGTTATCACGAGTTGTAATCGTTTTGACTTACTTGAAAAAACAATTGAAAGTTTTTTAAAGTATAATACTTATCCTATATCACAATATATTGTTATAGAAGATAGCCACAATCGTGAAAAACTTGAAAAAACACTCAGTAAGTTCAAAGGGGTTGAATTTACTCTGGTTCATAATGAACCTCAATTAGGACAAATGAAAAGTATCGACAAAGCCTATTCATTAGTCACTTCTGAATATATTTTTCATTGTGAAGATGATTGGGAGTTTTATCGTTCAGGGTTTGTTGAAAACTCGCTTAAAGTGTTACTTTCAGATGAGAAAGTTGTAACCGTTTGGCTGCGTGAAACAAGTGATACTAATGGGCATTCAGTGTTGCCTGAGTTATATACTTGTCCTACCGATGAGTCGTTAAAGTATCAAATAATGCATACAAATGACTTACTTCATGGTGTCTATTGGCATGGTTTTACTTTAAATCCAGGTTTAAGACGTTTAGCTGATTATCAGATTATTGCACCAATCGCCCAATATGCCAGTGAAAGTGGTACTGGTAATAAATACTATGAGCTAGGATTTAAAGCTGCAATCTTCCCTGAAGGTAGTGTTAGGCATATAGGTTATCATCGAGGCATTCGATATAAAACTAATATAGCTAAGTGGCGTAAAGATTTTAATGTTGCCTTTAGACGATTTAAGTCAAAAATGCATAGCATACTAAAAAGATAGAAGATAAATACAGATAGATAGTGCAACAAGGCGAGAATATGAGCGAGTAAAAATACATCTGATTATCTGATGTGTGAATAAGCTCAATTTGATTTGAGTTTACTTTGTGTCCATTTTGGAGTGTGAAATTTGCTCATACTCTGCCTTCTGTGGTCGCTGCATATATCTTTTAATGAGTGGTTTGATATCATAAACCTCATAATTTTTGTGATAATTTTTTGAGGTTGGAATGAAGATCTTAGTAACGGGTGGTGCAGGGTTTATTGGTTCAGCATTGATCCGGTATATCTTAAGTAACACCGAAGACTCGATCGTGAATCTCGATAAATTGACCTATGCGGGTAACTTAGAATCTCTGGCTGGCGTTGAATCGAATCCAAGCTATCAATTTGAAAAAGTTGATATTTGTGACAGAGCAGAGTTAGACCGTGTATTTTCTGCTCATCAACCTGATGTTGTTATGCATCTTGCTGCTGAAAGTCATGTCGATCGTTCGATCGATGGTCCTGCCGCTTTTATTGAAACCAATATTATAGGCACATATCAGTTGCTGGAAACGGCTCGTCATTATTGGCGTGGACTCGATGCTGAGCGACAGTCACGGTTTAGATTTCACCATATTTCTACCGACGAAGTGTTTGGTGATTTGCCTAATATGACGGATCTTTTCACTGAGACGACATCTTATGCGCCCAGTAGTCCGTATTCTGCCTCTAAGGCGTCGAGCGATCATTTAGTGCGTGCCTGGCATCGCACTTACGGCTTGCCAGTTATTGTCACAAATTGTTCGAATAACTATGGGCCCTTCCATTTCCCCGAGAAGCTTATTCCCTTGATGATCTTGAATGCTTTGGAAGGCAAGGCTTTACCTGTCTATGGTAACGGCCAACAGATCCGTGACTGGTTATATGTGGAAGATCATGCCCGCGCACTTTATCGAGTCGTGACTCAGGGCGTTATTGGTGAGACTTATAATATCGGTGGGCATAACGAGCAGAAAAATATCGATGTTGTGATGGCTATTTGTGAGTTATTGGAAGAGTTGGCGCCGACAAAACCTAACGGCGTAAATCGTTATAGTGATCTCATTACCTATGTTGATGATAGGCCTGGGCATGATCTGCGTTATGCTATTGATGCGTCTAAGATTGCGTCAGAATTAGACTGGCATCCTGAAGAGACTTTCCATTCAGGTATTCGTAAAACGGTTGAATGGTACCTCGCCAATCAATCTTGGTGCCAACATGTGCTTGATGGTTCATATCAGCGTGAACGTTTAGGTGTGTAACCATTTCACTCAATAAAGTTAATATGATTTTAGGTTTCAGTCATTTTGCCGTGGCTTGAAAGCTAAGCTCTAACATCTAGGATATTTAATGAAAGGTATTATTCTTGCGGGTGGTTCTGGTAGTCGTTTATATCCTATCACTCGAGGTGTCTCTAAACAGCTATTGCCTGTTTATGATAAGCCCATGATCTATTATCCATTGTCGACACTTATGCTAGCAGGAATCCGTGATGTATTAGTGATCACTACGCCGGAAGATAATGCGAGTTTCCAGCGATTATTGGGTGATGGCCGCGACTTTGGTATCCATATTTCCTATGCAATTCAAGAGAGTCCCGATGGCTTAGCGCAAGCATTTATTATTGCTGAAGATTTTATTGGTAATGATAGTGTTTGTTTGGTACTTGGCGACAATATCTTTTATGGCCAATCTTTTAGTAAAACCCTCAGACAGGTAGCGAGTCGACCTACTGGAGCTACGGTATTCGGCTATTACGTAAGAGATCCCGAGCGTTTCGGTGTTGTGGAGTTTGACCAAGATTATCGCGCCATTAGTATTGAAGAAAAACCAACTACACCTAAATCAAATTGGGCTGTGACGGGACTATATTTTTATGATAATTCGGTCATCGATATCGCTAAAAGTATCAAGCCATCAGCCCGTGGTGAGCTTGAAATTACTGATGTGAATCAAACATATCTTAATGCTGGCAGTTTAAACGTTGAAATTCTTGGGCGTGGTTTTGCTTGGCTCGATACTGGTACGCATGAAAGTCTACATCAGGCTTCTTCTTTTGTGCAGACAATTGAAAATGTTCAAGGCCTAAAAGTGGCATGCTTAGAAGAAATAGCATGGCGAAATGGCTGGTTGAGTGATGCTGAATTGATTGCGCTTGCTCAACCTATGTTAAAAAATGACTATGGCCGCTATTTAGTCTCACTTATGGATAAGCGATAGTCCGATGCTTTTTTATATAGTTCAATTCATTGTGGGTAAATAAGCTGATGAAGATACTCGTCACCGGTGCCAAAGGACAAGTCGGTAGTCAATTGGTTGAGAAACTGAGCAGCGGCATTAATACCTACGTGGAATTATTAGCAGTGGATCGACACTTGCTGGATATCACCGATGAGTTGGCCGTAAATGCTTGCATTGAACGTTTTCGCCCTGATGTTGTGATCAATGCCGCCGCTTATACTGCGGTGGATCGGGCGGAGCAAGATGAACTTAATGCAAAGCGTGTAAATCACTTGGGGCCCCTTTATTTAGCTGTTGCGGCCAATAAGATTAAAGCCACTATGATCCACGTTTCTACCGATTATGTGTTTTCTGGTGATGCAAAAGTTCCTTATATTGAGTCAGATACAGTCGATCCTCAAAGTGTTTACGGTGAAACCAAGCTGGCGGGTGAACAAGCTGTTATAAATACTAATCCTCAGCATTTTGTTTTGAGAACTTCATGGGTTTTTGGCGAGACTGGGGCTAATTTTGTCAAAACGATGTTGCGTATTGGTCGTGAACGGTCGGATATTCGTGTTGTCTGTGATCAATTTGGGAGTCCCACTTATGCGGGTGATATTGCCGACACGCTGATCGCTATGGCAAAACGCTCAATGGAGCATGAATGTCCTTGGGGTATCTATCATTTTAGTGGCTCACCCTACGTTTCTTGGCATGAATTTGCACAGTATATTTTTGACGAGGCCTATGCCCAACGGTGTCTAAATACGCACATTAAGGTTAAGCCTATTACTACATCTGAGTACCCCACTGCCGCTAAAAGACCCTTAAATTCACGGTTGAATTGTACAAAAATTGCAACAAACCTAGGTGTTTATGCGAGTGATTGGCGATTGGCGTTTAAAGACATTAAGGCCTATTTATAGTAGTAAGACCATGAATATTATAGAAACTAACATTGTAGATGTGAAAATTATCGAGCCTCAAGTTTTCGGTGATGAACGTGGCTTTTTTATGGAGACTTGGAGTCAGAGAGATTTCCAACAAAAGGTCGCCGACTGCCTATTTGTGCAGGATAATCATTCGAAGTCTTGTAAAGGGATACTGCGCGGTTTGCATTATCAGACTGAGCAAACTCAAGGCAAACTTGTACGAGTTACCTCGGGTGAAGTCTTCGATGTGGCAGTTGATTTGCGTAATAATTCCCCGACTTTTGGCCACTGGGTTGGTGTTTACTTATCCGCAGAAAATAAAAGACAGTTGTGGATTCCTGCAGGCTTTGCCCATGGTTTTTATGTCACGAGTGATGAAGCTGAATTTGTGTATAAATGTACCGATTACTACCATCCAGCCTCTGAACAGAGTATTGCTTGGGATGATCCCGAGTTAGCAATAGCTTGGCCGATAACTGTCCCTCCCATATTGTCTGCTAAAGATAAGATGGGGACGGCATTTGCCGATGCTTTTACATTTTAGTTCGTCGAGGTTTACTGTAAATGTATGATCGAAAACGCCAAGCGATAGTAATTCTTGTGAGTTATTATTCGCATTACAAGGAAAGCGCACTTAAGTACAGTGCCGATATTCTGTCAAAAATTTCCGACAAAGTTAAAATCTGCGTTGTATACAATACGGTTGAGGCGCGTACGCAAACCACTCAATATGATCACTTTATTGATTTTGAGCTTGAAGGCAGTAATAAAGGTTGGGAGTTTTCTGCTTGGGACGAAGGGCTTGCCCATGTTCGACAGCAGATTAATATAGCAGATGATGATGTACTGATTTTTGCTAATGATACTTTTTGCCACCATTGGCCGTTTTCATCCCTTAATGTGAAATTTATTAGTCAGGCTATTAATTGCGCTAGCTTTGGTGAGGTAGTGGGCGATATAAAGCATTTTAAACAGACCATTCAGTTAAACCAGGTGACGGGTGATGCGTGGATTGCGTCTTATTTATTGGCAGTACATATGAAGGATATCGGGCTATTACTACCGTTCGATAAGATTGGTTGCGATGATGATTTTAAAGCGTCGATTCTAGTCAATCATGGCAAGATTGAGTTTGCCCGTAGCTGTGCTGAAATACAAAACCATTTGTCGACTTATATGTTTCCTACCAAACAAGGTAAAGGCTGGTATAACGCGAGTTGTAAAAATCCAGAGCTGATAAAGCTTAAGGTGATCGCCATTCTCAATGAGATACTATTGTCTATAACTTGTGTTCAGCGTGGCGGTAAGTTAGTTTCATTTCATCCGCAGAAGTGGATGCGATCGTTAAATCGTTTTCGGCGGAAGTGGATGGCATTTAAGCGTAAATTAAGTTAGCAGCGTGTTTTAGGGTATCTTCTTGGGTGCCTTTAATGAATATATGATAGCGGTGGGATGTACTTTTACTATGCACACAAGAGCGATTTATCCTGGGACGTTTGATCCCATTACCAATGGTCATGCCGATTTGATTGAGCGAGCGGCTAAGCTGTTTAAGCATGTGATTATTGGTATTGCAGCCAATCCTTCTAAGCAACCAAGATTCACCTTAGAAGAGCGGGTTGAACTGGTAAATCGTGTCACCGCTCATTTGGATAATGTTGAAGTGGTTGGATTTTCGGGTTTACTGGTGGATTTTGCCAAGGAGCAAAAGGCCAGTGTGCTAGTGCGTGGCTTACGTGCGGTATCTGACTTTGAATATGAATTCCAGCTAGCAAATATGAATCGTCGATTGAGCCCAGATCTGGAAAGCGTGTTTTTAACGCCTGCCGAGGAAAATTCCTTTATCTCCTCAACCTTAGTAAAGGAAGTCGCTTTGCATGGTGGCGATGTGAGCCAATTTGTTCACTCAGAAGTGGCGAAAGCATTAGCAGCAAAGCTTAAGCTGGCTAAACCTTAGATTTTAGCCGTTTTTTACGTAGGCGTTTTGTGTTAACTTTGAGGCATTGTGGCCTCGCGATGATACTTAAAAGGATGTTATGAAGGCTTTTTTAACCCCCACGATCCTTGCTACTAGCATTGCCTCTGGCCTATTTTTTTCTTCAATGCTTGCTGCTGCCCCTTGGGTTGATGCCTCGGACATTTATCTTCGAGCCGATATTCAAGCGTTGGCCGATGCGGGTGTGATCACTGTTCCTGTGAATACTTATCCCTTGATGTGGTCAGGAATTGGCGGCGATTTAGCAAAAGTAGAGCCTGAATTGCTTTCTCCTAGTCTAGTGCAAGCCTTTGCTCGGGTTAACTTTTACTATCAAAATGCTGTCGATAATCGCGGCAATGCGAGGGTTAAAGTCTCGGGCGCGACCGATCCTGCTCGTTTTCAACACTATGGCTCCAATTATCGCGAGAAAGGTGAAGTGTTGGGTTCCTACGAGTATTTAGGATCGCGTGTTGCCTATAAGGCGACTGTGGCAGAAACCTATGATCCACAAGATAATAAAAATTTTCGCCTCGATGAGTCATATTTTGCCATCATTTTCGGTAATTGGATTGCGACCTTAGGTTCGGTTGAACAGTGGTGGGGGCCTGGATTTGACTCTGCATTGCACCGATCTAATAACGCTCGTCCTATGCAGTCGCTAACACTGAGCCGCAATAATGCTGCAGCCTTTGAAACGCCATGGTTATCGTGGATTGGTCCTTGGACATTTAAAACTGGATTTAGCTTAACGGAAGTCGAGCGTGCTGTGCCTAAAACGGCTGAGTGGGATATGCGCTTAAGTGCAAGACCGATTAAGCAACTAGAAGTGGGTCTGTCGTGGTCTACATTATTTTGTGGAGAGGGCCAAGATTGTAACTTCAACTCTTGGTGGGATTCGGTTGCCAGCAACTCAGTTTGCCTCTATGGTACAAGTGATTGCGCGCAAGAAGATCGCCATGATGCAGGTCATAGAACCCAAAGTATCGATATGCGTTATAGCAGTTCTTTGCAGGATATTCCTGTGGGATTATATCTCGAACATAGTTGTGAGAATGGCAGCGACTGCGGCTCACTTTGGGGAATTGACACCCATTTTGGCACATCGGGTAAGCAGTTTAAGCTGTTTATGGAATATTCAGACACCTATGTAAAATGTGATGGCGATAGTGCCAATTGCTTCTATGAAGATCCTGTCTATCTTAGTGGTTCTCGTTATTATGGCCGTGCTTTAGGCTCAACCTATGATAGCGATGCTCAAACGTTTGTGGTGGGATTAGTCGGCCAATTTAGTAACAGCCGAGGTTTTACCTCTTTATTGCGTTATGCGAAGTTGAATAAAGATGGCACTAATGTGGCGAGCACTTGGGCGCCACAACCACCGAAGGAAGATTTGTTGATGCTTGAGTTTTCCTATCGTATGCCTGTATGGAAAGGCATGTGGAGTTTAGGTGGAACGGTATCGAGATCGGAATTTGATGTTCAAGAAAACGATACTAATGCCACGCTCTTTAGCAGTTTTGAGTATCGCTTCTAATCGTAGCTTACATCTAATGACAACAATAATGCCAAGCCAATACTTGGCATTTTGCTTATAAATAATGTGATAGTTAGCGTGTCTGGCAAATGCCACAGAATACTGTGGTGCGTTGGCCTAAACGGATCTCACTCAGTAGGTTACCGCAGCTGGTGCAGGTTTCACCGCCGCGACCATAGACATGCAGCTTTTGGGCGAAGTAGCCCGGCTTGCCATCGGCATTGGTAAAGTCTTTCAACGTAGTGCCGCCTTGCTTAATGGCGTGGGCTAAGATTTGCTTCACTTCGGCGACTAAAACGGTCAAGCGCTCGATATCGATTTTACCTGCCTCGGCTTCAGGATGAATGCCCGCCGCAAACAGGGCTTCATTGGCGTAAATATTACCCACTCCCACCACGATATGATTATCCATCAGGCAGAGTTTGATGGCCTTTTTCTTGCCCGCTAAAGCTGCCGCTAATTGTGTGACATTAAAAGCATTGGTCAGCGGCTCTGGCCCCAGTTTGGCGAGTAATGGATGGGCTTCTTCTGGGAGTTCACACCATAGCCAAGCACCGAAACGTCTAGGATCGTTAAAACGTAAAATACGGCCGTTGGCGAGCACTAAGTCTATATGGTCATGTTTTTCCACTGGGGTATCGTGGGGCAAAATCCGTAAACTCCCCGACATGCCTAAATGCACTATGCTAGTGCCCGCATCAGTGTCGATTAACAGGTACTTAGCACGGCGACGCACTTGGCGTATGACTTGGCCGATAATTTGTTTGGCGATGTCAGGTACTGGCCAGCGCAGCGAACCATTGCGGATCACAAGATCAACCACGGTTTGCTCGACAAGGAAGGGTGCAATACCCTGACGGGTGACTTCAACTTCTGGTAATTCCGGCATGGATTCTTTCTTATCTTAAGTAAAATGGGGCGGCATTAAGCTGCGGGTTTCGCATCGAGGATCGGTTGTAGTTTAGCTCGTAAACTCGGAGGCACTAAATACCAATTGCCAGCGGGTGACTTTAACGCGCCTTCATTGGGGAAATAGATCCACAGCTGAGCATCGCGGATATCTGCAATCTGGATGACTAATTCTTGTGGATTATCTGTGGTTTCTGGTGCCGCCGTTAAGGGAGACACCCGTATGGTTTGCCACGCCTTTGCCCATTCATCACAGTTGAGAACTTTAGTGTCGCACTCCCATTGTGATGCTTGCTTGTGCAGCCACATTCCATCGAGTTGCAGCTGTGAAAGCGGCGCATTATCGTCAAATAACAGCTGAGCATCACTCGGAACATTATTGGTCTTGTTATCCATATAAGTCAGCACGGCGACCATAAAGACGCAGGCGACAATAATGACGTTATTCCATTGCTTACGAGTTAAGGCCATAGAAATGTGTGACGCTAAGTATGGGGTGATGCTTCGAGTTTATCACGGCCAAATTGAGATGCTAGCCCTTAAGCGATTGAGGGGTGATGCTTAACCGCCAGTGGCGTTCATAAAACGTAGGATTTGTACCTGATTATTGCCAAAGTCGTGTTGCTTAGGCTTGAGGTTAATGCCCGCGAGAATAGCGGCTTTAAGTCTCTCAATATCTGCGGGAAATTCCCTGACTATGCTTTTGAGATCAACAGCATGCTCATTGCCCAAACACAGCAATAATTGGCCTTCGACTGTGACGCGTACTCGATTGCATTCGTGGCAGAAGTTGTGGCTGTGGGGTGAGATAAAACCGATATGGATTGGGCTGTCGGCCATAGTGTAATACCGCGCTGGGCCGCCAGTACGTTTGTTAGATAGCTGCAGCGGATAGTGGCTTTCTATGATGGCTTTGACTTCATCGCTGCTGCAATGACGGGCGCGTTTACGCTCATCCATTTCGCCAAGTGGCATCTCTTCGATAAAGGCGATGTCTAAACGGCGGTCACGGCAGAAATCAACTAAATCAATGACTTCATTATCGTTCTGTTGTTTTAAAATCACCGCATTAATCTTGATACGTTCAAAGCCCGCCGCAATGGCGGCATCGATACCGTCGATGACTCTGTCTAACTTGCCGTTACGTGTTAACTGGGTAAACAATGTGGGGTTTAAGGTATCTAGGCTGATATTGAGGCGCTTTAATCCTGCAGCAAACATGGGCTTAGCGAATTTTGTCAGCCTTGAACCATTGGTGGTCATGGACAAATCTGTCAGCCCAGGCAGTTTGCCAAGCAGACTCACTAGCTGATCGCAATCGGTGCGAACTAAGGGCTCGCCGCCAGTCAGGCGAATTTTAGTCACACCGAGCTCGGTAAAGGCTTGGGCAATCCAAGCTAATTCTTCGAGGTGGAGTACGTGGTCCTTTGGCAGAAAACAGGGATCTTCCGTCATGCAATAGACACAGCGAAAGTCGCAGCGGTCGGTGACTGAGAGCCGTAAATATTCGACCTTACGGCCAAAGGAATCCACCATTAGACTCATAAAAACTCACTGGATCTTAAAGCAGATCCGCAAAGGGTTGAATAAACACAGTTTCACCTGCATTCACGGCTTCTGCATCATCGCCTATGATGATGAGACAATTCCCTTTGACCATTGAACTTAACATCCCGGAACCTTGGTTGCCCGTGCTACTCACGTGCAGGCGTCCATCTTTGCCAAGCTGATAAATCCCGCGAATAAATTCGGTGCGGCCTTGGCGACTTCGCAGAGTTTCATCGCTTATTGCAGGGAATAGCTGCGCTTGCCAGTTCACTTCACCCGCCAATTTACGTAAAGCGGGCTGCACAAACTGCAGGAAAGTGACCATTACCGCCACTGGGTTGCCCGGCAGCCCGAAGAATAAGCTATCACCGATTTTGCCAAAGGCGAGTGGTCGACCTGGACGCATGCTAATTCGCCAGAAATCGATTTTGCCTAAGCGGGCCAGTACGGTTTTAATGTAATCTGCATCACCGACTGACACGCCGCCAGAGCTAATGACAACATCTGCAAGGGTGGCGGCTTTAGCGAGCGTCGCTTCGAGGGCGGTTTCAGAATCTTCGATAATGCCTAAATCGATAACATCACAACCAAGACGTTTCGCCATCGCTTTGATGGTAAAGCGGTTTGAGTCATAGATGCAGCTGGCTTTGAGTGCTTCGCCAGGTTGGCTCACTTCATCGCCGGTGGAGAAGACGGCAACGGTTGGGCGGCGATAAACATTCAAACGATTGAGCCCAAGTGAAGCCAGTAAACCTTGTTCGGCGGCGCTTAGGCGAGTGGCTTTGGCGAGGGCAACTTGGCCTTGGGCGATATCTTCTCCCGCGAGGCGAACGTGTTGACCAGCCAGAATACGGCCGTCGAAGCTAACATTGCCGTCGACTTCTTTCGCTAGTTCACGGGGCTGCACAGTATCGGCACCCACGGGCACAGTCGCGCCCGTCATGATTCGCACGGTTTCGCCGACGTTAAGCGTGCCCGAATATTGATGACCGGCAAGGACCTCACCTACCCGTTTTAAGGTGGCAGGCATGGGGTCTTGATAGACAAAGGCGTAGCCATCCATCGCCGAATTGGTTTGTTGCGGCACGTTGACGGGAGAAATACTGTCGCTGGCCAGTACGCGGTTATCTAAGGCGTCTAAGTCAATCTCTTCGACTTCTGCCACGGGGGAAACATGGGATAAAATCTGCGCTAAACCTTGGCTGACGCTGAGGTTTTTGTTGTCGCCTATGGCGCAGGCATCTACGGCTGAAATCGGGTATTGGAGTGGCGCCTCCCAGTTTTGGGCGTACTCAATGACAAAGTCGGCAATTTGGCTGACATTGTTGAGATCGAGTCGGTGTAGCTCACTTGGAAGTGCGTCGCTTGGCAGCTGAGTGTCATCGCAACAGGCGATGGCGAGGATATTTTCATCTTGGGTGTAGATAAAAGGTTTGCCGTGGGCGGCGCGGTGCAATTCAATTTTAGGTAAGGCGAGTTTTTTAAAGCCTTCGACAAGGACGATATCGACTTTGTCGGCTTCGATTTGCTTGAGCAAATGGACTAACTCAGGATCGCCATCGCGTGCATCTTCTGTCATCAGCGCCCAGCGTACGTGGGAGGCGACCAGCATTTGCCGCGCACCCGCTTTACGCATTTCGTAACTGTCTTTGCCGGGAATATCTACGTCGAAATTATGGTGCGCATGTTTGATCACGGCTAAGCGCAGACCACGTTGATTTAATTCGGGGATCAATTGCTTGAGTAAGGTGGTTTTCCCCGTGCCACTGTAGGCACAAAATCCGAGAACGGGAATAGATAGCGGATTGACGAAGGGGTTACTCATTTGCACCTCTAATTTGGGTTATTGGAGCCTTAGCTATTTGGTAATTTCCATGGCCAGTCTTTGTTTTTGTTCTGGCGTATTCACATTTACAAAGGCATTGGGCTGGTCGGCGAAAGACTCCACAACAAAGTGATGCTTGGCATACCAAAAGTCCACTTTACGCTCACCCGCCTCAAGAAACGCTTTCATCGAGTTACGTAAGCTGGGTTTTAACAGTAAGACGACGGGTTGCTCATATTCACCGTCACTGGCGACGGCGATCTCCGCATCTTCAGCCTTAATCGCTGCCAACATACGCGGCACAAGGTCGGTTGGTAGCAGTGGGCAGTCGCAGGGCACCACCAATAAGTAGTCTGCATCCGTTTGGCCCATTGCGGTGATCATTCCCGCCAAAGGGCCGAGGAAACCAGTATGTTCATCGCTTATCACCTTAAAACCGAACTCAGCATAACGTGTTTGGTTGCGATTTGCGTTGATCAGGATCTCCTTAACCTGAGGTTTTATTCTGTCTATTGTGTGCTTAATCATGGCTTCGCCGTTTAATTCGACGAGACCTTTATCGTCGCCGCCCATGCGACGCGCCATGCCACCGGCGAGAATAACGGCATCAATTTGCGATGACATATAAAGACTCCTGTGCTGGCAAAGATTCTGGGTGTTGATAAGAGGTCGTCACTCGTTCACCTTCTATGTGCCATTGCTGTTCGCAGATGGAGGTTAACGCGCAATTCTGATGACTACTCAACAACATACCAGTGCCTTCGTGTTTGAGTTGTTGGATCATTTTTAATACTAGCTCTTGGGAATCCTTGTCCATATTGGAGGTCGGTTCGTCGAGCATTAACAGTTTAGGTTGTAGGATCCAAGCGCGCGCAATGGCGAGCCGTTGTCTTTCGCCGCCAGAGAGATTACTGGCTCTAGCGTGTAGCAGCGACCCTAGCTGCGCCATCTCAATCGCTTGAGTAATACGTTGTTTCGCCTTGGCTTTTGTCTCTGAACTGAAATTCAGCCCATAGGTGAGATTATATTCCACTGTGCCGTCGAACAAATAAGGATGTTGGTGCAGATAAACGGCTTTGCCTAATAAGGGATTGCGTCGCCACCAAGCATTTTTGGCAAAACCCACAGTCTCAATTTTACCCTTAGTTGGCGCCATCAAGCCCGCAAGAATTTTCATCAAGGTCGATTTACCTGTGCCGTTGTCGCCTTGCAGATAAATCACATCCCCTTGGCAGAGCGCTAATGCGTCGGCCTTGAATAACAGGCGCGCACCAAAGGACATCTCTAAGTCACGGGCGATCAGTTTGACCTTAGTCATTACTTAATGGCTCCTTGGCATGGCTTTGCCGCGTAAACCACCGAGGGCAAAGTTGAGGATCAAGGCCAAGATTAGCAGCACTAGCCCGAGGGCGATAGCTTGGGCGAAGTCGCCTTTGCTGGTTTCGAGTGCGATAGCTGTGGGTATGTTACGGGTTACGTTTAAAATATTACCGCCGACCATCATAGAACAACCCACTTCGGTCAGAATACGACTAAACGCCGCGACAATCGCCAGCAGTAAGGGCATACGTAGCTCGCGGCAGACTGTCCACACTGCGCGGCACCAAGAGGCACCTAAAGTGCGTGAGGTTTCCCATGCTCTACGGTCAACGCTAGTAAAGGCGGCTTGGCTCATCGCAATCAGTACGGGCGCGCAGATCAACATTTGCCCGAGGATCATGCCTTCTTGGGTGAATAACCATTTTAGATCGCCCAGTGGACCATTGCGGGTGAGCAGTAAATAGACCAGCAGACCGATAACCACAGTGGGGATAGATTGCAGAGTTTGAACTAAGTTAGTGACTATCCATTTGCCGCGAAATGGCGCAAACGCCAGCACAAAGCCGAGTACCATAGAAGGCACCAGCGTGATGAGCAGCGCCGCGAAAGATACCGAAAACGAGATCGAAATGATGGACCAAACGTCGGGGTCTAAAGAAAACAGCAGGCTTAACGCCTGCAGTAATAGTGCTAGCCAGCCGTCGCTCATTCGCTATAAGTTGCCTTGAACAATTGCTCGCCATCAACTTTGAAGTTATTGATCATGCTTTGACCTTTTTTGCTGATCAACCAGTCACTGAACGCTTTAGCGCCTTTGTGGTTTAGATCTGGGTACTTAGCAGAGTTGATCAGGATAACTTGGTATGGGTTGGCTAAGGTTTTGCCGCCATCGAAATCAACACCAAGATCTAGCTTAGTTTTGTAAGCTACAAAAGTACCACGGTCAGACAGAGTATAACCTTGCATTTCGTTTGCCATTAGCAGGGTTTTGCCCATGCCTTGACCTACTGAAGTGTAACCTTTGAAATCGGGTGTCACACTTGCCGCTTTCCATACTTCTAACTCTTTGATGTGAGTGCCTGAATTGTCACCACGGGAGATAAAAGGTACGCCTGATTTGGCAATTTTCGCGAAAGCTTCTTCGGCATTTTTGCTGTCACGGATTTTTGCTGGGTCATTTTTAGGGCCCAGTACCACGAAATCATTTTCCATGATGCCACGGGGCTCAACACCAAAACCGTCGGCGACGAATTTAGCTTCGGCACTTGGCGCATGAGTCATAACTAAATCCACGTCACCTTGCTCACCCAGTTTCAGGGCTTTGCCTGTACCAGTGGCGATAACTTGAACCTTGTAGCCAGATTCACTTTCAAACTTAGGTAACAGTTCTTTTAATAGGCCTGAGTTTTCAGTGCTGGTGGTCGTGGCTAACTTGATAACTTCAGTCGAGTGAGCGGGTAAAACGGTGAACATACTGGCTGCAACAACCAGGCCCAGTAGTGACTTAATATGAGATTTCATGTTTAGCATGGGTACTCCTTGGCGAAAAATAGGATTCCAACTCAAATGCCTACTGAGTGGAAGGTCTCGTAAATTGTAATACGTTCGGTTGAAAGCAAATTAGATGCCAAGCTGAGAATGCGGTCATTTTCTTCACAGCTTAACCTAATTTGTGAGCTTGATCCCAAGCTTAACAAATACTCTACAGACAAATTGTCTCAGCACCTACTTCCTGTGGTTCATAGTGACCTATTCATCTATTTTCAGTGCTAGAATTGGTCGCAAATGAGTCAAAATGTCCAGAAGCAGACAATATGAGCCAGATAGATAATAACCTCAAGCCTCTTCCATCGGCAGTATCGGTACTGATTGTTGATGATGAACCCGGAATGCGCAGTTTTTTAAATAAGGCACTCTCGAAGAAATTCGCCTTAGTCGAAACAGCAGGCAGTATTGAAGATGCGGAGCAGCTCCGTAGCCGCTGCCATTTCGATTTACTGATCGTCGACATTCGCCTGCCAGGCCGCTCAGGTATCGAATGGCATGAAGCGTTGGATGAGCAGGGTCGTCGTTCGGACATCATTTTTATGACTGGCTATGCTGACATGGAAGTGGCGATTACCGCGCTGCGCGCGGGTGCGTCTGACTTCATCATGAAACCTTTCCACCTTGAGCAGATGATGACAGCGGTCGATCGTTGTATCGAACGTCGCCTGCTTAAACGCGAGAATTTGATGTTGCGCCGTGAGGTTTCAATCGGTTACTCATCGACCATAATTGGCAGCAGTGAGGCCATGAAGTCGGTGAAACATATTATCGAACGTGTGGCGCCGACCAATGCCGTGGTGCTGATCCAAGGTGAGTCGGGTACGGGTAAGGAATTAGTTGCACGCCAACTACATTTACTCAGTGGACGTCAGGGACCTTTTGTCCCAGTTAACTGTGGCTCTATCGCCCCTGAATTACTCGAAAGTGAACTGTTTGGTCATACCGCTGGCGCATTTACTGGCGCCAAAGGTAATCGTGAAGGTTTATTCAGTTTTGCCTCGGGCGGGACGATTTTCCTCGATGAAATTGGCGAAATGCCACTGAAAATGCAAACGGCATTGCTCAGAGTGTTAGAGCAAAAAGCGATTCGCCCAGTGGGCAGCGAGAAAGAAGTGAACATTGATGTGCGAGTGATCGCGGCCACCAACCGCACTTTGATTGATGAAGTGGATGCGGGGAATTTCCGCCGTGACTTATATTATCGACTGAATGTGCTCGATATTTTAATCCCGCCATTACGGGACAGACCCGAAGATGTGGTTGAGTTAACCCATCACTTTACCCGCCAACTCGCGGCTGAATTAGGGGTAAGAGAAGTCGTGTGGAGCCATGAGGACATGGTGAAGCTGCAACAACATGAGTGGCCGGGCAATATTCGTGAGCTGCGCAATATGATTGAGCGCTGTATTTTACTGGGCAAGCCACCTGCGGAATATTGGAAACAACAACTCAAGAGTGACTCTTCCTCGACATCGGGTTACCCATTGGATTGGCCATTAAAAGAAGTTGAAAAACACCATGTGACTAGCGTGGTGGATTTACATTCGGGCAATAAGTCTGCCGCGGCGAGGGATTTAGGTGTTTCGCGTAAGACCTTAGATCGCAAGTATAAAGAGTGGTTTGAGTTCAGCGGCGAACAGGAGTCATAGGGTGTCATTCTTCACTCACTTTTTTGGTGTCAGTTGGCAGCAAATGCAGGCCAAGGTGCGCTATCGCATATTAATCCTGACGTTATTGCCTATTCTACTGACACTGGTGAGTTTAGTGTTTATCACTATTTACTGGAATATCAGTTATACAGGTAAGCAGCTGTTTATGAAGGTTAAAGCTGACTTATCTGTTGCCGAGAATACCTTGCAGCAAGTGCAAGTACGCCAAGAAAAACAACTCGAACGTGTGGTGACGTCTTGGACGTTTCAAAATGATTTCAGGCCACTTTTCAGTGGTAAAGCATTAACTGGCGAAGTAGTACACAGAGCCAGTCTTGATGTATTTCTCCTCGAACAGAAAAAACAGCTTAACCTCGATTATTTGCGTCTCGTCACTGTTGCCGAAGCGGCCGCAGACCCAGATTTACGTCAGATCCTCCCAAAGATAAATGGTTTATTACCTTATTCCGGCTTGATGGTGCTACCGCCCGAACGTTTAGCGCGCATCGACCCAGAATTAGCGGTCACTGCGAGCATCCCGATTGTCGCGACCTTGCGGGCACAGAGCCCGACTAAAACCGTTGAAGAACGCGGTTTATTAAGCCGTAGTCTGCTACCCGTGCCTGATATGCAAGGTAAAGTGGCTTGGTATCTGGATGGCGGCATCCTGTTCAATCGTGACACGCGGATTGTCGACCACATTCGTGATTTGGTGTACGACAAGGGCACCTTGCCCGAGCGCTCCATTGGCACTGTGACCATCTTCTTAGATAACATCCGTATCTCCACTAACGTGCCATTGCACTTCTATCCCACGGGCAACGAGACGCAAGGTCGCGCGCTGGGCAGTTTAGTGTCGGAGGAAGTTAAGGAAAAAGTGTTAACCCAAGGCGAGCAATGGGTCGACCGCGCTTTTGTGTTTAATGATTGGTTTATATCCGCTTATGCTCCCTTGGAAGATATTCGCGGCCAGCGTGTTGGCATGATCTATACGGGTTTTTCTGAGTCGCCTTTTATCCATAATTATTTATTAAATATCATAGAGCTAGGCACGATTCTAATGTTGGTGCTGCTGGTGTCGGGCTTGCTGGTTTATCGCGGCGCCTATAGCTTGTTGCAGCCGATCGAGCGTATCCACCATGTTGTGCAAGCAGTACAGTCGGGGCGTAATATTCGTATCGGCGCTTTAGGGTTAGATAGGGATAACGAGTTATCGAACTTGGCCGAGCAGTTCGACAGTATGCTCGATCTGCTGCAGCGCCGAAATGCCCAGATCCAAGCGGCGGCAGAGCAGCTTGAAATGAAGGTCGAAGAGCGTACCCGCAGCTTGCAGGACAAAACTTTAGAGTTGCAACGTAACGTGGCATTACTGAATGAAACGCGTCAACAGCTCGTCACTAACGAGAAGCTCACCGCACTCGGTGAATTAACCGCAGGTATTGCCCACGAAATCAATAATCCGACCGCCGTTATCCTCGGCAACATGGAGTTACTGCGCTACGAACTTGGTGATAATGCTGAAGTGGTAAAAGAAGAAATTGATCTCGTGATCCAACAGGTTGGACGGATCAGTACTATTATCCGCAGTCTGCTGCAGTACAGTCGTCCGGGCGAATTTAACGCCCCGCTAGAAATGCATCCGATTACCCCCATTATTGAAGAAATGTTGGTGTTAGTGCGGCATTCGATTCAGAAACAAGAAGTGGTTTTGATCACTGAGTTAAGCGCCAGTTGTCCAGTGCAGGTTAATCGACCGCAGCTGCTGCAAGTCTTGATTAATCTGGTGGTAAACGCGGCGCATGCGATGGACGGTAAAGGACGGATTTGGGTGCGAACCTATGACTGGGTGCAGCAAGATATGCCGATTGGCGTCAAAATCGAAGTGGAAGATGAAGGTTCTGGAATTGCACCAGAGCAGCTAGGGCGGATTTTCGACCCCTTTTACACCACGCGTAAGGATGGCACTGGTTTAGGGCTTTCGCTCAGTTACGGCATTATTAAGCGGATTGGTGGCACGATAGAAGTGAGCTCAACCTTAGGTAAAGGCACATTATTTACCATAGGCTTGTACCATGAGGCGAAGGAAGATCAGCAAAACAATCCCTACGAGGGCTTACATATTGCGGGCAACTACAGCGACATGTCTGCCGATTAGCTTACCGATGAGTTTTACCGAGTGAGATATGGCAGCTTCTTGTATTCGATTGATTACCTGTCCTTAAAATATGGCTGCAGTTGTTGGTTCTACTTTATGTGGCTTTGCATTACCGAATTTTAGGTAAAAAAAAAGCCGGATGATGAATCCGGCCACAAAGAGTGTGTGTGAGCAATGTCGTGCTTGCAAACTCAGGAGCTCCATAACAACGTCGATTACCAGTCATCGTTGTTAAAGATGAGTTTTGGAACGCACGTTAACGATAATCATTCTCAATTGTGTTTGCAAGCTATTTATTGAAAAAAGTGCATATCTTTACAAATATCGTTTCGCTCTCATCCATTAACAGTTTAGATCGACTTACGTAGATGCAGTTTATGGTCGACTAAACTTTTAGGATCGGCGTTGAGCTCGGTGATTAAATATTGATTACTGATCAACAAATTAAGCATCGCAGGGAAACGGTTCATCGTTTTCACCTGAATATGGTTATAGCCTTGACGGCATGCCCAGGTTTCTTGATATTCGAGTAGACTCTGCGCTAAGCCTAAACGTCTAAAGTCAGAGGCAACGCCACCTAACCAACTATAAAATATGGCCTCTTCTTGCTCGTAACCCAGTTTAAACCCTGCCAATTCACCTTCCACATACGCAACTAAGATCAAACACTTTTTGCCCTGTAAGCGCTGATTTAGCACTTCGTTGGTGAGGGGGCGATCGAGTTCAGGGATTTGTTGACTAAGTTGGATAAGCTGAGTGGTTAACTCGGGAGTCAAACCTGACTCTGCTTTTATTTCGATAGAATACATTGCTTGCTCTCATAAAAAATCAGCCCCACTCGCGCGTTAACAGGAGCAGGGCTGAGCTATTAACTGGTCAAATTATAACAGGTCTGGCCAGTTGAGTTAATCAGGAAATTGACTCTTGCGGATTGGTGCGCAAAATCTTGTCTTGTAAGACTTTTAGCAAAACCCCGTAGGCAGGCAGGAAAAGACCTAAGCTCACGATCAGCTTAAAACCGTAATCGACAGTAGCGATTTCGGGCCAATTGGCCGCCATAAAGCTATCGGAAGAGGCGTAAAAGGCGATGCTGAAAAACACTAAGGTATCGACCAGATTACCCACTAAGGTCGATGCCGCAGGCGCGACCCACCAAGAGCGGCTCATTCGCAGACGGGCAAAAACCTTAATATCCATTAACTGGCCAATCAAATAAGCGGCAAAGCTGGCGAAAGCGATTCGGAACACAAAGGTATTCCACTCTGCAAGTGAGTCAGCGCCTTGGAAGCTACCTTGATGGAACACAACTCCCATCACGTAGGAAATCATCAAAGCGGGAATCATAGCTTTGAGTATGATGCTACGTGCGGCTTGTTGGCCAAAAATACGGACCGTGAGATCAGTGGCTAAGTACACGAATGGAAAGCTAAATGCGCCCCAAGTTGTGTGGTAACCAAATAGCTGAAATGGCAATTGTACTAAGTAGTTGCTGACGCAAATAATCAGTATGTGGAATCCTACTAATAGGAATAAGGCGCGGCGAAGCTGCGCTGTGGTTAACATTAACATATGTGGCCTTTTTAGTTGTGTAGGGCGGGGTGAGGGAACCCGCTAATTTTCAATTTATTATGTTTACGACAATATCACCGAACATTACCGATCGCAGCGAGGCGAAATCGGGTCGCCATTATAGTGGCCGAGTTTTAAGATGCAAGCCTGCTGTTTAAATGTACGCATAGAATGAAAACTCTTCTACACTTTGAGTACGTCGAAGGAGGATAACCATGAGACGATTCTTTGCTATTTTTTGCTTACTTTTAGCCATGTTACCTGTATCCATCTATGCCGCCCAGCCGATAGTTGTCAATGTGGCGACGGCTTCGTGGGAGGATTTTGCCAATCGTGATGAAACGGGTTACTACTTCGAGTTACTCCAACGGATTTTCCCCGAGCCAGAATGGCAACTCAAGGTGCAGTTTATGCCCTTTGCCCGCAGTTTATATCTTGTTGAGCACAATCGTACCGATATCACCCTCAGTGTTTATAAGGGAGATACTAAAAAGGCGCTGCTAACTGAGAATACGGTTGAAGTAGATTCTATCGATGTAGCGGTCACCCCCGAGTTAGCGGCGACTTGGACAGGGCTTGAAAGTCTATCCCATAAAAGGGTTCAGGCCATGTTGGCCTATCGATACAATATGCTGACGCCTGTACCTATGTACTATGAAGAAAGCAGCGATATGTTGACTATGCTCAATAGCTTAAACGCAGGACGCATAGATGCCGTGTTGGATTACAAACCTAATTTGCTTATGTATGTGCCTAAGCTGAAGGCGCCACAAAATTTTGTGATTATTCAAGGCGTACTCAAGGCCGAAACCTATT
This sequence comes from Shewanella sp. SP1S1-7, assembly GCF_031932105.1. Lineage (NCBI taxonomy): Bacteria > Pseudomonadati > Pseudomonadota > Gammaproteobacteria > Alteromonadales > Shewanellaceae > Shewanella > Shewanella sp. SP1S1-7. The sequence goes on from NZ_JAUOEU010000004.1 coordinate 34,695, forward strand.
TTGCCTTTGCAAACACTGAAAAAGGCCAGATGCTGAAACAACATTTTGACCTTGCACATAAGCGTTTAATCGATTCGGGAGAGCAGGACAGGCTTTATCTTGAAATACTTGAAAAAAGAAAGGCTGATGATGAATAGGCCTTAAATTTATTCGGTTTATTACATTTCGAACAGAATCGACATGATAGTCGCGAGTTTATTTTCAAGCTCTTGCCACTCAGCTTCGGGCTCTGAACCCGCAATAATTCCCGCCCCCGCAAATAGGTTAATCCGACCGGGTTCGATCAACGCACTGCGGATTGCCACTGAAAACTCACTCTCGTATTTATTGAAATAACCGCAGGCACCAGCGTACCAGCCACGAATATAACCTTCACGCTGACGAATAAAGTTCAATGCCGAATGCCGCGGTAAGCCACCCACTGCAGGGGTTGGATGCAGCGCTTGCAACAGTTGGAAATCATTCACGCCCGGTTTTAATTCGGCTCGAATTGCGCGATGTAAATGTTGAATATGATTCAGTTTAAAGATGGTCGCTAATTCATCGGCGCCAACATAATTACTCAGCGGTGTGAGCATATTCACTATGTGACTGCGAACGAGTTGGTTCTCAACGCTATTTTTGTTGTCTTCTAGCAAGGCATTCGCCAGCGCAATATCTTCTTCTTGATTGAGGCCGCGAACTGTCGTACCTGCGAGTGCCTCAGTGAATAATTCCTGCTGACGGCGGCGGAATAAACGCTCTGGTGAGCAAGAGATAAAGGTGCGTTCTGGACTGAATTGGAAGCCAAATTGGAAGCTGTTGGGATTACGTCCCTGCCAGCAAGCCAGCACCATCCAAGGATCGATAGGTTCGTTGACTTCAAGTTGCGTTAAGCGGGATAACACGACTTTTGGGGTATCTTGATTGAACTTAGGATCCACCACTTGCTCGACTAAGGTTTTCCAGCGTTCAAAATTGGGCTTGTCACTGCGGCCAAGAGGAACGATTTTCTTCGGTGGTGAGAGTGGTTTAGCGGGCATCACAGCTTCGATGGCGGCGATGGCCTTGTCGATTTCGCTATGGTGATCATTCTCGGCAAAATTAAGATTTACTAACAGACTAAACTTGCTACCGCTGCGTCTAAATTCAATGCGCGGCAGGATAAAGCGGCTATTACCGAACTCAGGCCAAGACTCTATAGTGCGATCGAAGGCAACACCGCCATAGTAGCGAATATTCTGATTCGTCGATAAGGCTCGCTGCTCTTGGTAGGCCATGGCCAGTTGCTGATCATTGATTCCGGTTTCAAATTTGAAGTCTTTACATACCCCAATCGCCGCGACTTCTTCGATTCTGTCACGCCCATGCCAGTAAATACGTGGAAATTGTGTCTGCGATGCCAACCATGAAATTAAAGGCATAGCGACAGTTGTAAGCGACAACTGCGCTATCGGTTCCGTCGGCGGAACTTGCTTTAATTGAATGAGTTTGTCGATGAGAGACTTAAGGTCTTCAGACAGGGCATGAGCGGGCAAATAGAACTCCAAAGTAAAGATAAGGGATAAAGGCGAAAGCTGAAGGTCACTCTGTCAGCGTTAATAAATTCGACTCAGGTTAATGTACTCTTTTTCAAGTCATTTACCTTTAGTTGATTCAGTCTGTAAATAAGAATCTTTCGCTCAAATTAAAGGCCAAGGTCGAGAGTGTCAAGATGTAAGCCCCCAGCGTGTGACTTTCGCCATAGTCTCATTTTGCGCTGATAAAAAATGTGACTTGAGTGGGTCTTTTTGTCGGGCAAGTCACCCTCGGTGGACATTTTGTCTCTTAGTCGTTAAATGTACTTTCCCTTTGTCGTAATTAGTCGATCTAGGTTGGTTTTTAAACGTTTTTCGGTTGAGACAGAATAATCGCGGTCCACAATAGCTGGCACATCTTAAATTTTCTACGTGACAAGTTAGATGCCTATTAACGTATGACTCGCCGTGGGAATGAAAAGACTACTAGGGTGAAGCCTTGTCATAGGATGTTCGTTAGATCTTTATAGGCAGATATAGCATGAAACTCTTAGATCTCGAAGGCGTTAGCTTCAACTATGGCAGCCAGTTACCGACGGTATTGCAGGAAGTTAACTTGGCTATTGGCACTGGCCAATGTCATTGCGTGAGCGGTCCTACGGGCTCAGGAAAATCGAGTCTGCTAAACCTACTGGCGGGCGTGTTAAATCGCCCGCATGAAGGTGACATCTGGCGTTATCCTCAATTGGTTACGGGTCTGGTAATGCAAGACCCACAAACTCAGCTACTAAGGCAAACTGTTGGTGCCGAGGTGGCTTTCGCCTTAGAAAACCTCGGTATTCCCGCCGAGCAAATACTACCTAAAGTGCAATTAGCACTGCGGCGCGTGGGCTTGTATTTGCGCCTCGATACCCAAGTCAGCACGCTTTCCCTCGGTCAAAAATATCGTTTAATGATTGCCGCCCAACTGGTGTGCGAGCCGCATTTACTACTGCTCGATGAACCTTGGGCGCAACTCGATGATCACGGTGTGAGTGAGCTGCTGGTCGTGCTCCGCAATCTTATCCAAGATGGCATGGCGCTAGTGTTGGTTGAACATAACGCCTCGGCCTTCGCTGAGATTATTCAGCATTACTGGCAGTTAGAGGCCGGCAAGCTATCCGAAGGCGTCTATACCGTGACCGATGCGCCGCAAGTTGAGGCACCTGCGTGGCGAAATCAACCTAAGTTTGAGCACTTAGGTAAAGTCTTGGTCAGCGCCGAAGCCTTTGATTTTGGGTTCGATGCTTGTCCTACATTATTTGCGTGTCCGCAGGGATTTCAACTGCAGGCGGGTGAGATAGTGACCTTAGTGGGAGATAACTGCTCAGGTAAAACGAGTCTGCTGAAAACCATAGCTGGCGTACTTAATTTTAGGCAGCGTATTCCGCTTAAAGTGCTCGGGAGAAGACCTAAGTTGGGGATTTATGGCGCTGAGTTGGGACTGCTGATGCAAAGGCCGAGTAGGCAATTATTCGAGACCAGCGTGCTCGCCGAAATGCAGTTTAGCCTTAGGCGTTTTGATCTCCCCAAAGAACGCGCAGCGCAGATGTTGGATGAATTGGATTTATTTAGCTTAGCTCAGCTGTCGCCCCACAAATTATCCTACGGCCAACAGCACTTGATTGCCTTAGCGTCACTCGCCTGTTTACGCCCTAAAGTATTGCTTTTGGACGATCCATTGGCGGGGATGGATAAGCATTACTACGGCAAAGTGTGGTACTTGCTGAAGCGGTTAAGCTCTCAAGGTTGCGCTATTTTGCTCAGCAGTCACAGAAGTATTGAACACAGCGCTGTATCACGGCAACTGAGTTTACGTAATGGTTTATTGGTGGAAGAGTCAACTGAAATGGCTGAGCGTTATGTGGGGTAGTTGTGAGCTTTTCGCGCGTGATGGTCGCCGGTTTTGAATGCCTAGCCCTTAGGCATTTATTGAAAAAGTGAGAGTGTGAAAGGGTCTTGCTTGAGCCTTAGGCCCTTATTCCATCGCATCCTGTTTAGGGCATTTTGTTTACCAAGAAAGTCTATGGTGATTTTCTAATGCGCGGCTTAGAATGCCCCTCACGTCTGTTCTATAATAATCAAGAATAACAACAGAACATTTGAGCGTAGGTCGCTTTTATGTCGTATGGTTAAGTTGATATTTTATTCGGGCACATCATCCTTGGGGTTGTAGATATGAGTGAGTCGGCAGAATCAGTTGAGCTTATCAAATTACCTGTGTCGCAATTGACATTAGGTATGTTTGTCAGTGCCATAGACAAAAATGATAAAGGTCAACTTGCTATTGCAAATGCTGGACAAATTAAGCACAAGGATGCGATTTTAAAACTGGCCAAAAGCGGTATTAAATTTGTTTGGGTAGACGCCGAGCGTTCGGCAGAGCATTGCGGTTTAAAGAAAAAAACCACCAACGATAGTCAAACCGACAATCGAAAAGCGCCAGTGAGCCGTGATAAGCAACAAGCTCAAGCTAAGGTCATGCTGACCGAAGCGAAAGATCTTATTCGTAAAGTGTTATCCGAAACCTTCGAAGGCAAAGCCATCGAAGTTGCGCCCTTCGAAGCGTTAGCCGATACCATGATTGAGTCTGTCATGTTAGATGCTGATGCACTTAAATGTATGTCTGCGCTCCGTTCAAAAGATGCCTATCTACTCGAACATTCAGTGAATGTCGCCTTTCTGCTGGTAACCTTTGGTAAATATCTACAGCTGGATCGCGATATGCTGCGGCAAATGGCGGTCGGTGGGATTTTGCACGATATTGGCAAGATTAAAGTCGATAATAAAGTGCTGCACAAGCCGGGTAAACTGACACCAGAAGAGTTCGAACATATGAAGCTGCATCAAGTGTATGCGCTTGAAATTATGAACGAAACTACTGGTCTGTCGCAGATCAGTAAAGATATCTGCTTAATGCACCACGAAAAGTTAGATGGCCGTGGTTATCCAAGGGGCTTGAAGGGTGATGAAATCCCTCGCCACGGTCGTATGAGTTGTATCGTCGATATCTTCGATGCGTTAACTGCAACGCGCTGTTACAAAGAGGCAATGAGTCCTGCCGCAGCTTTTAAAATTTTACTGAGTCTGACGCCATTTCACTTAGATCAAGGATTGGTCTATGAGTTTATTCGTTGTATTGGTGTTTACCCTGTGGGTTCCTTAGTTGAATTATCGGACGGCCGAATTGGTATTGTCTGGGCCTCGAAGGACAGAGATGCACTGCATCCGATCGTAAAGTGCTTTTATTCTTTAAAAGTAAAACGTTACACAGATGTCGCTATGGTGGATTTATTAAAATCTGAGTTGTATATCGAGCGCGGCGTGTCACCGAGTTCATTGGATATCGATCCAACGCCTTTCTATTAATCCTCAAATCTTGTCTCTAATGCCGGTCATCTAAGTCGATGGCTGGTGTGAACGATTGCAGAGCCTGCGCTAAAAACCGTAAACTGAATGTCTTCTCCAGTCTGGCAATGGGATGAACAGTGCTATGAAATCATTATTTCCTATTTTTATCATTCTCTTATCTTTGGCTTTATTAATCCCTGGGGTGACTCAACCTATTTTGAGCATTAGCGGCACTATCGATAAGGCCAAGCTGACCGAGCAGGGCATAGAGCAAGTTGCTCAACGTTTCGATGAAGACTCGGGGCGCGACAGCGCTCGCGGTATGCTGAGTATGGTCAGTGGTTTGCTGGGGCTGAGTAGCCTTAAGGGCGAAGTCGAAGTGTTGCAGAAAACCCGCAGTATTTGGGGAACGGTAACCGAACTTTATCACTCTGGGAACGGGCTCGTCGCGGGATTAGTGATGTTATTCAGCGTGGTGGTGCCGGCCTTGAAGTTGAGTTTAATGCTGGCACAGCAATGTGTGAGTTCGATTGGTCTGAAACTGAGGATTAATGCTATCGTCAATGCACTCGCTAAGTGGTCGATGGCCGATGTGTTTGTGGTGGCGCTGATCATCACCTTTATGGCGGGGAACGCCTCAGGCGGTATGGGGGAAATGCTGAAAACACAGGCGCAATTTGAAAACGGTTTTTACTTTTTTACCGCTTACTGCATTTTATCGATTTTGAGTGGTTTTTTAGTGCGGCGTCCTACGCCAATTTTGTAGCGAGTTTATAAGGCATCCCGACCTTAGCGATAAGGTCGGATGCCTAGATTTAACCGCGCAGTGAGTTAGGACAAAGTGCCATTTTGATAAATGGGCATAATCCAATAGCGGCAGGGATTATGTTTGCAGACCAAAGCCAGTGCATCGAGCAGCGCCGCTTGTTGCGCAGCGGGGTGCATGATTTCGAATTTACAAAACTCCCGATAACCTTCCACTTGTTCCTTGATATTAAAATGGCTGTGTTCACGGCTAAAACCACAAATATTCCCTAGGCTAAAACCCGACAGAAACTCCAACTCTATCAAGGTATCGACTATGTCGTCCTTAATATCATTTTGGGCGATCAGTACTAACAGTTGTTCTGTGCTCATTTACGTTTCTCCAGCCAAAAATACAGAATTGGCAGTAAATACAGTGTGGTAATGGTTGAAGTGAGCAGACCGCCAATCACCACAATCGCTAAAGGTTTTTGAATTTCAGCCCCAGGGCCCGAGGCAAACACTAGTGGCATAAGACCAAACATCGCCGTTGTCGCCGTCATCAAAATGGGACGTAAACGCCGCGCCGCACCTTGTTCCACCCGTTCGCGCAGGTTGCTGAACATGTGCTTGGTTTGTTCGTAATAGCTGACCATCACCACGCCATTGAGTACAGCGACGCCGAGCAGGGCGATAAAGCCAACCGAGGCGGGCACTGATAAATATTCTCCTGACAAATACAGGCTAACGATCCCGCCCATCATAGCGAAGGGAACGTTGGCGAGGATTAAGCCCGCTTTGGCAAGCGAGCCAAATGTCGTGAATAAAATCAAAGTGATCAGTGCGATAGCAATGGGTATCACTAGTAGTAAATTGCTGGTGGCCCGCTGTTGGTTTTCAAACTCGCCACCAAAACTCACGCTATAACCGCTCGGGAGTTTGATTTCCTGCGCAATTTTAGCGTTGAGCTCTTCTACAAAACTCACGATATCGCGACCTTGCACGTTGGTGGTGATCACTGAAAAGCGATTCCCTTGCTCACGCTCGATAAGGATGGGGCCTTGTTTATAGCTTAAAGTGGCGACATCACTCAGGCGTTTTAAGGAGTGATCTGGCATCACTAGTAACTGATTTTTAAGTTCATTAATGCTGCTTAAGTGGCTCTGATTGTTAGCAATCAGCACGGGTGTGCGCTTTTTACCTTGTAGCACTTCGGTCACGATTACGCCTTCGAGCTGGCTTTTCAGGTAGCGGGCAAACTCCATGGTGCTCATGCCAAAGCCTCGGGCGAGCTCGTTATCTAAGGTGAGGTTGATAAAAGGACTGCCTTCGATCATCGCCATTTTCACATCGACGCTGCCGCTGGTGGCATTAACCAGCTGTTGGATTTGGCTCGTGAGCTGACCTAAGGTGTCGATATCGTTACCAAAGACCTTGATCGCCACGTCGCCAATGCTGCCGGTGAGCATTTCGGATACGCGCATTTGTATCGGTTGAGTGAAGTTAAAATTAACGCCGGGATAGTCCAATAACACAGTGCGGATCGCATCGATAAGCGCTTCTTTATTTGCAAAGCGCCATTCGCTGCGTGGCAAAAGTTCTAAGAACACATCGGTTTCATTGAGTCCCATGGGGTCTAAGCCGATTTCATCCGCGCCAGTACGCGCCACCATCTGTTTGATTTCAGGAACTTTAGCCAGCAAAGTTTGCTGAATCTGCTTGTCGATGGCAATCGAAGCCTCGAGCGAAATCGACGGGGATTTCTCTAGCTGCAGAATAATGTCGCCCTCATCTAAGGTCGGCATAAAGGTTTTTCCCACTAACCCGAACAAGCCTAGGCTGACGATAAGCAAGCTAAAGGCGATCACTATAAAGCGTTTTTGATGGCTAAACGTGCCCTTGAGGCTGCCCAGATAAAGCTGTTTAAGCTTTTCAATCGCCTTAGGTTCCTTGGCGGCTTTTTCGTTGACGAGATAAGAAGCGATAACTGGAATAACAGTTAACGACAACACCAGCGCCGACAGCATGGCAAACACGATAGTGACCGCAACTGGGGTAAAGAGTTTACCTTCGAGCCCGCTCAAGGTCAGCAAGGGCGAGAACACTATCATGACGATCACTGTGCCCGACACCACGGGAATGGCAACGTCCTTGGTCGCGCGAAAAATCAAATGCAGCCGCGGTAATCTCTGCTTAGTGGCGATGAGATTCACCATGTTTTCGACCACGACCACAGATGAATCCACTAACATGCCGATGGCGATAACTAGCCCGCCTAGACTCATTAAGTTCGCAGAAAGATTAAAGTAATCCATCATCAAAAACGTCATCAGCGCGGCGAGTGGTAGCGAGAGTGACACGACTAATGCGGCGCGCACGTTGCCTAAAAACAACGCCAGCAAGATGATCACTAGCACTACGGCTTCGAACAAGGCATTGGAGATGGTATCAATCGCGGTATTGATCAGATTTGCGCGGTCGTAAAAGGTGTTTATCTGGCTGCCTTCTGGCAAGGTTAGGCTGATTTGTTCGAGCTTTTCCTTAATGTTTTTCACCACTTGTGCGGTATTAGCGTCTTTCAGGGCGATGATTAACGCTTCGGCGGTTTCGTTGCCGTCTTTAGTCACTGCGCCATAGCGGGCTAAGTGGCCAATTTGAATATCGGCCAAATTCTGCAGTCGATACACTCTGGCATCATCGGCCTTGATCACTAATTGTTTGAGCTCGTCGATGTCATCGATGCGGCCTTCGGCGCGCACTATTATGGTGTCTGTGCCAATGGTGAGCTTGCCTGCACCTTCGTTGTGATTATTCTCAACGATCGCCTGTTGCAGCGCCGCAAAGCTCACGCCTGCAGCCGCCATGGCCGCAGGTTTAGGGGTCACACTAAAGCTTTTGGCATAGCCACCGAGGATATTCACATCGGCCACACCGGCAACGGTTCGCAGCAGCGGACGGATTTCCCATTCGAGTAATTGCCGTCTTTCCATCAGCGATAGATTGGGATTTTCGAGTGAAAACATAAAGATTTCGCTGAGCGGCGTACTCATTGGCGCTACGCCCCCCGTCACACCTTCAGGGAAACTGTCCCACACGGCGGCGATGCGTTCGCTCACCTGCTGGCGCGCCCAATAAATATCTGTACCTTCGTCAAAATCGAGGGTGATATCGCTGATGGCGTATTTAGTGGTTGAGCGCAGAATCGATTGATGGGGAATACCTAACAGTTCGGTTTCAATCGGCACGGTAATTTGCGCTTCAATTTCCTCCGGTGTCATACCGGGCGCCTTGAGGATGATCTTCACTTGGGTGGGCGAAATATCGGGAAAGGCATCCAAGGGAATGGAAAACCAGGCTCGCGCTCCCGCTAACATAATAATCAGCGCCACAATCAGCACAAATAGGCGCTGCGTGAGCGAAAAGCGGATGACTGAGGTCAACATCTTATTCGCCTCCTAGGCCAAGCATTATGCCTTTAACTGCGGCAACCGACTGGGATAACACTTGGATTTTGCTCAGATCTTTATCGCTTTCAACGATATATTGCTCAGGGGTTGAACCGAGAATATCGATCGTAATTGAGGTGAGCGTGTCGGCGGTTTTAGTGAAGACTTGGCTATCTTGCTCCCAACTAAAAACACTATTTTTAGGCAATAAATACACCGCCTTTTGATACTCGGGTATCACAGTGATCTGTTGTCCTAACAGTAAGTTACATTCCTGCGGCACGGGTGATGACCAAGCGGTCACGAAGGCACCTTCGGCGATGGCCGACATGGACTCAATGGCGATATGGCACTGATTGATGTTCACCGCCGAGAGCGAATGTGACTGGCTCATAGGCACGCTGACTTTGACGCGAATACTGTCGCTAGGCACCAGTGAAAATAGCTGTGAACCCGCCATATAAGGTCCATTTACTTGGTTGAGTTTAACGATCCCCGCCACTGGCGTGCCCACCACTAGCGAGTCTGTGGTGGCATCTGTGCTTTTGACTATCTCCATAAAATGCTGCATGTGCTCGTATTCTAGGTGAGTGCTGAAGTAGTCTTGGCTGATCTCGCGCCACTTTTCGGCGCTGATACTGCCATTGTTTAATAAGGGTTTATTACGCTCATAACGGCTTTTTGCCAGTTGATATAAGCTGCCGGCGGCTTCCACTTGGGCAAGGTAGTGGAACACTTCTGGCCCTGTCAGTTTGACTATCGCTTGGCCCTTAGTAACGAGCTGGCCTTGGCCGACGAGGAAGCTGATCTGTTGGATATTCTCCGGCGTGCTGATCCAGTAATCATTACCGGGGAGGATTTCAACCTGCGCGGGCAATGGGATGCCCTCATAGCTGGCGACTTTCTGTGGTTGCACATAACTCAGGTCTAAATTACCGAGGGAACTAATTGTTAGGGATTCAGCCTGCGCTAACGTGGCTACACTGGCGGATAAACAGAAAAGGCATGCGCCGTACTTGGCCATCATAATGAAATTCCTAAGGCTTGCAGTTGTTGGGAGTGCAGTTGTTGCTGGGCGACTTGGTTCAGTGCCAAGCGGGATTCGGTATCGAGTGCATCCATATAGCGGCGCAGCCAGACTTCGTAGCTAACTTGATTTTGGTCTTTGACCTTGGCCAGCTCTTCAGTAATGGTGCGGCTAAGGTGTAAGGCTTGGGTTAGCAATGTCTGTTGGTCGAGTAAGTTTTGTTGCTGTTGCTCTAGCTTTTTAAGCTGAGTTTTTAGCTCGATATAAGTACGGTCGAGGTTGAGCGTGTGCTCGGTATTGGCTTGTTGCCATTGGGATAATTCGGTTTGCGATAGGGCCGAACCTAAAGTCAGTGGCACAGAAATGGCGATGCCAAGCTGTTGATCATCAACTTGGTTATCGGCGGTATTTTTAGCCGTGAGTGAGACTGTCCAAGGGTCTTTATCCCCCGCTTGCTGGCTCTGGATGATCAGTAGCTGTTGCTGCTTCTGTAGGCTCAATAATTGCCATAATGGATGCTGCGCGAGAATGTCATTGGGTTGGCTGCTGGCTGAAAGCGGCCGTGCCGTTTCGGCGATGTCCTGCGGTATTTGCTCTTGTCCTGTCAGCTGTTGATAGAGGGCAAGCGCCTCGGCCTGTTGCTGATTAAGATCGACCCGCTCCAGTGCAATATCCACCAGTTCGCGTTCTAACAAGAGTATGTGGGCAATCGGTAGTTCGCCCGCATCTGTGAGTTGCTTTTGCTGACTATGGAGCTTGTCGAGTAATTGGCTCTTGCGATCTAGTTGGGCCAGTTTCACTGCTGCAAGACGATGTTCCCACAGGCTTTGTCGCAATAATCCCGATAAATACAGACCTTGCAGTGCGACTTGTTGCGCCTGAATGCCTTGGGTGAGTTGTTTAATCTGCTTATCGCTGCTGTGCAAAGCAGGGGATTTTATTGGCAAATTGAGTGAGAGTTCCTGCTCGTAGCTGTTACCATCATCTAGGCTACCTAAGTGACTCAGGCTAATGCTCGGCAGGCCACTGAGCCAAGCTGAGCTGCTTAAGCTTATTTGTGATTGCAGTAACTGGCCGCCTGATTGAGATAGAGAATGTAATCTAGCCTGGCTGGTGGTGAGTGCTTGAGATAGCTCGGAATTCGCGGCGTGGCACAGAAAACTGCTGCTGACTAAGGTCGCCAACAGACATAACTTGATACAAGACGTACTGACAGACATAGGACGATTCTATGGTAATAAAGTGTACTGCCAGTGTAGGGATTGGTGGGTGAAAGTCGTGGGGGACATGTATCATAAAACCGTCTATGGTACATATGTCCCATAAATTAATTGGTTGATTTTGCTTTTATTTAGGAGTTTTTCGATGAAGGATCTTGTCATTATTGGTCTGTTGGCCTTGATCATATGCTTTAAGCTTTTTGACATCTCATCCGACATTCAATTAGGCATTCCCCAATGGCATATTGCCCAGGAAGCCATGTTATTAGTACTCACTGTGATTGGTGCCATGTACTTAAGTTATGACCTTATTCGTCGCTCCCGCGAAGTGAAAGCGTTGGCTAAACGGTTGGAGCATGCGGATAAGAAAATCGACAATATGTCGACGCAAATGCGCTCTGCCAGACAAGAATACAGCCAAGCTGTATCGCAGCAATTCGAGACTTGGGGCTTTACTAAGAGTGAGCAGCAAGTGGCATTTTTACTGCTTAAGGGCTTAAGTTTTAAAGAAATTGCCGAAGTGCGCCAGACTAAAGAAAAAACCGTCAGACAACAGGCATCGACCATTTATGGCAAAGCGGCTGTGGATGGACGCCACACTTTCTGTGCTTGGTTTATGGAAGACTTTATTCAAGAACATAATCAAGATCTTGCTGCGAATGAAGCGGCATCAAGTTCTAAGGCGGCTTAATCAACGCTGGATTGGCTTAGTTGTTATAGCTATTTGTTATTGAAAATCGATATTTGCTGAGTTTTTAGTTCTAAACAATAATGAGCATCCCCTAAGTTTGCAGGAAGATGCAATTGAAAAACTGGCTGATTATCGTGTTTTGCCTGATTGCCTTGGTCGCTTCGACGCAAACCACAGGACTCGTGCGTTCACTTATCGAATTCTCCGCCTTTGTAGGCGTCCTCTGCTGGGCTTGGCGAATGAAGCCGACGGCAGAGTAGACTGGCTTTCCGCAAAATCTTAGCTATTGAAAATAAAGAATATACACTAAAGACGTGATACCAATCGCTGCCCACAGCATGACCCCAAGCAACAAAGGTTTGGGGCCACTCGCCCGCATTTTCTGCACTGTAATTCCTGCACCAATCAAAAACAAACACAGGACTAATGCCCGTTTCGACATCATAAACAAGGTGTCATAAATGGCGTTAAACTGCGGTAACCAATGCGCCACAGCAATGGCTAAACAATAAAAACCGATAAAATACGGCAGGTTAAGTTTGCGCTTATCGCCACCAAACAGCATAGCGCTGACCAGTGCGATGGGGATAATCCACAGGGCGCGGGCGAGTTTTATGGTGGTGGCGGTTTTTAAGGCTTCATCGCCGTAGGCCGAAGCCGCGCCGACAACCGATGAAGTATCGTGGATGGCGATGGCACTCCACACACCAAAATCGTATTGGCTCATATTGAGTAAGTGACCGAGTGCGGGGAATAAAAACAGTGCGACTGAGTTCAGCACAAACACGCAGGCTAACGCAGTGGCAGTTTGATCGTTACGCGCATTGATGGCCGGAGCGACTGCGGCAATGGCGCTGCCACCGCAAATAGCGGTACCAGAGGCGATTAAGTGGCCCGTGACATGATCAAATTTCAGGGCGCGGGTGAGCACAAACCCTAAGCTGAGGGTGAAAAAGATTGAGCCAACAATCAGGCCGAAGTTGTGGGTGCTCGCCTCGATCGCCGCGTTTAAGTTAATCCCAAACCCTAAGCCAATGATCGAATAAGACAGGAGTTTTTTGGTGAGTGCGGCGATATTCCATTGCACTGGCACCCAACCAAGGCTGGCTAAGGTAAAACCTAACACTAGTGCCATGGGCGATGAGATAAAAGGCGCGAGGCATAACAAACCCGCACAGATGAAAACGATGCGATGAGTCTTATTATCTTGCTGTGATGTCGATGAAGAATTCATAACGCCTTAGGCTCGAGCGATTCGGTTTATCGTTCCAACCACAGATCTTCACATTAAGCGACGGATACAAAATGGCGATCAATTGGATTGATCATGGAGACAGATGCAAGAGGGCATTATAGCTGTGTGTATGAGCCTCAATAAAATCAATTAAACTTATCTAGTCAGTCAGTTTTATTGACTATCAGAGGGTTGTGCAAAGCAGGAGGGTAAATTGAAGAAGATGAACTGAGCTCAGTTCATCTTCTTAGCTAGATAATAAATAGCGAGGTTACAAAACGTGAAATTATAAATTTACGATACTTTTCAAGTTGTAATCGCTGCCATCCTTTGCGGTAAACAACTTATCTTGGGTGTCGTTGGCGCTGGACATACCCGCATGTAATAGGCTGAGCCAATGGCGCGATGCGGCAGAACGTGACTCTGGTGTTCCGACTACCATGTTTAATGATGTTCCGATTTGGATATCTTCCAGATTGGCAACGTCTCTCGCACCTATCATGCCACTGCGGTCGAAACTGAGTTCAACGTGGCAACCTAGGTCCTGTAACACTATGGCGCAAGGCGCATCTTTAGTGCCGTTAAAGGCCACAAACTGTTTTGGCTGACGTAAACCACTGTGGCTGCCGTCGGCAAAAAAGGCCAACAGGTGTTGGTAGTAAACCACATAGCTGCTCACATCTTGGTGTGAACCAGAGTTAAGTGGAAAGAGGCGGTCGAGGAATTGTTTCGCATTAGCGATCTTCTCGTGCTCGGTGACATTGACTTGGGCCACGGCTAGCACTTCTTCTGCGATGAGGCTGTTTAGATTCGGTTGGATCTGGTTGCTCTTGATAATTGACATATTCATCGCTTGTTCCTCTCACTCTTTCAATTTAAAAAAATTCAGGGTTTTGATTTAACTTTTGGCTTATCAAAGTTTGTCTTCAATTTGGTTTGTCCGCTTTGAGTGCTTAGCCACTTTTAGTTGGAGTGGTTAAGCATTTCTTGTACTGGAATGGCTTAGCTTGTTCGCATTAGCCTTTCCTTGATTGCTTGATTTGTAGTCTAGTCTTTTTTTGACTACAATTTCACAATAAAAATTTTACACTGTGAATTTTACAAAATGCGCAATGACCAGAGCTTGATGAGAAAATCACATTTCCTAGGCACAAAAATACGTAACCTACGGAAACGTAATAATTTAACGATGGAAGATTTGTCGGCACGATGCATTCGAGTCGACGCCGGAAGTGCGCCCTCTGTGTCATATTTGTCGATGATCGAACGTGGCAAGCGTGTGCCGAGTGCCGGAATGCTGGCAGTCATCGCCGCGGTTTTTCAAAAAGACGCCGAATGGTTCTTAGACGATGTGCCCGAAGAAAACGCCATTACGCCAGACAAGGGCCGACGTGGTGGCATAAGCGGTATGGCACTTGAACCCAGTTTTTTGTTTTCCAATGATATTTTACAAATAGCGATACCTGAGATGCTGTCGCAGACGGGGATCTCAGGTCGGCAGTTTGCCCATTTATTGATCCGCGCCCATCAAGAACATCATCAAAATCATTTCCCTGATCTTGAACGTGCCGCCGAAGAAGTCGGCCTCAAACGTATGCCCTTATCTTTGGACGATATGATGGATATTGCTAAGGGCATGGGATTAAAAATCAAGTGGATAGATAGTACGCCGCAGGAAGTTATCGATGAAATGGGCGTGAGTTCGCGTCAGTTGGTCACCTCATTTATTGAGCCGCCGAGCACGATTTATGTAAATAAAATCCTCAAAAATCGCCCCAACAGACTCAAATATGATTTAGCCGTGCACATAGGTCATTGCGTGTTGCACAACAAGGACGGCCTCAAGAGTGTGATGATCTCAGGCCGCAAATTAGAAGTGGATGAAGAGGCGGGTATGCAGTCCAATACCTTGAATGCGCAGGATATCTTGCATGCGTGGCGCGATTTTGAATCGAGCTTCTTCGCCGGTGCACTGCTGTGCCCTAAAGTGCCTTATCGCCAATTACTCGACCGCCACGGTTATGAGATTGAAGTACACAAGCAACTGCAAGTGTCAGCCTCAGTCGCCATGCGGCGTATGACTGTCGTCTCTCCTTATCCCCATTGGCATTATTTCGACGCTTACGCACCAGGCAAACTCAAAGCCGTTTACCGTGGTAACGGTATTCCACTGCCTTGGGGCAATATGCGATTAGTGGAAGACCCTTGTCAGCATTGGGCCGTCTTTAGGATGATCAGCGAGCCGACGGTCGGCACTTCGGCACAGATTTCGATTTTAAACGTCGGCAACGAACCACGCATTTACTGCTGCGAGTCAATTAAGGTCGAAGATTCGGCGGGCAACCCGCATGTTCTCTGTGCTGGCATAGATTTAAATCCAGCGATTGAAGCACAGGGTAAAGATGCCCTGTCTATCGCCCACGACCTGAAAGATGCCTGTGTCGCCAGCGGCGGTTCAGTCACTATTCCCAAGCACATTAAAAGCGATCTGGTGAGCGTCGCAAAAATCCTCAATATCAACTGGATAGAACGCGGGATTAAAAACGACGCCCGCCTTATTTGCTCTCGCGGCGCCGTATGCCCACGCCAACCCAGTTGCTATCAAGCAGGTAAATCACTGTGTGATGGGGCAACGTAAATTTTACGTTGAGTTTTGCGGCCTTACAGCCGAGAAAGTCGTGGGGCTTCACCCCACACCCGACCAAGGAGGACTGCTCGTCCTATCCTCCTTGGATGCTCCATGACGCCCCCAACGGAGTTGAAAGCTCCTTGTGCTCATTGGCAAATTTGCTATCGCTTCCGAAGTCCTCGCTTTACATCCATATAAAGCACTCCAGTTCGGCAATCCCTGCCTCTCGCTCATAAGCGCGAAAATCACCGATTTTCATTCGCCCCTGCCCCTGCGAAAGCTAGCTCGCTATTTGATAGGCAGGATGTCTGAATGTCGTGAAGTGCATGGATGCACATGAGCGACCATAGTGAGATATATATACTTTTATGGTAATTTTTTGGGGAGTTACATTCTGCGGAATTGAGCCGGGGTTAGGACCAGCTGAGAACTACCTGTTTTATTTTTTGTTTTTAATATTAATGTCCACATCAGAATGATTTGTTATTTGACTTAATACTACTAACGTATCTAATGTGTTGAGTTAATAAATAGCATCATCAAGGTTGATAGATTGAAAGAATTACACTTTAGTATAGTGAGCGACAGTTTGCTGAAAACCCACAAGGCAAAGCTAAGTGATTGTGAATATTTAGAGTTGAGTAATGCTAGAGAGATTCTATCTAAAATACTTGACCATGAAGAATTATATGATCAGGTAATAGAATCCTATGTTGAAGCTAAGTCTACAATGTATGAAATGAGTGTCAGAGCTATTTCTGACAGTGTTAAATATGATTACATAAAGAATCATAATAATCGTAGTAAGCTAAATCGCCTTTATTTCAATGTTTTAAACTTCAGTAAACTATATCTTGATCGCCACTTTCATGATGGGGATAAGAAATCATTCGTTAAAAGTATTACTGCTTCAGAAAGTAGCCACGACGAGGTTAAAAAGCATCGACAAGATATATCAAAGAATAATCCTGATTATATTTTTGGATGCAAATTAAGGAATTATGTACAGCATGCTTCGTTGCCCGTAAAAACGTTCACTACAGGTGTTCGCTGGAGTCCAGAAGATAATCAAAGTGTTGCTATTTTTCATGTGCCACTTGCTAAGAAAAAGCTAATCGATAGCGGTATTTTTTCACAACAGATGTTATTAAAATATGGTGAAAAAATTGATTTGCATCAAATTATGGATGGTTATATTTACGCAATCTCAGAAATGCATTTGAAGAGTAGACAGCTAATAAAGAATTATATGGAAAAAAGTTTAGAAGTAATTAACTTGAAGAGGCGTCAGATAGAGTTAGAACATAGTAGCTCATTATGTGATATCAACGTTGTTGATACTGAACAAGGAGTAAGTTTATTCTCACTACACGTTGAATGGTTTAGTGTAGTTGAGCATCTGCAAAAAAAGAACTTACACTCATTAAATTTCAAACGCTTTACTCACATACCGTATCAGTAGGATGTGTTTGTTAAATGTTTGTAGCCGTCTAACTTATAGGGATATTTCTTATAAAATAAAAGTGCTGTTTGTCTTTGGAGTGTGAGTGCTTAATCATTTTCAGTATGATCATATTGGATTAGGGTTTGGCTATCCACCTCACACTCTGCGATTTGCTATCAAGCCTAACTCATCTTAGCTTCGGTTATGATTGACTTAATACAGCAAACCGAGCAAACACACTACGGTGCTGGCGGGTAATATGGGCTGTAACCAGCGTGGTTTGTAACTGAGTAAAATTACTAGGATTATCGAACTCAAACATACCCAGCCGAGCAGTAATACGCTGGCGTACGCTGGGCCGTAATGACGACTGGCAAGCCAATAGCACAGGACGAGCGTTGCAGTACCAGCGGTGCGAAATCCGCGTGCCTGTGCATCGGTTAACGGGCGGTTACGCACGGCGCGGTGGTGGC
Organism: Shewanella sp. SP1S1-7; assembly: GCF_031932105.1. Classification (NCBI taxonomy): domain Bacteria; kingdom Pseudomonadati; phylum Pseudomonadota; class Gammaproteobacteria; order Alteromonadales; family Shewanellaceae; genus Shewanella; species Shewanella sp. SP1S1-7. Next base: position 52,489 of record NZ_JAUOEU010000004.1, read on the forward strand.
TAAAATAAGATAAGGCCAACAGCCCCATGGCGATAAAACAGGTTAACAATTCGCCTGTGGCTGTCATGATTCAACTCCTAATTCTGTCGTCGCTTTGGTTACCCTTGTAGCCAGCACTTTTTTAGGGCTACGCAAGCGTTTGGCTGCCATGTAAAACAGCGCTGCAAGTGCGAGCATCATGAGATCAAATCCTGCGAGAACATAGGCTTGGCGCTGTAGATTGCTTATCAGCTGATACTGCGAAGTCATGGCGTTGAGCAGAGGTAGCAGGCCATAAAGCAAGGCGGTGAGTAAAAAAAGTCGTTGCCATGTTTGTTTGTCTCGTTTGAAGCAAGCGAGCAGTGCGACTAACGCCCAACTGATAAAGAAACAATGGATTTCCCAGTTCTCTCTATCTGCAAAGGTGACGGGTAAGAGTCGATTGGCATAAAAATAACAGGCTAGCGCAATGGGCAGGCCAGCAAAGGTGGCGAGATTTAACATGTTCACTAGCGTGAGCCCGCTATGATTCTTATCTTTTTTAAGCTGCTTTTGTGCCAGTTTATCGGCCCACATAATCGCGCCGCTGGCGATCATCACGCAGCCCGTTAATCCCGCCAGTAAATACAGTAAACGTAGGCCTTGGCCAGCAAAGCGACCACTGTGCAGGGCTATCATGGCACTTTGGGTTTGATTTGCTCCCGAAGTCACAGCCGACTGCGCCAACACAGCCCCTGTCACAGTAGACAAGTGATACCAAGGCGCTTGCTGATTTAAGCTGTGCTCAGGGGCGATTTTGACTGTTACGCTGGCATTGCTGTCGTTGAGATTATCAAACTGCAAGCCTTCAAGTGGCGACTCACCCACGACACTGTGAATCGCACTGAGCAAACTCTGACTATCGAGCATAGTGGCTGGCGTGCCAGTGGCGGCGGGAGTTTGGTAAATGGGTTTCCATTGCGAATAAAAGGCTTGAGTTTCATCACCATATTGCGTGCTCAGCCCCCATGGCATATACATAAACATCAAAGTCACTAGGCCGGTGTAAGTGATCATAAGATGAAAGGGCAATGCGAGAACTGAGCTGGCGACATGGGCATCTAACCAAGAGCGCGGGCCTTTGCCGGGTCTAAAACTAAAAAAATCCTTAAAAATACGTTTGTGGATCACTATCCCGCTGATTATGGCGACCAACATGAACATAGTGCAAAAACCGACGATCCAACGCGCCGTGAGTACACTCATGTAGTACAAGTCGAAATGCAGTCGATAGAGAAAGTCGCCCCCTCGGCTTTCCCGTGCTTTAGGCAAGGCTTCACCTGTCGCAGGGTTAATAAAGCCTTGATGATAATCACCAAATCGCTGGCCTTCTGCGGCGGGATCGCTCCATGCATAGGTCAGTAATGGCACCCGTTGTGTGGGTAAGTAAATCCACCATGACTCAGCGTCAGGCGCTTGTTGTGCCAAGGACGTGAGGCCCTTGAGTATCAATTGTTGATTATCCGCATTGGCATCATATTGGCTGCCGTGGTTTTCGGGTTGCATCCACAGGTTGATTTCAGCACGGTAATAGGCCGCTGTTCCGGCGAAAAAAACCAGAAACAACACCCAGCAGGTGAGCAATCCAACCCAAGTGTGTAGCCAAGTCATTGAACGAAAAAAGGAGTCTTTCATAATCCACTCCCTTGAGCACTTGTTGCATTAAACGCTTTAGCGGCGAGGTAAGCTAAATACAGCAGACCGCTAAGCGCGAATAAATCCAGCCAGTATCGCCATGTTGATTTAACGCTGAACACCCAAATCACGGCGCAGGTGTACACAGTAAATGACAGCATCATGGCGGTTAACACCCGATCAACCTGAGATAACGGCAGGATTTGCGCGAATAAAATAGTCGCTACTGCACTCAACAAATAGCCGCCAAAGGTTGCTGCGAGGCAGCGATTGCCTATGTGCAGGCTATCGCTCCAGATGGCTGACGTTTTCCAGCGCATCAGTCTTTGTGTTAACGGCGGAGTCATGTTGGTTTTTTCAGTCATGATGGTGCGCCACTTCTGCTGAATTTGTCTTGTGGGTGCGGGATAGCACAGAGATTAACAGGGCGGGTAAAAAGGTTAAGCTGAGGAGCGTTGCTACGATAAGACCTGCCAATACTACTATGCCAACACCGCGGTAGAGTTCGCTGCCAGCACCGGGGAATAACACCAGCGGCAATAAGCCAAACAAGGTCGTCGCGGTAGACATTAGAATCGGTCGTAATCGACTGGCAACGGCAGATTTGACGGCATCAACGACACCAAACTGACCCGATTGCAGGTTTTTACGGCTCTGTTCCACGATCAAAATCGGGTTGTTAACGACAGTGCCGAGTAGGATTAAAAATCCAAGCATAGTAATCATATCAAAGGGTTGGTGCCAACCTTGGCCGCCAAGATACGCAAATAAGCTGCCAATAGAATTAAGCGCTTGTAAGCCGACTAAACCGCCAGCGAGCCCGAGCGGGATAGTGATCAGCACAAATAACGGATAACCCCAGTGATTAAAAATTGCGACTAATAACAAGTAGATGATCAACACGGCGACCAGAAAATTGCTGGAGAGTGCCGCTTTCGTCGCTTCGAGCTGATCGGCTGCGCCCGAAATATCCAAACTGACATCTTTGCCGACCGCGCCTTGTTGATAGAGGATAGGGACTAATTCTTCCCGCACCTTAGCCACTGCGGTTTCCAGCGCAATGGCGCGCGGCGGAATGATGTAAAGGGTCACGGTTCTGCGGCCATCGACGCGGCGTAAACTGTCGCTATCCATCTGCTCGCTAATGTCGGCCAAGGCTTGTAGTGGCAGTACATTACCCTTAGGCGTGACTATCGGAGCGAGTGCCAATTGCGACAGACTCTGTTGATTGCCTGCCAGACTAAATAGAAAGATATCCACCTTGTTATCATTAAGGAAAAACTCGTCGACATAGGCGCCATCGCTCAGTGCCGAAACCGCATAGCCAAACTCGCTGCCGCTAAAATCTTGTTCTACAAGACGTTGCCAGCGAGGGGAAATCTGCCACAGCGGTTGATCTAGCGACAAGGTCGATGGGTCTGAATACAGCTGCGGCTCGGCAAATACTTTTTCCGCCGCTTGATACGCCGCTTCGGCAGCGCGATAGAGACTGGCTTGATTTGAGCCAGAAATATCCAAGGCGACAGCGCGGGTGCCACCATCGTTGCTGGAAATAATCGAACCCCGCGATGAATAGGCGCGCATGCCCGGATATTGCTCAAACAAGGCGGTGAGTGAGCTCATCATGGCATCCATATCTTGGCTGCGAACGGGCTCGCTCATCACCCAAATACTGCCGACACCCACGCTGAGGGTATAGTATTTTAGCGGCGGAATTTTTTGCTCACCAGATTCAAAGGATGCCGCCTCGGCATTGACTCTCGCAGATAGCTGAGTCGTTAATTCTTCTGCAATTTTAGCCATTTCCGACAGGTTGTAACCCGGCGGTGCGACCATAGAGGTAAAGGCTTTTGGTTCTTCACCTTCGGGTAAATATTCGGCCGGAGGCATAAGCCAAGCTGCAAGCCCAATCGTCGAGACGAGTGATAGCACAATCACAGCGGCGCGGCGTTTTGCCGATAGCACCAGCTGGCTGACTAAGCTCAATATGCGTGATGCTTTGGGCGGCTCACTTTGGTTTGTGCTTGCCGAGCGCATCTTACCAAAGCCAAAACGGGCAATGGCGGCGGGTACGATGAACACTGCGACCAACATAGAAGCGACAATAGATGAAGCAATGGCAATCGCGATATCCGAGTACAGTTGCCCCGCTTCTTGTTTGATAAATAGAATGGGTACAAACACTAGCACTGTGGTGAGCGTCGAGGCCAGTACCGCAGGCCACACATCGTAAATGCCACTGATGGCTGCTTCTAGACGATCTAATCCGTGCCTGCGTGCTTGTTCAATGCTTTCGAGCACCACAATGCTGTTATCGACTGTCATGCCGATGGCAAAGGCCACACCCGCGAGGGAAATGACATTAATAGTGCGATTAAATACTAGCAGCCCGACAAAGGCGGCTAAGGTACACAGCGGAATACCGATAACGCCTATCAGGGTGGCTCGACTCGAGCGCAAGAAGAGGTACATGACCAAGGTTGCCAGTAAGGCTCCTAGGCCCAAATTCACCCACACATTTGCAACCGAATCTTGCACATAGCGCACATCATCACTGAATAACTCTAATTGCATGGCGTGCTGGGCGAGTTGATTTTGATTGATCTGCGCTACCACAGGCATCATGGCGGCTTTGATGGCGATAACGTTAGAACCGACGTCCCGTTTAACCGCTAAGCTGAGGGTACGTTCTTGTTCGGCAAAGGACAGCTCACGGATCTCAGCGTGGTCGAGTTTTATCTCGGCAACGTCTTGCAGCAGAATATTAGTATTACCTTGGCGTTTTAAAATCAGTTGCTTAAGTTGATTTAAATCCTCGAAACGGCCAATCACCCGCAGTAAATAACGTTTTTTACCACTGTCGATATCGCCCGCAGACGTGTCCTTGTTGCGATCTCGAATGGCTTGGCGCACGTCCATAATGCTGATGCCACGTTGGGCGAGTTTGGCGGGATCGAGCCGTATTTGAATTTGCCGTTCAGCGCCGCCTTGAATAGTGACAGAGGAAACGCCTTTGACGCGCTCCATTTGTGGGCGAATAAAGTCGTTCGCGAAATCGCGCATCATGTCTATGTCTAGATTCAGCGGGTTGCCTGCGACAGGCACGAGGCGGAAATACATGAAAGCGTTGTCTGAATATGAACTGCTGTAAAGCCTTGGTTGATCGACATTTTCAGGGTAGGACGATACTTGGCTGAGCGCATTGCTAACACGAATAAGCGCATCGCTTATCTCAGTGCTTTGGGGGAATTCGAGTTCTATCCATGCCGAGCCCGTATCGGCCCAAGAGGTCATGCGTTGTAAGTTTGGCAGGGTGCGCAGGTAGCGTTCCTGCTCAAGTAGAATTTCTTTTTCGACGTCTTGCGGTGTTGCCCCCGGCCAACCTGTGGCCACGCTGATGGTGCGCACATCTAAGTCGGGGATCATTTGGATTGGGATACGCAGTGCTACAGCCGTGCCCAATACGCAAAATATCAAGACGATGACCGACAGTAAGGTGCCATGTTTAATACCAAACTTCAGCATCCCACTAACCTCCTATGACAGAGTTGAGCACAGAGACTGACTGTTGGTCTTGTAAGCTCTCGTTACCGCGGATCACCACGGGCGCGTCTTTGGGTAATGGACTGAGGATTTCAATCCCGATGGCGCTCGTATGGCCCACTTGAACGGTATGGCGTTGGGCTATGTTGTTTTGCACGGTAAAGACGCTGAACTGGCCGTCGGGGTGACGGATTAGGGCATCTTGCGGTACGACAACACTGTGTTGCGCCCGCTGTAAGTGGAAGGTGGCGGTGGCCGATGTGCCGGGCATCAAAAGTCCATCTGCCTCGGGAATGGTCAAGCGTACCAAGAAGCTGCGAGCATTGTGGTCGCTCACAGGGACAAGGGCACTCACATGGCCGATAAACGCTTGTTCTGGCAGCATGTCGGCGGCAATGTCCACGTGAGTCGCAGTGGCTACGCTTTGGAACATTTCCTGCGGCACTTGAATGTCGAGCCAGAGCTGCTCTTGGGACACTAAGGTGAAGATTTCAGTGCCGACATTGACCCATTCACCGGTTTCAGTTTGTTTGCTGGAAATCACCCCTGCAAACGGCGCCATCAGTTGGTGACGGGCGACTACCTCTTTTTGGTGTGCGAGTGCTGCCGTTAAACTTTGCAGATTGGCTTCGGCCTCGGTTAACGCCGCTTGGCGAGTCGCGCGCTCCGTTTCGGGGAATAACTGCTGAGCGCTGAGTGTTTGCGCCTCGGTGAGGAGTCGCTGCTTTTCTGTCAGCATGGTCTTAGCGGCTATTACATCGGCTTGACGCTGTGCTAATTGATGTACGGCTAAGGTATCGTCGAGTGCGAGTAAAGGCTGGCCTGCGCGGACTTGCGAGCCCGCATCGACCAGCACTTTGGCGACTAGGCCATCGGTACGTGCCGATAAGCGAGCCACCCGTGCGGATTTAATGGAGCCACTGAGTGGCAACAGTTCATTGGTGCTGCCCGTTTGGGGCAAGGCGACTGTTACAGGTACTGCGCTTGCGTGGACTGCAAAACACAGCAGGTATAAACCTATCATTAAATACCGCACGTTAACTCCATCTCACTATTAAGATTATTACTGAGTGATAAAACTCGTGGTGGTGATGTGTAAAACGCTATCAACCTCGTTGCCAGCCAGTGTTTGTTTGCCTTCTGTGGTGTGGTTGCTGACGAGCAAGTAGCGGCCTGCATCTGGGGTATCGAGGGCGAGTTTACCTTGGGCATCGGTAGTGAAAGACTTGCTCCAAAAACCGGGGCGATACACTTGCACTGGATGATTCACCAGTGGCGCGCCTTTATAGCTAAGCACAAACTCGGGAACGCCTGACTTTACTGGCGTAAATTCAAAATCTTGCAGCGCTTTGGTGTGTTCTTGTCCTGTGCGGGCATAAAGTATTGCGGCCTGCAATCCAGTTTCGGTTTTCCATGGCTGCCACGCAGTATCGGCATAGAAACTGATGTCACTCTTGCCATCGCGTGTTTTGACCAGCAAATGATCGGCTTGCGCTGTGGCGGTCAGCGGCGCTTTGGCATTGGCGTCGAAAATTCGTGCCGCGCTTAACGACGCTAACTCTTCGGCTGTGGCGTACTCTGAACCCGGTTCACCAAATTGCACTTTGACCGAACCATCGCTGCTGCGCTCAAGCCACACTTCATGTGCTTGAGCCGAAAAAGCGATACCGCCGAGTAAAGTGAGTAGTACAAGTGCCTGTTTCATTTAATTATCCTTAATATTGTTTAGGGAGGCGTGCAAAATTTTACAGCGTCCAACGCAATGACAGCGTGGCATTACGTGGCTCGCCAAAGTCTGCGTAACCCCAGAGTGAGCGGTTATAGTTTTTGTCGAAGATATTGTTGATGTTCACTTGCATCGAAATCGACGGTGTTATTTGGTAGCCAAACATCAAGTCAACGAGTGAGTAGGCGGATTGTGCTTGGCGGTAAGCCACATTCGGCGCGCCATCGACACCCCAAATAGTGCCTTGATAGAAGGTGCTGCTCTGCCAGCGCCAGCTTGCGCCCGCAGTAACACCGGGGAGGATGTCTTCAAAGTTATACTTAGTGGTCAGTTTGAAAATATCTTCGGGGAGATAGGTTTGGCGACGTAGGCCATCTTCATCTTCCGCATCGTTATGGGTATAACCGCCACTGATATCCCAAAGATCGGTAAGCCGTCCGGCAATTTCTAGCTCGTAGCCCTTAGTGGTAATGCCATCGACGCTCTCGTAGATAAAATCCCCAGAAGGTAGCTGACCTTTACCCGCATATTCGGGTTCGTTGTCTTTATTGGTTTCGTAGATGGCCGCTGACATATTGAGGGTGTCATCGAACAGTGCGACCTTGATGCCGCCTTCGACGTTGGTGCCTTCTGCGGGTTCGAGTAATTGGCCATCTTCACCAAAATAGGTGCCGGGTTTGAAGATTTCAGTACGGCTGGCATAGACAGAGATTTGTTCGGTCACATCGTAGACTAGGCCATAGTAGGGGATGAAAATGCCGGTTTTTTCCATGGTCGCATCTGTGCTATTGCCAACGAGATCATGTTTTTCGTAGGACCAGTTACTTACGCGTCCACCGACCATTAATTTCAGTGAATCCAATACATTGATACGGACAGTGCCGTAAACACCCGATTGGCTTTGCTCATTGGTTTGGCCATTGGTGGGTGAATTAGGCAGATTAGGCTTGGGATAATTGCCTTGATCTGCCACGTTATAGCGACGTTGGGGTGTGGAGTTCGTGTTGATGTTGTCAAACTCGTTGTCACCATAGTTAAAACCGATCACCGCACTGTGCTCACGGCCGAGTAAGTCGAAGTTACCCGTGGCGTACAGGTTGAAGCTGTTGGTATCTGACTCGCGATCATGTTGGGCGGCATAGGTATCGCCCCAAGGGCCAACAAATTCGCCGGTTGATTTGACGATATAATCGCCTGGGTAAAAGGCCAATGCGTCTATGGTGGCGTTAGCAATACGATAGGCACTGACGAGTGACCAGTCGTTATCGAATCTATGTTTAAACTCGGCCATGAGACTTTTTTGGGTCACGTCCCAATGGGTCCACTCCTGTGAGCTAGAGTAGTTGCGGCCAAAATCGACAGCTGTGCCATCGGTATAAAATGCGGGATTAGAGTTCCAGTTATACACACCGTCGGTTTGTGATTTTTGATAGTCCGCAAACAGCGACAAGCTAGTGTCTGTGCCGAGACTCGTTTCAACTACGCCATAGAGCACTGTGGTATCGCGCTGATAGCGATCGATAAAAGAATCGCCTTTCTTCACCGCACTCACGAATCGACCTTTCACATTGCCCGAATCCGTGAGCCAGCCAGAAACATCGGCTTCTAATCTATAGGTATTCCATGAGCCATAACTCGCACTTGCCGTGGCGCGGGTGTCATCCGTTGGACGTTTACGAATAAAATTAACCGTGGCAGAAGGTTCACCTAAACCACTTAAGATCCCAGCCGCACCTTTTAATACTTCAACCCGTTCGGCAATCACAGGGTCTAAACCTTGATCAATTGAGCCGCTGTAAACATGGGATGAAGAGGTCGTGATTAAGCCGTCAATTTGGACACCGCTGTCGAGTGCATAGCCGCGCACGAATATCTGACTATTTTCAGAGGCATCGCCCACCATAGTGACGCCAGGAGTGTGATTTAACACTGACTCCATAGTGACCAAGCCTTTGTCACTGATCATTTCTTCGGTAATCAAAGTGACGCTTTGTGGGGTTTCTTTGAGTGACATAGACAAACCCGTGGCGCTATTCATTGCCGCTCGGGTGTAGGTTCCGACTACGTTTAATCTTTCTATCTGTTCTGTATCTTCTTTCTCATCCTGCTTAGGGTCCGTATTGGCTTGAACCGTCAAAGTGAGTGTGCTGAGAAGTACAGGGATCAATGGCGAGCGCCATGACGTTAAAACAGATAGGGGAGGCATGGTATTTCAATCCTTTCAGGCGATTTCAGATTAAATGATGATTGGCGATCCTGAGTGCAAATAAAGCACATAGTTGCAAATGAGAATCGATCGCATAATAGGTTTGTTGAAAATAAATGCAATATGCCCAATGTGTAAATTGTTGAAGCAGGGTTGTAACTTATTGGCGAATGGTTTGTCAGCCAGCTGTGATAAGCGGTCGCGGTGGGTGTGGCACTTTTAGCGCATGCCTTACTATAACTCGGTTTCGGGACAGCGACTTGGCACTCAGGCTGTTGTGACTCAAGTTCCCTTAGCCAACAAAAAGGCCACAGTCGTTACCGACAGTGGCCTTTAATCTTTACAATCGAATCGAAATCCAACCGACGTATTCAGCCTAAAAGTGTGATTTACATTCTCGGTTTACGCCCGCACTTGGCCTGTACCTGAGACTAAATACTTCTCAGCGGTCAAGGATTCGAGTCCCATTGGGCCGTAGGCATGTAGCTTAGAGGTCGCGATGCCGATTTCGGCGCCAAGACCGAGTTCGCTGCCGTCGGAGAAGCGCGAAGAAGCATTGACCATCACCACTGAAGCATCGACTGCACGTTGGAAGCGTGCGGCTGTGACTTCGTTTTCGGTGCAAATCACTTCGGTGTGCTGGCTACCAAAACGGGCAATGTGTTGGATAGCATGGTCGAAGTGATCGACTTGGCGAATGGCAATTTCGAGATCTAAATACTCTTGGCCGAAATCGTCTTCTTCCATATAAGTGCAGTTTGCGAAGTAGCCACCGGATTGGGTACAAGCGTTGATTTTAACCTTATGCTCGGCCAGCGCTTTGGCCACTTTAGGCAGAAATTGCGCGGCAATTTCTTGGTGCACTAAGAGCGCTTCGAGGGCATTACACACGCCTGTGCGCTGGGTTTTACCATTGAGCAGTAAGTCCAAAGCAATATCCAGATCGGCATCTTTATCGACGTATAAATGACACACGCCTTTAAAATGCTGGATCACTGGGATTTTACTGTTGTCAGTCACAAATTGAATCAAGCCTTCGCCACCACGGGGAATGATCACATCGATATAATCCCGCTGCTGCATCAGTTCTAACATGAGGGCGCGATCTGGGTCGGGCACAACAGTGATTAACGCCTCGGGCAAGCCGTATTGTTTTAATACACTTTGCAAAATGCTGGCGATGATTTTGCTGGTATGCAGCGCCTCTTTACCGCCGCGCAAAATCACGGCATTACCGGATTTAAAGCACAGGGCGCCCGCATCGGCGGTCACATTCGGACGGGCTTCATAAATCATACAAACTACGCCTAATGGAACGCGCATTTTGCTGATGGATAAGCCGTTAGGTCGTTGACCAATATAGCGTTCGTTGCCAATTGGATCGGGCAAGGCGGCGATGGTTTCAATCCCCGCTGCCATGGCTTCTACGCGTTCCGGTGTTAGCGTTAAGCGGTCGAGCATAGCAGGGGCAAGGTTATCGGCTGTTGCTCTGTGTAGGTCAATCAAGTTAGCGCTTTGGATTTCGTAGGACTTTTCACGTAATGAACGCGCCATGTCGAGTAGTACAGTATTTTTAAGCTGTTCGTCAACTTGGGCGAGAATAAGAGCCGCTTTAGCAGCTTCTTGAGATAAGTTTTTGATTAAAGTCATATTTACTCCGCTTAGATGTTTACTCACTCATATTTATTCGGCTGATGCTTATTCGAGAATGGCGATGTTTTTCTCGGAAATGATCGGTCCAGTCTTTTGCTGAAATTCACTGGCAAACTCGCGATCGTCTTGGTCCGTAATAAAGCTAAGTAAACAACTGCTGTAATTGGATTTGGCCTTGGCCAATTTAGTACCATCACCTTTGCGTACTAAAATGGTGTCACCGGCAGAAAAGTCCCCATTGATGGCAACGACATCGTCGCTGGTCAATTGCTCGCTATGGATATCGAGGGAGATATTAAAGTCATTTTCAACAATGACTTCGCCCTGAGCCTGCGAGGTATGTGTCATCCAGTGCAAGTGATCTTGCATTGGCTTTTCATCGGGGGTAAATAAGGTTCCTGGGTTTTGGCCCTTCAACAATTGGTTGAATGAGTCAGCATCAAAACCATTGATAATAAAGGTTTCGATCCCGTGGGAAATCGCCTTCTTGGCGGCTTGTATCTTAGTCCGCATACCACCTGTGCCGACGGTGCTGCTGGCGCCGCCTGCCATGGCGTAGATCTCGGCATTAATCTCGGTCACCTGCTTGATAAGCTGTGCATCGGGATTTTCATGGGGGTTTTGTGTGTAAAGCCCATTCACATCCGAACAGATAATCAGGGTATCGGCATCGGCCGCTGCGGCTACCATGGCCGAGAGATTATCGTTATCGCCAACTTTGAGCTTGTCGGCGGTCACGGCATCGTTCTCGTTGATGATAGGCAGTAGCCCATGTTCGAGTAGGCTGAAAATCGTATCTTTAATACTGATGTAACGATCTCGATTGCGTAAATCACCGTGGGTTAACAGTAGCTGTGCGGTCGGGAAATCAAATAACTTGTTCCATGTGGCCATCATATCGGCCTGACCTGCTGCTGCCATGGCTTTCTTCACTGTGACGCTAGGTTTATCAACCTCGCCAAAGTGATGCCATCCCGCGGCGACTGAGCCCGAAGAGACCAAGACAACTTGGATCCCTTGGGCACGACAATAAGTAATAAATTGGGCAATGCCGAGTAAGTAGTGGCTGCTGCAACCTTGTTTGTGGGGTGCAATCAGGGCACTACCTACCTTAACGACAATGCGTTTCCAGGGTAAGTCAGTCATACCTGCGCGCCTCATCTGTCTTCGGCTAAAACACGGCCAGCCTTATGGAATAATTTAGTGGTTTTGGCACAGGGATCAGTATCGAGTAACGAGACTATCCAAATCACCACACTGCTCACGGCAAAGCCGGGGATCATTTCATACACCACTGTGGTTAAGGCTTGTCCATCTGCCAATACCGGGGCATAAATCCAAAACAACACTGTAGCTGCGCCTGACACTATGCCGGTAATCGCAGCTTTGTGGGTTAGGTTCGCTTTATACAAGCTAAACAAAACTAACGGACCGAAGGCGGCACCGAATCCTGCCCATGCATTACTCACCAATGACAGCACACTGCTAGAGCGGTCAAGCGCCAGTAGACTTGCGACAATTGCCACGCCTGCTACGCCAAAACGTCCCATTTTCACCATGTCTTTTTCGCTAGATTCTTTCTTCGAAATAACGCGATAGATATCTTCCGTGAGTGAGCTTGATGACACTAATAGCTGCGATGAAATGGTGCTCATGATCGCGGCCAGAATTGCGGCTAATAAGAAGCCACTAATGATCGGATGGAACAACAACTCAGAAAACACGATAAAGATGGTTTCAGGATCGGTCAGCTTCATGCCAAATTTATTGGCGTAAGCGATACCGACAAGACCTGTTGCCAGTGCACCCACAATGGTCACTGTCATCCAGCCCATACCTATGTGTCTGGCGGTTTTAATGTCAGCGACTGAACGAATTGCCATAAAGCGCACAATAATATGCGGTTGGCCAAAGTAACCGAGTCCCCAAGATAAGCTTGAGATAAGCCCTAACATAGTGACGTTTTGCATGGCATCGGTGAAGTGTGGAATCGATTGATACGCAAAGTTCAGCATAGTGTCAGCGCTGGTAAACTCTTGATATGCCACCACAGGCACTAAGATTAAAGCGACAAACATGATACAGCCTTGGACAAAGTCAGTGAGGCTCACTGCTAAGAATCCGCCCAACAAGGTATAAGAAACCACTACGCCGAGGGTGACGACTAAACCTATGTCGTAGTTCAGGCCAAATGCTGACTCAAACAATTTACCGCCAGCCACTAAACCTGCTGAGGTATACAAGGTAAAGAAGATCACAATGATCACGGCCGAAATAATACGGATACTGCTGTTGGCATTGCCGAAGCGTTTAGCAAAAAACTCCGGGATAGTGAGGGCGTTGTCCGCCACCTCGGTATAAACCCTAAGTTTTGGTGCGACGACCAAGTAATTGATTAGAGCACCAATCAATAGCCCAAGTGCGATGTAAATGGTTTCGAAACCAACCAAAAACATAGCACCGGGAAGACCCATTAGCATCCAGCCACTCATGTCAGATGCACCCGCTGAGAGTGCGGTGACCTGTGGACTTACCTTACGGCCGCCAAGAATATAGCCTGACACATCGCTGGTGGATTTTTTGTAAGCGAATAAGCCAATGGCGAGCATAACGATAAAGTAGATAGCTAAGGAAATGTAAGCGAGGTAATTCATTGGTTATTTTTCTCCTAACGCTTTGTTATTTTGAATAATACTCGGTTTCAAAATGACAAAGAGATAGGTGCTTAATATTGCAAGTAAACACATAAACTGCATTGATTCCTTAGCGTGTAATCGGGTAAAGCTTGCTACTTGCGAGATGAGATTTTCCTCTGGTGGGTTCTCCGTAGACATAATTTCTCCTTGGTTGATAATTGAATTTATATCACCAATATAGTTAGTGATCTAACTATATTAAGGCATTTTATCGGCCAAATATCAAGCTTCTATTGGATTTAAATGGTTTTGGTGGCAGTAAAAGAGTGGCTTTTGGGGCGGGAAATAGTTTGAGAACTGACTATTTTTCTGAGGTGTTTTTATGCTCTGCGATACTGTGGGCAGTGCGTTCGAAGGTTAAAGTGATGCGTTCAAACATCCCAGTAATCATAGTGAATTGTTCGTGGGGTAACGGACATTGGGCCAGCGCTTGTAATAAGGCCTCGCTGCTGATTTTAAACTCTTCTGCGACTTGTCCGTGGGCGCAGGCGATAAATGCCTGACCTAAATTGTGTTGCCAGAGGTTGAATGCATTTTCTAAGCCTAAGTTTAAGTGGGTATCTGAAATGCCCTGCAACATGCGCCGCATACGAATCGACACATGGCCTAGATTAAGTGCCGTAAACACCAGATCGGTAAATACCCTCGAACGCTTGCCCGAGCCTTTTTCGTAACTGGCGATCCGCAGCAGTCGATCGCCCATGCGGGCGTTAAACCAAGGCTCAGGATCATCATGCTGCGCGATATGCACCAGATCTTTTTGGATGGATTGCAGCAGACGATATTGCATCAGCCGCTGGCTAGGTTCGGTAATTAATTTAAATAACCAATACAGCACAGTAACACCCATAAAAATCGCTAAGGCATTGCTGACGGTGTTTTCTATCGCAAATGAAATGGTGTTGCTGGGCTGTACTAAAACCGCAAACGGCACGCAAATCCCGAGACCATAGGGCAAGGTCGGTCGATTCGCCAAGGCGAGCAAGCCAATAAAAAACGGCCCCGCGAGCACTAAAACGAGGATTTCAAAATCGCCGCTACTCTGTGCCAGCAAAGGTAAAGCGTAAAACACTGTGAGGGGCACAGCGATAGTGATGCCGACAAGAATACGCCGCAAAATAGTGGTTAACATCGGCAGTGGTTGGCGTGCCATCATGATGGAAAAGACCACGGGCAGCAGGATCATCATAAGGACAGCGCTCGACCCTGTGCCAATCCACAGCGAAGCCCCAATGACAAACACCGCCATGCTGCGCAGGCCCGTGGTAACGCCTATTAATGGATCTCGGTGAAACTCCATCGGCGGCGCGTTGAGCTGCACCGCAGAATGACTGGTCAGCACGTTGTAGCTCTTGAGCACCATGATCAGATCGGCGCTTAATTCCATCGCGACTTTGAGTAAGCGCGTCTCTAGCGGCGCGCGGTCACGGTATTGCATCAGGTTTTGCTGGAGTTGATACCTCAAGGTGCGCGCCATTTTGTAGCATTCTTGGTAATCACTCGATTGCGCCATCAAGGTAAAACTGCTGCGCATATTGGCTAAGGATTTCGCGAGTGGTTCGCTAACAAGATGGGAATGATTACGTTGCAGCCGGCCAAATATTTGGATTGCCGCCAATAGCGAAAGGGTTTTATTGCAGAGAAAGTTTGCCGCATGGCTCTGCCCGCGTCCTTCGGGGCCTTCATAAATTACCGCGCTGGAGTCGTCACTCAGTGCCGATACTGACTCCATAATCGTGTCGATATGTTCATGGCGACTCGCATGTTCCCCCTGTAAATCGAGTTCTAATGCTAGATAGTTAAGCGTATGATTAATGGTGTTTTTAGCATGCAATTGCAGACTATATTTTACCTTGGTCGGCCAAAGTAGTGAGCTGACTAAAACGGCGCAAATCGCCCCGACGACAATCTCGCTGATCCTCGACTGCGCCACATCGAATATTTTTGCGCTATCGGCCGTGCTTGGGCTTGCCATCACAATGAGCACTATCAAGCAGGCGGTCATGCCCGCCATAGCAAAGGCATAGATAAAGTTTTGCTGGCGTACCATGGCGGACAACCCAGAATTTAGTCCTATCCAGCAGGCGAGTAATCCTAAGGCGAGTTCGGGATAGGGCGTAAACCAGTTGAGTATGGCAATCCCTGCGAGCGCACCGACTAAGGTGCCGCCGATTTGGCATAAGCCCTTTTCGATCACGAGTCCACTTTCGGGGCGAATTTGCAGGAATACCGCCGACACCAGCGCCCAATATGGCCGTTCTAGATTTAAGAACATGGCCACATATAAGGCGAGCGCCATCGAGATCACGCCTTTAATCGCGAAGATGAGGGTTCGTCGGTCTGGAAAGAATAAACTCTTCAGTAACAGCGTCATAATGACTATTTGTCAGTCTGTAGCTGGATGGAAACTGTCATGCCGACGCTCAGCTCTATGTCCTTAGGAATGCTATCTAGCTGAATATCGACTGGAATACGCTGCGACAACCTCACCCAATTAAAGGTTTGGCCGATTTGCGGCAATAACTGTCCATTAGTAGTGACATTGGTATTGGCGATTGCTTTACCTATGCTGGTCACTTTGCCATGCAAGACATGGCCGCCACTCATCAGGCTAACATCGGCGTTTTGACCTATGTGAACCAAGGGGATTTTGGTTTCTTCAAAATAGCCTGTGATATAGAGAGAATCTTGTTTGACCAGCGAAAATACCGAGTTGCCTTTGCTGACATAGTTGCCATTGCGCAGACTTAAATTGATCAGAGTACCGTTTTCGGGAGCGTGAATTTGCGTTCGCGCTAAGTCAATTTTGGCGCTATTTAATTGCGCCTGTGCGAGCTCATAACTGGTTCGTGCCAGTTCGGTATTGATAAAGGCTTCGTCGAATTTCTTTGCTGACCAAGTTGTCATTGGTCAAACCGATACGGCGTTTGTACTTATGTTTTGCCAGTTCCCATGCCAATTTCTGGCTTTCTGCTTTGGCATTCAATTCGGCAATGGTGGCCTTGTAGCGGGTATCGTCCACAGTGAACAACACATCACCCTTATTGACGATTTGATTGTCTTTTACATTCAGTTGGTTCACCCAACCGGACACATCTGGCGCTATGGTAATGATTTCGGCGCGAACTCGGCCGTCGCGGGTCCAAGGAGAATAAAGGTAGTGTGACCATATCCAATGTCCAGCGATACCTGCAACCGCGACCACAATGAGGGTGAGGCTGATACGAAAGATTTTTCCCATGAACAATCAACTCCCAAGCAAGTAAATGACCAACGCCAGATAGCAGATAAACAGCCCAACTTCGAACCAAGCTTCGCGCCACAGCTTGTGATAGAGCCCAGTTTGATAGAGTACCAAGCGAGTGATGCAGGAAAGCAGAAAAGCTAAGGGGATAAAGATAATTAATGGACTAAATAACAAACCATCGAACGCGAGTTCTTTAAGCATTAGGCTATTCATCCCGGTTACAGTGGCGCAGCGATAACCGCGCTATGTGTTTAAAATGCAAAGTACTCAGTCGAGATTATAGGAAAGTCGCGTGAGAGTTAATGATTTTATGCTATCTGTGATCAATTAGGGCCAGCATTAGCTGGCCCTAAATATGATGAAATCAAAGCAAAAAATCACTTCTACCTCATGGTAACGAACTCTTCCGCGCCCGTTGGGTGGATAGCAACGACCGCATCAAAGTCGGCCTTAGTTGCGCCCATTTTCATAGCGACGCCGAAACCTTGAAGGATTTCGTCCATACCAAAACCAATACCATGAATACCGACGACTTTTTCGTCCTTGCCAGCGCAGACTAACTTCATCTTACAGGCTTGGCGATGGGCTGTTACGGCGGTATACATTGAGGTAAACGTCGAGGTATACACTTTGACGTTATCATCGCCGTATTGAGTACGGGCTTCTGGTTCGGTCAAGCCCATAGTGCCAATGGGTGGATGGCTGAACACGACCGTTGGGATCAGGCTGTAATCCATTTTGGCATCTGTCATGCCGTTAAATAAACGCTCGGATAACAAACGGCCCGCTTTAACCGCAACAGGGGTGAGCTCTACGCCGCCCGCCATAATGTCGCCGACACAGTAAATTCCTTTGTGAGTCGTATTTTGTTGCTCGTCAGTGATGACATAGCCTTTGCTATCTACTTGCACTTCGGTGTTTTCTAAGCCGATATTGCCCGTCGCAGGTGAGCGGCCAATCGCCCAAATCAAGCAATCGACTGTGATGCTTTCACCGTTTTCTAAGCTCAGTGTTAGGCTGTCATCGGTATTTTTAACCACAGCTTTTGGTACGCTATGGGTGTGCAGTGTTGGGCCTTCGGTCGCCATGGCTTCAACGAGGGCATCAACTAAGATGGGGTCAAAGTTACGCAGTGGCGCATGTTTACGCACTAATAAGTGAGTTTCACTGCCCAGAGCGTGTAACACGCCAGCGACTTCGACGGCGATATAGCCCGCGCCAACAACGGCAACGCGCTTTGGTTGCTCGCGTAGGGCGAAGAAACCATCGGAGTCGATACCGTATTCGGCACCAGGAATATTCGGAATAGTCGGCGCGCCGCCAGTGGCGATAAGGATATGATCGGCGGTGTAATGTTCGCCGTCCACTTCAATAGTGTTGCCATCGACAAAACGGCCATAGCCATTTAACAGGGTCACTTTGTTGTTGGCAAAACCACGGCCGTAGGCATCATGAATACGGCCAATGTAGGCTTCGCGGTTCTCGACCAAGGTATTCCAATCGAATTTATTAACAGTGACGTCGAAACCATAATCTTTGGCGTAAAGGTTCATCGCTTCGGCAACATGGGCGCCATACCACATGACTTTTTTCGGCACACAGCCTACGTTTACACAGGTGCCACCTACGTGTTTGGCTTCGATGAGTAGAACCTTAGCGCCACGCATTGCTGCTCGGTTTGCTGAGGCGATACCGCCGCTGCCTGCGCCTAGGCAGATATAGTCAAAATGTTGAGCCATGAGTTTCTCCGTCTTACTTCAAGGATGAGATGCTTTACAGCAGAAGGTCATTGTAGGGGTGTTTGCGATAACAGACCAGCCCATTGCATGACTAACGCATAAGACCGTACTTTGACTGAAAAAGATCCTGAACTTTACACTTACCCGTACTGGGCATTAGCTGTTCATCGGGTCGCCGTCTAGCGGCGATATTGGCAATTAGAGTGATCGTTTTGAGCTGGACCTTCTGCGCCACATTTCAAACATTGCCATTCCTTTTGGCGGGCGCTGAGTTCGTCGGCTTGATGCGTAGTGGCGTTAACTTGTTTACCGCCCAGTTGTGCTTCTAACTGATCCATACGTTTATCGAGCCAGCGGCAGTTGGGATCATTGGCTACGTGTTCACGGCTGGCAAGTTGTTGCTTGCGGCTGAGTTTTTTACTCTTAGTGGCTTTGGTCGATTGCGTGGCGTTAGTTGATTTAGTGGTTTTGGATGGCTCGGTTGGCGTGAGAGTGGGAGCCGAATACTCGAAACTGCTTTGCTCTTGGTTAGGCAGATTAATCGGTTTGCCCTCACTGTCGAGCAAGGTGCCTAGGGGCAAAGGCGCGGTTTGTGTCGATTGTGATAAGGACTCCAGACTCGGTTCAGATTCAGGCTCAAGTTCAAGTAATTGCCGTGCTTCAGCCGAGTATATGACTGGGAGAAAAAGCAGAAGTAAGGCAATAACGGCGGTGCGGATGAGATAAAAGTGCTGGGCTAACATTCCCTGTTCCTCGGTAAAATCGATATGAATGGTGAGTCGTTCCGTCGACGTTTTGAGTGTAGTTAGTGAGCGTTATTTTGCCAAATGGAGCGGGATAAATTGACAGAGGAAGGTTGTAATACGGCGCTACAAAACACTGAGCTAAAAACCACGGCGCTAAGAATGGAGTTAAAACGTCATCGCAAAGTGGATGCCGGCATAGGTCTCATCTTGCGAACTCATATCGCCATTCGCCATCGCTTCTTGCTCAATATCACCTTGGGCAATGCTGTGGCTGATGTGGCCATCGATACTCATGTAGGATGACAGCTGATAACTGGCTTCTAGGCCAAACTGCAAGTTATTGCGGCCATCGTGTTCTTCTGTGCGGTATTTAAAATCAAACCCTTGAGTGATGTATGGCGTGAGGCTGAGCTGATCTGTGACATGCCAATAACTGTGTAAACTCACTTCAACAAAGTAACCCGCCGCCTCGGTGGAATAGACATAACTTGCCGATGGTACTAGCCAAGGTTCAGCTGTGTAAGCGAGTTCGGCAAATAGCTCGTTATCGTGGCAACGGGTATTGCTGTAGCCTTCAATGCGTTGATAACCCACATTAGCCTCTAGGTTTTCGGCCACATCGAACCCATATTCAAGGCCGATATTCCACTCAGTGTAGGCTTGGCTATCGCCGCGGCCAACTAAAGCGTAGGCGGTGATATTGTCTTGCTGGACTGCGGTATTCAGCCAATAGATGCCGCCATCTTGCAGATTATTACGACCCTGTGAGACGTATTGACTGTCCCAACCTAAATCCAGTGTTACTGCTAAGGCTTGGCTATTCTGGCTGGACAATCCGGCACTTGAAATGCTCTCGATGCTTTCTAGGCTCTCATTGGCGAATGCGTTGTAGCTAAGGCCGTTGATGCCTAAAGTGCAGAGGATGCTCGCCATCAGTTTTACTGAGTGTGTTGCCATATTTTTGCTGATTTAGGTAGAAATGCGTTTGTTAGGGCGAGAATACCTTCCCCATAGATAAGTGTTAATGCGAATTGATTCGATTTGCGATCAAGCCGACAATAATACTTAGGTACATTAAGCGTAAATGCTAAATGCGAACGAGTTCACTTTTTTTAAGCAGAAATAGCGTTAGCAAGGCGTTCGAAGGGGGCAATCGGTTTTCTCGCCTTGATAAATAGCCCGTTAGCCCTTATCTATAAGTGATACAGATTGTTGAGGAGTCAATATGAGCAACCCTTTGCTTAGCGGCGCAAAATTACCGCTTTTTTCACAGATTAAACCGGAACATATTCAAGTCGCCGTTGAGCATGCCATTGCTCAGTGCCGCACTAAGATTGATGAAGTGCTGCAGAACCAAGGTCCTTTTACGTGGGACAACTTGGTCGCGCCATTAGAACAGGTTGACGATGAGCTAAGCCAAATTTGGTCGCCGGTTTCCCATATGAATTCAGTGACCAGCACAGATGAGTGGCGTGCTGCCCACGATGCTTGTTTACCTTTTTTATCGGAATACGGTACTTACGTTGGTCAACATCAAGGTTTATATCAAGCCTATAAGGCCCTGCGTGCATCGGATGAATTTGCTCAATTGAGCCAAGCGCAGCAGAGGGTGATAGAGCACAGCCTGCGCGATTTTGAACTATCGGGTATTGGCTTAGATGATGCGCAAAAAGTGCGTTATGGCGAAATGGTCAAACGTCTCTCTGAGCTCACCAGTGGCTTTTCGAATCAATTACTGGATGCGACCCAAGCTTGGACTAAGTTGATCACAGATGAAGCTGAGCTTGCGGGTTTGCCAGAGTCTGCCAAAGCCGCCGCTAAGGCGATGGCTGATGCGCGTGAGTTAGACGGTTGGTTATTTACCTTAGATTTTCCTTCTTATTTACCTGTCATGACTTACAGCGAAAACCGCAGTCTTCGCGAAGAGTGTTACCGCGCCTTCGTTACTCGCGCTTCAGATCAAGGCCCTAATGCTGGCGAGTTTGATAACAGCCCGCTGATGGACGAAATCCTAGCGCTGCGCCACGAACTCGCATTGTTACTCGGTTTTGACAGTTTTGCCGACAATTCCCTAGCGACGAAAATGGCTGAAACCCCGGCGCAGGTGATGGCATTTTTAAATGAGTTAGCGCTGCGCTCAAAGGATCAAGCTAAGGCAGAAGTGGCCGAGCTGAGAGCTTTTGCTGAGACGGAATACGGCGTGACCGAAATGGCATCTTGGGATTTAAGTTTCTATGCCGAGAAGTTGCAGCAGCATAAGTATGAGATTTCACAGGAAATCCTGCGTCCATACTTCCCTGAAGATAAAGTGCTCTCGGGTTTGTTCTACACAGTCTCGCGTTTGTTCGGCCTTAAAATCGTTGAGCAAAAAGACCTTGATCGTTGGCATAAAGACGTGCGTTTCTTCGATATTTTCGACGAAACTGACGAACACAGAGGCAGTTTTTACCTCGACTTATATGCCCGTACAGGTAAACGTGGCGGTGCTTGGATGGATGACTGCCGCGTGCGCCGTCAAACCGCCGATGGATTGCAAAAGCCAGTGGCCTATTTGACCTGTAACTTTAATGGTCCGGTTGATGGCAAACCTGCGCTATTCACCCACGATGAAGTGACGACCCTGTTCCACGAATTTGGCCATGGTATCCACCACATGCTGACCAAAATCGATGTTGCAGGTGTGTCGGGTATCAATGGTGTACCTTGGGATGCGGTCGAATTACCGAGTCAATTTATGGAAAACTGGTGCTGGCAGGAAGAAGCCTTAGCCGAAATTTCAGGTCACTTCGAAACAGGTGAACCTTTACCTAAAGCCTTGTTAGATAAGATGCTTGCGGCGAAAAACTTCCAATCTGGCATGATGATGCTGCGCCAACTCGAGTTCTCGCTATTCGATTTTAGAATGCACCACGAATACGACCCCGCTAAAGGCGCGCGCATTCAAGAAACCTTAGACGAAGTGCGTCGTCAGGTAGCCGTATTAACGCCGCCAGACTTTAACCGTTTCCAACATGGTTTTGCCCACATTTTTGCGGGCGGCTATGCTGCGGGTTATTACAGCTATAAATGGGCAGAAGTGCTGTCGGCGGATGCGTTTTCCCGCTTCGAAGAGGAAGGGATTTTCAACCCTGAAACGGGTCGTCGCTTCCTGCACAATATCCTCGAAATGGGTGGCTCAGCCGAACCTATGGACTTGTTCAAACAGTTTATGGGACGTGAGCCGAATATCGATGCCCTGTTAAGACATTCAGGCATTGCTGCATAAGCTAGATAAGCAATTGTTCACCTTGATAAATCAGCCCATTATAACGGGCTGATTTTCTCTGAGCATTTAGTTTTGCTAAACGATAAAAAGGCGTCATCTGACGCTTTTTTTGTGACATAGATCTCGCTTGCCCTGTGGTATGACCTCTGTTAGCCTGTGGCTCTTATTTCAAGGGCGACTCGTTATGAATCTGTATTTTCGTTTGTTTTGGTTGTTATTTTGGCGCACGCGTCACTGCCGTAAGATCGATTTTCTAGGGACAAGCCGTATCACGTACCGTGCTTTACCGAGCGACTGCGATATCAATTTCCATCTGACTAATTCCCGCTATCCTGCGTTTATGGATCTGGCGCGGACTTATATGTTGGCCGAGATGGGTCTGCTGAAACGTTTCTTAAAGTTGAAGTGGATGCCGATAGTTAACGCCGCCGAGTTTACCTATATTCGCGATATCAAGCCGCTAAAAACCTTTGAAATTGAAACCAAAGTTGTCGGCTGGGATGAGAAATATTTCTATATCGAACAACGCTTTGTGAGCGAACGAGGCTTACATTGTATTGTGCATGTGCGCGGTGTGTTCGTGTGCAAAGGTAAGCAAGTGCCGCTAGATGTGTTAGTGAAAGAGGCGGGTTATACCGATGCTGCACCTGAGTTGCCGCCCGAAGTCGTGAAGTGGAAAGCGTTTTTGCAGTTGAAGAAAGAACGCAATATGTGATCTTGTTGAGGCATGACTTACCCGCTAAGGTATGCCTCTTATTCCCGCCGTTTCCTCCATTTCAGCCAGCAATACCTCTTCTTGTACTAACATCCAAGCGCCGCGCAATTGTGCCTGTTGCCAATAGCGCACGATTTCATCCAAATCCAATAGATTTAAGTGTTGAAAGCTATAACTTAAACAAGGGATTAGGGCGCAGTCGGCTAAGGTAAAACTGTCGCCGCAAACCCAATGGTGTTGCGTGAGTTGTGTGTCTAAGCGTTGAAATTGTATCAGTAGTTGTTTCTCTAATTGTTTGATTTCGAACTCGTTACTGTCCTCTGTATGCATCAACTTTTCTAATTGAAATAATGGGTTATTAATATCATTGTCTATGATGCGATCGAACAAACGCACCTGTAAGTTGCGTTGCGGTTCTTGGGGCAGCAGCTGGGTACTGTTATTAAAATGCCTATCTAAGTATTCAATAATAATGCTGGATTCGGGAACAAGCAGCTCATCGTGGGTTTTGAGCAGGGGAACTCTCGCCTGCGGATAGGTTTTGTGAAATTCCTTGCGTGAAAAAGGGTCGCGCAGATCTATGATTCTGGGGTAGAAATTGGCCTGCTTTTCATAAAGTGCGATCAGCACCTTTTGTGAATAGCGAGATAAGGGGTGATAAAAAAGCTCCATAGGCACTAACTCCAAACCCTGAATTTTACTGACTTTACGCCTTAACTTTAGTCGTAATTAAGGTGCTTGCTGTAAGAGTTTTTCTAAAAAATGCAGGGATAAACACAATTTTTAGCGGCAAAGCCAAATGATCCATCAAGGATAAAAATCGGTATTATTAACGACATATTAAAAGTGTCGGGATTTAATCATTTTAAAGGTAATAATATGAGCCAGTTAGAGCGTTTTTCATCTATTTATGCCAGAGCCAGTGAGCGCAAAGGCGGGGCTGCGGGACTCGAAGCCTTGTTGTCTGGTTGCCTGTCCGATGATGAAATTCGCCAGTATCGTGATGCTGAATTATTGTCAGCGATGAGCCGTCAGGTGTTTCAAAGTGGTTTTGTATGGCGGGTGGTTGTTAATAAATGGCCTGAATATGAGAAGTCATTCTTCGGGTTTGAACCGCATAAAGTGTTGATGTTATCTCCAGAGCAAATTCAAGCGCGGGCGAGAGATGCGACACTGATCCGCCATCTAAAAAAGACTCAAGCCATTTATGATAATGCTTTAATGATCCACGATGTTGCTCGCGAACATGGCAGCTTGGCGCAGCTGATCGCCGCTTGGCCGACGCAGGATATTATCGGTTTATGGGCACTGTTAAAGAAACGCGGTACCCGACTGGGCGGCAACACAGGTCCTTATTTTCTGCGTGGCATTGGCAAAGATACCTTTTTGTTAACTGATGATGTGCAAGGCTATTTTAAAGCGCACAAGTTAGTCGATGCGGGTTTTACGTCGCAGACAGCGCTTAAACAAGTGCAAGCCGTATTCAATCAGTGGCAACAGGAATCGGGTCGTTGTTTGGCCGACATCAGCCGTATTTTGGCTTGTAGCGTGGGGGATAATCGAATTTAGAATATTTAGATTTAGCATATGTAAGTGCAACATAAAAAAGACCAGCCGCGGTGGCTGGTCAAGGCTCTATTCATCAAGCCACTGGAGTGCCGCAGGGAAGCAGCGGATGAGCGGGTAACGCGACGAACTACACTTAGAAACTTTTGCTGATGCCCACGACAAATCTGTCGTCGAAGATTTCAGTCTGAGTGCCATAGACTTTATGGTCGGTATCCACTGTGCTGCCGTGGTAACGGACATCAAAATTCAACCCGTAGAATACTTTGCTAAGACCTAAGTTCCAGTGTCCCCAACCTTCGGCACCTTCACCGCTCAAGTCTTGATAACCGACTGAGCCTGAGATTTTTACGCCATTATCGAAGTTGTAGCTTGGGTGCAAGGCGTAGTTCACGCCGTGCCAGCCATCGACACCAAACCAGTCATCGACTGTGGGTGTGACTTCTAATTGTAAATTGGCGCGGCCAAACTGTTTGCCCACTTTGAGCCAGAGTTCTGTGTAGTTTGAATAGGATGCACCTGGGTAGAGGTATGAAAACAGCATCACATCATAGGTAAATCCTGAGTCGCCAAATTCACCGGCTTTGCCGATAAAAGGCGCGGTAACGATCTCTAAATTAGGATCGGCAAACTTGATGTTGGAGCTAAATACCCCTGCATACCAACCTTCATTATGATTCCAGCTTAAGGTGCCTTGCACTACGGGGATATCACCATCTAAGGTTTCAGATTCACCGCGGAATACATAATCGGAGGCAAAGTTAACATTGGCATTAATCGTACCGCCTAAGAGCTGGTTGTCATCGGCCGCTTGGACAGTCATAGCAAGGGAAAGTAACGCCCCGCTAAGCAAAAATGTAGTGCGAGTCTTCATAATCATCATCTCAAAATTATTTCAAAATATTGGGAGTTGTTAGCGCACCATTATCGTAAAAATAAGTTGTGAATAGCCGTGATGCTTGGAATGAACCAATCACGAAAATATGTGAATGAATATGAACAAATGCGTTTTAAAGCGAGGCGTTTTTAGCTTTGTAAGCAATATTCGTCATTAAAGAAGTGTTATTTGTGGGAGTCTGAGTTTCATTTAATGGGGTATTAAACTGGATTTCGGGTTTGCTCCGCTTATGGGGAATCACTAAAATAACCCGCTCAGTATGATTTGAGACGGTTAATTTTATTGTTGTGGGTTTGACTTAAACCATTGGCACCGCATTTCGACCATATTAAGCGGTTTGAGGTAACAAATTGCACATTAATCCGCTAAATGATGTTTTTTACGCGCTGGTAGTCTGAAGCCAATTCTTTGCTTACTCTCTTTCGGTATTATCAGTTTTAATAAGGTCGTTTTTAACGGCTAGATGCTGAGAGTGGCCTGAGTAAAAACAGCAGCGCTGTGTTTTCGTCTCTATGTACAAATTATTGCAACAAGTGGCGGTTAAGCTAACGCCGTTGAGCTGTGTGCCTTGGCCTGCGCTAAGTGTAGAATATGAACAGATTTGCAACATATTCAATATGGAGTAGGCTTATTGGGTGTTTTACGGCATATCCCTCTAACAATGTTGCTCAAAGTTAACGGGATTCTTAAATCGAATAACAATTCGATGAATATAGTAATGCCGAATGAGTGAAAATTTTCATTAGTTTACAATTTAGTTTCGTTATCTTCCTTGTTGATTCATATAGGCTATGAGATAAATAACGGATTTGATTTTAGTTACAATTACGGCTCGTGTCAGCGCAATAAGTGTACTGGTATGTGGGCAGTTAATATTTGAAGGAGTTCTCATGCGGCAGACAATTAAACTTGCCTCAGTTATAAGCGTGGCGTTATGGATGGCAGCTTGCAGCCCTCAAGAAGAGAAAGCTCAGGCGGGCGCTGGCCCACGTAGTATGGAAGTGGGAATCCTTAATGTTGTTGCCCAGCCACAAGTGATTCAGGTGGAATTACCTGGACGCAGTAAAGCTTTCCTCGAGGCTGAAGTTCGTCCGCAGGTTAACGGTATTATCACTAAGCGTAGTTTTGTTGAAGGCGGCAATGTGAAACAGGGTGAATCCTTGTATCAGATTGACTCTTCAACTTACAAAGCTGCGTTAGTCAGTGCCAATGCCGATTTAGCCAGAGCCAATGCGGGTTTAGCCTCAGCAAAAGCTAAGGCGGCACGTTATCAGCAACTGGTGAAAACCAACGCCATCAGTAAGCAAGAATTTGATGAAGCTGAAGCGGCTTACAAAGAAGCATTAGCGAATGTCACAGTGGCAGAAGCTGCGATCAACACAGCTAAAATCAACCTGCAATACACTGAAGTATTAGCGCCTATCTCTGGTCGTATCGGTAAATCGAGTGTGACTGCGGGTGCGTTAGTGACTGCCAACCAAAGCCAAACATTGGCGACGATTCAACAACTTGATCCTATCAATGTGGATATCGCGCAATCGAGTGCGCAGTTGTTACGTCTTAAGGCTAAGTTGAAGCAAGGTAAGCTACAAGCGTCAGAAAATGCAGACGTGCAATTGTTGCTCGAAGATGGCAGTCAATACAGTCATCCGGGTAAGTTACAGTTCGCCGAAGTGAGTGTGGATCCAAACACTGGTTCAGTCATTCTGCGCGCTGAATTTCCTAACCCTGAAGGTATCTTATTACCGGGTATGTATGTTCGCGCTATGTTAAATGCGGGCACGGACCCACAGGCTATCTTAGTTCCGCAAAAAGCGATTACGCGTAACTCTAAAGGTGAAGCTGTGGCTATGGTGGTGAATGACCAAGGTTTAGTCGAAGCGAAAACTGTGACGACCGCTGAAGTGATTAACAACCAATGGCGAGTCACTTCTGGTTTAGCTGTGGGCGATAAGTTGATTGTGGAAGGATTACAGAAAGTTCGTCCCGGCGCTCCAGTAACCACCAAAGTTATTTCTGAAACGCAAGCACAATAGGGCATAGCTATGGCACGTTTTTTTATTGATCGCCCCATCTTTGCGTGGGTGATCGCCTTGATTATTATGCTGGCGGGGATCCTTTCGATCCGCTCGCTGCCAGTGTCTCAATATCCTAACATTGCACCACCGACCGTAGTGATCAGTGCTAACTATCCTGGCGCTTCCGCTAAGATCGTTGAAGATTCTGTGACTCAGGTGATTGAGCAACGTATGACGGGTATCGATCATCTCCGTTATATCGCCTCAGCCAGTGACAGTTTTGGTAATGCTGAGATCACTTTAACCTTTAACGCTGAAGCCGATCCGGATATTGCACAGGTTCAAGTACAGAACAAGTTGCAGGGCGCTATGACCCTGTTACCGCAAGAAGTGCAGGCGCAAGGGGTTAACGTTAACAAGTCGAGTTCTGGCTTCTTAATGGTATTAGGCTTCGTATCGACTGATGGTTCGTTAGATAAGGGCGATATCGCCGACTATGTTGGTGCGAACATCCAAGATCCTATGAGCCGTGTTCCGGGTGTAGGTGAAATTCAGCTGTTCGGTGCCCAATATGCGATGCGTATATGGCTAGATCCGTTGAAGTTGACTCAATATAACTTAACTAGCTTAGATGTTATTGCGGCGATTCGTTCTCAAAACGCTCAAGTCTCCGCTGGACAGTTAGGTGGCGCGCCATCTGTGGCTGGCCAAGAGCTGAACGCGACCGTATCGGCGCAAAGTCGTTTACAAACGGCTGAAGAATTCCGCAAGATTATCCTTAAATCGGATATTTCAGGTGCAAATGTCTTCCTCGGTGATGTGGCGCGAGTTGAGTTAGGTTCTGAAAGTTATGCCGTGGTTTCACTGTATAATGGTCAACCTGCAACAGGGTTAGCGATTAAACTGGCAACGGGTGCTAACGCGCTGGATACAGCATCAGCAGTCCGTGAAAAAATCGATGAGATGAAGCCCTTCTTCCCGCAGGGATTAGAAGTCGTTTATCCATACGATACAACGCCTTTCGTTGAGCAATCTATCGAAGGTGTGGTGCATACCTTGCTTGAAGCTATCGTACTTGTGTTCGTTATCATGTACCTCTTCCTGCAAAACTTCCGTGCAACCTTGATCCCGACTATTGCAGTGCCTGTGGTATTGCTGGGTACCTTTGCGATTCTATCAATGGCGGGTTTCTCGATTAACACCCTAACCATGTTCGCTATGGTGCTCGCCATCGGTTTGCTGGTGGATGATGCGATTGTGGTGGTGGAAAACGTCGAGCGGGTGATGTCCGAAGAGGGCTTAAGTCCACTCGAAGCGACGCGTAAGTCGATGGATCAAATTACCGGTGCCTTAGTCGGTATTGGTCTGACCCTATCTGCTGTGTTTGTACCTATGGCATTTATGTCAGGTTCAACGGGTGTGATTTACCGTCAGTTCTCTATCACTATCGTCTCTGCGATGGCGCTGTCTGTTCTGGTGGCGTTGATTTTAACGCCAGCACTGTGTGCGACTATGTTAAAGCCAGTCAAGAAGGGCCATGGTCACATAGAAACAGGCTTCTTCGGTTGGTTTAACCGTACTTTCGACAAGCTGACTAATCGTTATGAATCGAGCGTGGCCGGTATCATCAAACGCAGCTTCAGAGTGATGACGATTTATGTTGTGCTGGTGATTGCAGTGGGTTGGATCTTCATCCGTATGCCTACCGCCTTCTTGCCAGATGAAGACCAAGGTATTTTGTTTACCCAAGCGATTTTGCCGACTAACTCAACCCAAGAAAGCACCCTAAAAGTATTAGAGAAAGTGTCTGATCACTTTATGGCTGAAGAAGGCGTGAGATCGGTATTCAGCGTGGCGGGCTTCAGTTTTGCGGGTCAAGGGCAAAACATGGGTATCGCTTTCGTTGGCTTGAAGGATTGGTCTGAGCGTGAAGCGCCTGGCATGGACGTTAAGTCTATTGCGGGTCGTGCCATGGGTGTGTTCGGCCAGATGAAAGATGCCTTAGTCTTCGCCTTCGTACCGCCTGCGGTGATCGAGTTGGGTACGGCGAACGGTTTCGACATGTACTTGCAGGATAAGAACGGCCAAGGTCACGAGAAGTTAGTGGCGGCACGTAACCAACTGCTGGGCATGGCGGCACAGAATCCAAATCTGGTGGGTGTGCGTCCTAACGGCCAAGAAGATGCGCCGATTTATCAATTACATGTAGATCACGCTAAGTTAAGCGCGTTAGGCATTGAAATCACCAATGTGAACAGCGTGCTTGCGACGGCTTGGGGGGGGTCTTATGTGAACGACTTTATCGACCGCGGCCGCGTGAAGAAAGTGTATGTGCAAGGTGATGCCCAGTATCGTATGCAACCAGGAGATTTAGACACTTGGTATGTGCGCAATAACAAGGGCGACATGGTGCCATTCTCAGCCTTTGCGACGGGTACATGGGAATACGGTTCCCCACGTCTAGAGCGCTTTAACGGCTTACCGTCGATGAACATTCAGGGTGCTACGGCTCCTGGGTTCAGTACCGGCGCGGCGATGGAAATCATGGAAGACCTTGCTAAGCAGCTTCCTCCTGGTTTTGGTGTTGAGTGGAACGGCTTATCGTACGAAGAGCGTCTATCGGGTAACCAAGCGCCTGCGCTGTATGCCTTGTCGATCTTAGTGGTGTTCCTCGTACTCGCTGCACTCTATGAGAGCTGGTCGGTGCCGTTTGCCGTTGTGCTTGTGGTGCCACTCGGGATCATCGGTGCCTTGATTGCAATGAACGGTCGCGGCTTGCCAAACGACGTATTCTTCCAAGTAGGACTGTTAACCACAGTAGGTTTGGCAACTAAGAATGCCATCTTGATTGTGGAATTCGCGAAAGAGTTTTACGAGAAAGGTTCTGGCTTAGTCGAGGCTACCCTGCATGCGGTACGTGTACGTTTGCGCCCTATTTTGATGACGTCTCTTGCCTTTGGTTTAGGTGTTGTGCCGTTAGCCATTAGCTCGGGTGTGGGTTCTGGTAGCCAAAACGCCATTGGTACTGCGGTACTTGGCGGTATGATGAGCTCGACCTTCCTAGGTATTTTCTTCGTACCATTATTCTTCGTGATAGTGGAGCGTATCTTCAGTAAGCGTGAGAAGAAAGCTAAAGAAGAGAAGCCAAGCTCAGCTGAATAAGCTCAGTCGTTTCTAAACTAAAGCCCTGCAATAGCGGGGCTTTTTGCTATTTTAATGCTTGTTAGTTATAAAGATGGATGGCTCAGTACGTGAGTTCTGGCATATTGCACTTAGGCCGTTAAGAGGACGAAACATGGATGATGCAGCATTGGAATTGCAAAAATTAGATGCACTACTCGCTAAGGGTAAGTGGTACTTTATTGTCGTCTTTGGTGTACTTTACTGGGGTATGTTGACGTCCCTCGTGGTCGCCTTAATCCATTATTTTATCTTGGGCGATCCATTCTGGGCGGAACTGCAAAGAGCACTCTATATTTATCCCATTAGCGGCATTTTATTTGGTTGGTTTGCGTGGGTGCAGATTCATCGTAAGCGAGATAAACTGCGCGCCCAATAACATCAATAGTTCTGGTTAAGCTGAGTGTAGGGGTGACATGGTGTTTTCGTGGGGTAATCTTGCAACTAAGCAACTTATCGTGGGAATGATATGCCATAGCATAGCGCTGGCGTTTTTGGCCTATGGTGTATATGCGTTTTACTTGCCGGCGCTTGCTGTGCCCGAGTTAACCCGCTGCGTCGGTGCCGCCGTGTTATTTGTCGGCATGGGGTTAACACCGCAGTTATTTTTTATGTCAGTGAGCCAAATAGTGTCGCAAGCTAAGGACACGCCAGAAAAATCCACACTGCAGACCTATATGTTTAATCTAGGCATGTTTTTGCTCATTTGCAGTCTGTTGATGGAATGGTTATACGACTAAATCTACGGGTTTTAGTGGTTCAACCCGATAAAGCAAGGACGTCGACTTGATCATCGACGCCCTTTTTATTGAGGTTAAGGCGTGTAGTAAGTCGCTGCGCCTGGCCCGACTGGCAGACCAAAACCAAATACCCACAGGAAGAAGAACGCTGTCCAACCCACGAAAAACACCAGGGAGTACGGCAGCATAGTGGCGATCAGCGTGCCTATACCGAGGTTTTTCTGGTAACGACAGGCGACCGCTAATATCAAACCAAAGTAGCTCATCATAGGCGTGACTAAGTTAGTCACTGAGTCCCCAATACGGTATGCCGCTTGAATTGTTTCGGGCGCATAACCGACCAGCATCAGCATAGGCACGAAAATCGGGGCGGTAATGGCCCACTGTGCCGAGGCGCTGCCGAGCATTAAGTTGATAAAGCCGCAAAGCATAATAAAGAACAGGAACACGATAGGGCCAGTCAGACCTATGGATTGCAGCCCATCGGCCCCTAACACTGCGAGTACCGCGCCTAAATTACTCCAGTTAAAGAAGGCGACAAACTGCGCGGCGAAGAAGACGAGGACGATATACATGCCCATAGTGCTCATGCTGTGGGACATGGCATTGATGACATCTTTATCATTTTTGATGCTGCCCACGAGTTTGCCGTAAATAAAGCCCGGTATGGCAAAACAAATAAAGATGAAGGCGACTATACCCTTGAGGAACGGTGAACCTGAGATAAGGCCAGTTTCTGGATGACGCAGCGGCGCACCTTCGGGGACGACTGAAAGCGCTAGAATAACGGCGAGCACTAACATAGATAACCCCGCCCATTTTAAGCCACGCTTTTCAATCTCACTAACGCTGTCCATCGACTGTAATACGGTTTCATCCGCATCATCACCTTGGTATTTGCCTAACTTAGGCTCGACGATTTTCTCGGTAACAAAGGCGCCAAGGAAAGTGATCACAAAGGTGGAGACAAACATGAAGTACCAGTTCACTTCTGGGCCGACGTTGTACTCAGGATCTATCATGCGCGCCGCAGCTTCGGTAATGCCTGATAATAAGGGATCGACAGTACCTAGTAACAAGTTAGCGCTATAGCCTCCTGAAACCCCTGCAAAAGCTGCCGCCAAACCCGCCAGAGGATGGCGACCTAGGGAGTGGAAAATCATCGCCGCCATAGGGATAAGCACCACATAGCCAAGCTCGGCGGCCGTGTTGGACATAATGCCGGCAAAGACTATGGTCACAGTAACCAATCGCTTTGAGGCGCCCATGACTAAGGCGCGCATGGCGGCGGATAATAAGCCGGAACGTTCTGCAATCCCGACGCCGAGCAGTGCGACGAGCACAGTGCCAAGCGGCGTAAAGCCAGTAAAGTTAGTCACAAGATGCGACACTATCATTCGCAAGCCTTCGGCGTTCATTAGGCTTACCACATGGATTAAACCATCTGCACTGCGGCCATGGGAACCAATGGGTCTTGGGTCAACAACGGTCAGGCCAAAGTAACCTGCGATCCCTGAAATAATGACCACAGCGACACAGAACAGCGCGAATAGGGTGATTGGGTGGGGTAGAAGATTACCTAAGCGTTCAACAATATTGAGAAAACGTACAAACCAACCACTGGCGCTGATATCGCCATGTTGTGGATCTGGCTCAGAGGCCTTTTTTGGGGGAATATCGCCGGAATTAAAACTCATCGTTCTTCCTTTATGTCGACCTTTGCGCAGCGCACTATCTTTGACCCTAGAACAGACGCGAGGCATTGCCGACGGCCGACTGCGAATAAGGTGGCTGAGGGGATGACTCTGGCAGCAAGTATTCTGGGAGAAAGCTAAGGTAAAAGTTAAAAAATTAGCCGGAAAGTATGATTGTTAAGTTTTAATTGAAACTTAAATGTTGCGATTGGCTGTGTAGAAGTGATGAGGGCAAAATGGGGATAAAAAAATGGACTCTCGAGGAGTCCAGTATTCACGAGCAAAATTGGATGCTCTAATGTTGTGCCAATACACTATAGACCTTGTTTGCTGTATCGGAGCTGAATATCGTTAAATTTATATTTTAATTGCGCTTTTTAATGTGCTGGATCACAGTTTACCGCCTAAAGAGGCGAGTTTTGCTGGTGGTTGAAGCTCCAGATAGCCACTTTCACCATTGCCAGCTCTGACCAGCGAATAATTTCATTGTCTTAACCTGTGCCATAGGTGAAATTTCCACTCATTTATGATTAGCTGTATCCTGTTAACAAGAATAAGAAACCTAAGGATGGAAGATGGAAAAATTGTTATTGGGATTAACGCTGATTTTTATCGTTACCTATCTTTGGTACGTCAGCCTAGTCAAAAAGCGCAATACTGCACTCGAGGCCCTGTCGGGTATCGATGTACAGCTAACCAAACGTGCCGATCTTGTGCCTAATATTCTAAAAATCGCCAAACGATTTATGGATCATGAAAAGTCGCTGCTCACTGAAATCACCGAATTACGCACTCAGCTCAGCAATAATTACAACAAGGCCGATCCGAGTGCCGTTAAAGAGCATTTAGTTCAGGCTGAGCGGTTGAACGACAAAATGGGGGCCTTAATGGTGAATGTGGAGAACTATCCCGAGCTCAAGTCCGACAACACTATGCTTCAGGCGATGCAGACTTATAACGAGGTCGAAGCGCATATCTCCGCTGCGAGGCGTTTCTATAACTCGGCAGTGTCAGAGCTTAATACTGCGGTCGAAATCTTCCCCGGCTCGATTATCGCTTCTATGGCGAGCATTAAAGTGATGCCATTCTATGAGGTGAGCGAAGCGGCAAAAGCGCCCGTAGATGCGGCCGAATACTTGTAAGCTTAGTTGCGCAGGGTGAGTGTTCACCCTGCAATGCTATGATATCAATATGAATATTTTCACCTTTATTTTAGGCAGCCCGATTCGGACTTATCGGGATCATGTTGGTTTGTCTGCGGATTTGGATGAACTCCCTCAACTCGAAGCGTATTACGAAGAACACTTAGCCCCCATTAGTCGTAAATATGAAACTAAGCGCGTGGCCTGTCTTAAGGCGGCGCGTAAACGTTTATATTTGAGTTTGATGATAGTACTTGGGCTGACCTTACTCACTGTGATTGGCTATTACAGCGGCGTTGCTTATTTCCCACCTTTACCCTTGCTTGCCTTAGTTGGGTTGAGCTGGTGGAGCTTTGCGCCGACTCGAGATTTTAAACATCTGGTTCAACGGGATATTTATCCACTGATGTTTAAATATTTCGGTGATGATTTTGTTTATAGCCGCGAAATGCGCCTCGATATGAATAGACTCGTTGCGGCTAAGGTATTGCCGCAATACGATAAAGTGAGCTTCGGTGACTATATTCAAGGCCGCTATAAAGGCGTTGAGTTGACGGTCAATGAACTCACCTTGACTAAGAATGTGCAAGTCGAAGAACTGGATGCCAGCACCCATAGGCGCAGAACCGTTACCCGCACCGAAACCAAGTTTAGTGGCTTAGTGGTTGAGCTGAGTAGCCATAAAGCGTTTATCGGCCACACTGTGGTGCTGAGGGATCGCGGTGGTTTAGCGAATTTCTTGTCTGACAGCCATGCTGGACTGGTGCGAGTGAAACTTGAAGATCCGCAATTCGAAAAAGAGTTCGATGTGTTTTCAACGGATCAAGTGGAGTCTCGCTATTTGCTCAATACGGCATTTATGGAGCGCTTACAGGAACTTGCCAAGCATTTTGGTGGAAATATTCAATGCGCTTTCTTTCGCAACAAGTTGATTATGTTCCTGCCAAATCGCAGAACGCGTTTTCAAATGCAGTCCATTTTTAATGGCGCGACCTTTTCAGCAGAATTTAGTCAGATAAACCGAGAGATGAAGCAACTCTTTGCTATTATTGAAGTACTTAAACTTAATCAGCAAACGGGACTTTGATGTTGCTCACTCGCTCGGTACCGACTCGTACACAAATGGCAGCGGCCTTTTTATCGCCTCGCAGCCTTGCCGTGTTGGGTCTGTGTTTATCGCTGATATCGAG
Source organism: Shewanella sp. SP1S1-7 (assembly GCF_031932105.1). Classification (NCBI taxonomy): domain Bacteria; kingdom Pseudomonadati; phylum Pseudomonadota; class Gammaproteobacteria; order Alteromonadales; family Shewanellaceae; genus Shewanella; species Shewanella sp. SP1S1-7. The sequence continues at coordinate 88,106 of NZ_JAUOEU010000004.1, forward strand.
TCTGATGATGAGTGTAAAAGCGGAGGAGGCGAGCGTTAAAGCTAAGCCGCGTATCGTTGCCAGATATTCAGAGAGCGGCATAGTCAGCCGTGAAGGCTTAGAAAAACTCAAGATTTATCAATACCAACAAGCCAATGGTGTCACTGTATTTACCGACAAAGCCCCTGCCAATAACCCATATCAAATTCTGTTGTATGACTGTTTTGCCTGTCGCCCCGACTCGACCATAGATTGGAATGGTATCCGTTTATTTACCGCCAATTACGATGCCCTGATCACCCGTGCTGCCCATAAACATCAACTCGACCCCGCCTTGATCCGCGCCGTGATCCACGCAGAATCAGCCTTCAATGCGCGTGCATTGTCGCGTACTGGTGCTATGGGATTGATGCAATTAATGCCTGAAACGGCCAAAGAAATGGGTGTAGCAAATGCGTTTTTACCCGAAGAAAATATCTTAGGTGGCAGTAAGTATCTGGCGCAAATGCTAAAACAGTTTAACGGGGATGTGGCTTTGGCCTGCGCGGCCTACAATGCGGGACCGACAACTGTGGTGCAGTACAATGGCATTCCGCCCTATCCTGAAACCCAAGCCTATGTTGAGCGTGTTAAAATTCTATTGAAGCGATATCGCGAGCAGAAGGGCGTTTAGCTGTAGGCTTTGTGAGCTTAAATTAAGCGGCGAAAACCTGAGATCATCGCCGCCATTTGAGTAGAAGGTTATTCGCCGACTTCCCATTTTACTGTGATATTACCGTCCGCTTGTCCGAGCGTCTTACCTAAGTAATCCATTAATTCGGTTGCGATTTCATCTAACTGCCAAGGCGGATTGATGATCCATAACCCTGCCGCTGTCATGCCAAACTCATCCGAATCGGGTTTAATCGCCTGCTCAATTCTCAGCTGACGTTTAATGCCACTGTTGGCGAGGCGCGATAACATGCCTTCGGTCTGAGCGCGATTGACCACTGGATACCAAAGCATAAACACGCCCGTAGCAAAACGTTTATGCGCTTTGATCAGGGTTTCGGCCACATCTTGATAGTCGGTTTTCATCTCGTAGCTAGGATCGACGAGCACCAGAGCGCGGCGCTCTAAGGGTGGCACTGCGGCGATAAGGCCTTTTAAGCCATCGCCTTTGATCACTTTTACTTGTCTGTCTTCGCAGAAATAATCGTCCAGCAACACATAATCAGTGCTGTGCAGCTCGTGCAGCACCATGCGATCTTTAGGCCCCAATTCCATGTCTATAATGGCAGGCGAACCTGGGTAGAAGTTGAGTTCGTCAGGATTTTCTTCATTAAAATGACGTACGGCGGCGACATAGTCCTGCAGCGATTGCGGCAGATCAGTTTTATCCCAAAGCTTAGCTACACCTTCGAGGTATTCACCGGTTTTTTGTGCAAATTCATCGCTTAAAGCATAACCACCCGCACCCGCATGGGTATCGATATACACGAGTGGTTTGTCTTTCTTGTGCATCAGCTGCAAGGTTTGAAGCAAGATGGCGTGTTTCAACACATCGGCATAATTGCCAGCGTGATAACCATGGCGGTAACTTAACATGGGGGATCCTAGTAATTTGCAAACAAAGCAAAGAGAGGCAAATGCCTGACGCCAATTATACCTGCGATGCTTGTAGGCGTAAATTTAATGCCTTAGTTGGCGCTCTTTTTATTGGCGAACCAGTGTGTGGGCGTTTGCATTTGAAAGGTTTTCAGCCATAGATTCGCGGGTGCGGGTTTACCGAATAGATAGCCTTGAAATTGTTCACATCCTAACGCCGTGAGTTGCAATAACTGGGCTTCGGTTTCGATACCTTCGGCTATGACGTTGAGTTTTAAGCTCTTGGCTAACAGGATGGCGGCGTTGACAATTTGGGTATGGCGTTCACTAATGCCCATTTGACTGACAAAGCAGCGGTCGATTTTTATCGTGTCGGCACTGATATCAATGAGTTGGCTTAATGACGCATGGCCAGTGCCAAAATCGTCAATGGCGATAGACACTCCCATGCGAGCTAAGGTGTTTAGGCGTCGGCCCGTTTCTTTATGGGTTGAAAATACTGAGGTTTCAGTGATTTCAATCTCCAATAATGGGATGAGTTCGGGGTGATTCATATAGGTTTGGATCAACACCTTAAAGAAGCGATCCGATAAAATATCTTGCCCAGATAAGTTGAAGGCAATCCTGACCAGAGGCACGTTTTTCGGCCAAGAACGGATCAGTTGTAGTAATTGCCTGAAGACTTTTATCGCAAAAATCGCCTGTAATTGGGATGACTCTATGATGGGGATAAACGTGTTCGGCATAATCATAGTGCCGTCTTCATCGAACATTCTTGCCAGCGCTTCAAAGCTAATAATGTGGCCATCGGCCCTTACTTTAGGCTGTAGCCACATTTCCAGACGATTGTGTTTCAATGCGTCGCGAATTTTAGCTTTCTGCGATGAGGCTTCGAGAAGATTATTAATCAAACCAATGTAATACACCATGACTGGGCTAGCTTGGGTTGTTTGTTTAATGGCAATTAAACATTGCTCTGCGGCTTGCTGCGGTGAGGCTTTATTACCCGAACTGCAACCGACTCGGCACTCGAGATGATATTCAATCTGTTGTTCATGTTTGAGCTGCAGGTTCGTTGGAATACGCTCGCGTAATTGTAGCGCGAGGTTTTCGGGGGAGATCAGCGGCAGGCTGATAAACTCAAGCGCAAACGCGGCTCCCCTAAACCGGTATATTTTTGCGTGATGACCAAAGCGATTTTTGAGTTCGGTCGCAAAGGCTTTTAAGATGGCATCCCCGACGCTGATACCGAAGGCGGCATTGATTTGACTCAGATTATCAATTTTGACTAAGGCGACTGTCATATCCAAATGGATCGTACTTGGGGCTGGGTTATACCAGTGATTCTCGTTGGGTAATCCGGTCACTAAATCATAGAAATGTGTGCTGATATGGTGCTTTTTAAGTCGGCTTAGTTCAATCGCATGGTTTGCCTGTTCTGTGACATCGTGGCAGTGAAACAACAAAGTGTCATGGTGCTCTAATGAGGCTTTCTGCAGCAGGTATTTAGTGCTGTTATTGTTCTTTAAATGGGTCGGAAACGAGGCCGCCAGTAAGTTTGTGCTGGTATCTTCGGTAAGTTCAAAAATGTCACATAAGCGAGTGCGGTTTAGCGTGACTTCTCCAGCGATTTTTTGGGCTGCATTATTCAGGTTGAGGATCACGCCGTCCTCATTACAGAAGAAAGAGGCGGTGCCATTATTTTCAAAGATTTCAGCATATTGATCTAAGGTACGCTGCAGAGCATTTTGATGCTGGATCATTTGCTGCGCATGGACTTTCTGGGTTTTTAGCAAGCGCATTGCTGACAAGGGAATGCAAATATTAAAAAAGACAAACAGTAAACCATTCAGATAAGCGTGGGTCGCAGGCAGACTGATATCAATATCAATAATCGGGGGAATATTTTGGTTACGCAGTAGCAGTAAAAAAGGCAATACATTAAAAAACATCATAATAACGGCTACTTTTCTGCCAAATAGAAAAAGCGCCATTAAGGGAAGGGTATATAAGAAGGTAATCCCTGCCTGGGATAAGTTAAAGTCTGGGATAAACAAGAGTATAGAAATACAGGCGGCAATGACCATAGCCAGCAGGCTTATTGAACTGGCGAGTAAATATTTGCGGGTAAACCATAAAGCCAAAAACAGCACAGTTAGAAAACTGACCGTAATGCTGATAATAAAAGCGAGGTTTAACTCATACGCAATTAAAGAGCTATGCAGCACTATGCTAGTGGTCAAAATCGCGCCACTGAGCAGAATAATCCGCAATAAGCTGGTTTTTAATATTGTTCTATCAGGATTTAAAAAGTCTTGATCCCTAATAAACAAAAAACCTTTTAGCCATTGAAGCAAAAAGAGTCCTTATCCCATTCGGAAGTCACGCAGGTTGACTGGGGATATAACATATAACATAAATCACTAAATTGTTATACAAATAGATTACTGCCTTTATAAATCAGTGGATTACAATGTGATGCCTGTTTGAATCGTTAAGGGGGCACTGCGACAAATTGACTAAGACAGTGATGAGTTTGCTGATGTGATTTGCTGACTAGCATATTCATAAACGAGATTTTTAGGCATAATGGCCATCATTTTCGTTGGTTAGAAGACAGCCTGTGACCCCGATTTTTTTCAATCAGCAATACCCAACACTTGTGGATATTTGTGCACGTTGGCAACTCGTCTACGATGCGAATGCGACCTTCGAATTGCGTTTTGAATCAGATACTTTATCACTGCATAAACGCGATGAGCCTAAGCTCGATGGCATAGTGGTGGACTTTGTGACTGGCGCCGTCGCCCATAGACGTAAGTTTGGTGGTGGTCGTGGCCAATCCATCGCTAAAGCCGTGGGATTAAAGCAAGGAGTAATGCCAAGTGTGGTTGATGGCACTGCGGGTTTAGGGCGCGATGCCTTTGTGCTCGCAAGCCTTGGTTGCACTGTAACTATGGTTGAACGTCATCCTGTGGTTGCGGCATTGCTTGAAGACGGCCTGCGCCGCGCCTATCAAGATGCTGAAATCGGCGATTGGATGCGTGAGCGGATGCGCCTGTTTCATGGTTCGAGCCTCGAAGCCCTATCGAAATTGGCACTAGAGGTGGATGTGGTGTACCTCGACCCTATGTATCCCCACCGCGATAAATCGGCCCTCGTTAAAAAGGAAATGCGTGTATTCCAATCTTTAGTTGGCGCCGATTTAGACGCCGATGGCTTACTCACCCCTGCTTTGGCTTTAGCAACGAAACGTGTCGTCGTTAAGCGCCCAGATTATGCCGAAGATTTGGATGGTGTTAAGCCAAATACGGTTATCGAAACTAAGAAAAACCGTTTCGATGTCTACGTAAAAGCCGCGATGAAATAGGGTTTATACCTATTTACATGATTGCTCAGACAAACTGTCGCTGAACCCATACATTGACATAATGCACCCATAGTTTGACAAATTTAACCCATTCAATGACATAAAAATAGCTTTTGTAATTATAGTACAGAAGCCATTTTATTTAATATCAGTATCTTAAACGAAAAATAACTCATACATTGACAAAATTCCGTATCTCAGTACACTAAATGTACATTATTCGTGCGAGTTTAACTCATGTATATAAGAAGCTTACGCAAACCATCACCGAACAAAAACGTATTTAAATTCGCTAGTGCAAAAGTTAGCGAAACGATAATGTGTGAAAGTTCATTGGAATTTGATGCGTGCTTTCATCATGAATACAATGATCGTATAGAGGTGTTTGGTAGCCAGCCTGAAGGGTTTTATTATGATTTTGAGGGCAAAAGATTGCCCTATACACCAGATATGATAGTTCACTTTATTGATGGGACGGTAAAATTCCACGAATACAAACCTTATCGCAAAACATTCGATCCAATCTTTAGAGCTAAATTTGTAGCCAAGAAAGCGGCTGCTCACTCTTTGGGAGCAGATCTTATCTTGATAACAGAACGACAAATCCGCGTAAATCCTATTCTAAATAACCTTAAAATTTTGCATCGATATTCAGGAATATATGGCTTGAATGAAATTCAAATTGAATTGCTTAAACTAATAAAAAAAACGGGGAAAATTAGTGTTAACGATGTTTCAGCAAAACAATCATTAACACTAGGGGAAACCCGCTCACATCTGTATTCCCTTATACATAAAGGATTGATTAAGGTTAATTTAAAACGAGATGATCTCGATTGTAACCCCGCGGTATGGTGCATTGAATGATGGACTTCGAGGATGAGTTCAGTGAGTCTGAATTTGTCAAGAAGCCCGACCCCCCCATTCAATATGTTAAGTTAGAGGATACAGCATTAGTCAAAAGAGACTTAGATACCTTTCCTGACTTTTTAAAAAACAAAGCGCTTGATAAATACCAGCTCATTGCCTTCATCGAAAAAACAATCACTGGTGGATGGACTCAAAAAAATCTAGACCCAATTCTTGATTCTCTTTTTACTACCACGGACAGGCGGCCGAATTGGCGAACGTTAGTGCGTTGGCGTAAAAGCTACATTGACAGTAACGGCGATCTTGCGTCATTAGTCACTAAGCGGCATAAAATGGGCAACAGAAAGAGTCGAGTTAAGGGAGATGAAGCATTTTTTGAGCAAGCCCTAACTCGTTTTTTAGATGCTAAAAGGCCTAAAGTATCTACAGCATATCAGTACTATAGAGATGCCATCATAATTGAAAATGAGAGCATTGTTGATGGACAAATTTCTATCATTTCTTATAAAAGCTTTAACCAAAGAATAAAGTCATTACCTCCTTATCCTGTTGCAGTGGCGCGGCATGGTAAATTTAAAGCAGATCAATGGTTTGCTTATTGCTCTTCCCATATTCCCCCAACACGAATATTAGAGCGGGTAGAAATCGATCACACCCCGCTTGATCTAATCTTGCTTGATGATGAATTATCTATCCCACTTGGCAGGCCATATTTAACCTTAATCGTCGATGTTTTTAGTGGTTGTGTTTTGGGGTTTCACTTAAGCTATCGGTCGCCTTCATATGTTTCAGCTGCCAAGGCAATCGTACATGCAATAAAACCTAAATCATTTGAAGGTCTTGATATAGAGCTTCAAAATGAGTGGCCTTGCTATGGTAAATTTGAAAACCTAGTTGTGGATAATGGAGCTGAATTTTGGTCGAAAAGTTTAGAGCATGCCTGTAAAGAGGCAGGAATAAACATTCAATATAACCCAGTTCGTAAACCTTGGTTAAAGCCTTTTGTAGAACGGTTTTTCGGGATGATTAACGAATGCTTTTTAGCCGAAATGCCAGGTAAAACCTTCTCGAATATCCTAGAAAAAGAAGACTATAAACCGGGAAAAGACGCCATTATGCGCTTCTCTACTTTTGTTGAAGAATTCAATCGTTGGATTGTTGATATTTATCATCAAGATTCAAACTCACGTGAAACACGAATTCCCATAAAACAGTGGCAGCGTGGCTTTGATATTTACCCGCCGCTAAAAATGAGTACAGAGAACGAACAACGGTTTACTGTGCTGATGGGTATTTCAGATGAGCGAACATTAACCAGAAATGGTTTCAAATTTGAAGAGCTAATGTATGACTCTACTGCTTTGGCCGATTACAGAAAGCATTACCCACAAACCAAAGAAACCATCAAAAAAATCATTAAAGTCGACCCTGATGATCTATCAAATATCCATGTTTATCTCGAGGAATTAGGCGGTTATCTTAAAGTCCCCTGTACTGATAATAGTGATTATACCCACGGATTGAGCCTTCATGAGCATAAAGTGATTAAGAAAATTAATCGTGAAATTATTCGGGAAGGGAAGGATGATTTGGGATTAGCTAAAGCGCGTATGGCAATTCATGCGCGAGTTAAACAAGAGCAAGAAGCATTTATAGCATCCAAAACCAAAGCAAAAATTACAGCGGTTAAGAAACTGGCTCAGTTGGCTGATATTAGTAATACTGGGCAAGGTACAATTAAGCTTGAAAAAAGTGAACGCTTGCCTTTAATCTCCAACGAACCAGAACAGAATATCAAAGATATTCTCGATAACTGGGATGATGATTTAGAGGCTTTTGAATGACGGCATTAAGTCTTACTCAGATTGAGCAATTACAAAAATTTAGTGACTGTATTGTGCTTCATCCACAAATTAAAACCATTTTTAACGATTTTGATGAATTACGATTAAATCGTAATTTTCAATCAGATCAACAATGCATGTTATTAACTGGAGATACCGGAGTAGGCAAAAGCCATCTGATAAATCACTATAAAAAACGCACATTAGCTAGCCAGAATTACGGTCGTGAATCTATGCCTATCCTAGTGAGTCGTATATCTAGTGGTAAAGGGTTGGATGCAACATTAACTCAGATGTTGATGGATCTTGAATTGTTTGGTAGCCATCAAAGAAAAAGTCGTGGTTATGCAACGGATTTGAGGAAAAAACTAGTCGACAATCTGATAAAGGCCAACGTTGAACTGATCATCATTAATGAGTTTCAAGAGTTAATCGAGTTCAAAACAATTCAAAAGCGACAATTAATTGCTAATGCATTGAAGTATATAAGCGAAGAAGCCAAGGTTCCTATTGTGTTAGTTGGGATGCCATGGGCCGAGCAGATTGCTGAAGAACCACAATGGTCTTCTCGCTTAGTGAGAAGAAGAAAGCTAGAGTATTTTAGCCTTAAAAATGACAGGAAGTACTTTCAAAATTATTTGGGTGGGTTGGCCAAACACATGCCTTTCAGTGAGCCACCAAAACTCGAGAGCCAACAAATTTCTATACCATTGTTTGCGGCGAGCCGAGGTGAAAATAGGATTCTAAAGCATTTACTCTTAGAAGCACTGAAAATAGCTCTTAGCAATGATTTCGACACTTTAAATCGTGAACACTTTTCTGAAGCGTATAGCCAGGTTTTCAACATTGACGTTGATGATAAAAACTCTCTAAATCCTTTCAAGCAACCAGTGAATGAAATAGAAATATCTGAAGTTATCAAGCCTTCTAGATATAACTCGAATGCAATGTCAGCAGAAGACATGCTGATTGCTAGAGTATTTTCTAAACCACAAACCTTGGCTCAGCTACTGAGTAAATAATTGTCAAACATCCTGACGATTTGCTCTTTATATGAACCTAGCAATGCCAAATTGTAAGAGTTCTCTTCGTCAATGGCTGACTTATGTGAAGTGCTAGCATGCCCATTAGTATTGGATAATGAAAAACCTGACAGATCCACATGTAACTCATGACCTATATTCCCTTGAGTAGCCTCACTCGATGTTAATTGCGGTAACTCTAGGTTTAAATCCTGTGAGCCAGTCTGCTCTATAACCACAGATTGTTCTGGTAAATCTTGGTCAATTCTATAAGCAAACTCTGTCAAGCTTGATTCTGCTAACGTGAATAACCAAGCTTGTTGAGTATCATCTGAATTAACCCTTAATATTCGACCTAGCACTTGTCGGTAATGCATTTCAGTTTTTATTCGGCTCAAATGACAACATACTTGCAGCCGAGGGATATCAGTACCTTCAGAAATCATCCCTACACTAACAATCCACTGGGTGTGACTTTGTCGAAATCCATCAATAATACAGGAAGGATGCTTTGAGTTAGATGTCACAATACACGCACTTTGTTTAAGATCAGAGACAAGTATTTGGAGTAATCGTTTAGCATGCTTAATTGATGCCGCGACAACTAAACCGCCGGCATTCGGGTTACTCAGGCGTATTTCAGCTAATTTTTTAACGCTTTGATTCAACATATAATGCATTATTTGATGATGATTTATTAACGCTTGATAACTGTATCTTGGGCCTAACAAGAGATCAGCTATAGATGCAAATATCTCAATCTCTTGATCAATTTCTAGTTTGATTTTGTTGTTATCAATTAAAACGATATTAGGCTGACGACAGACGTTATCCGCAATTGCCTGCTTTAATCCATAGCTAAAATCACAGTGGATTGTATTATCTGGTTCAGTGAATCGTGAAAGCACAATAGGGGCCTTATCTGAGCGCCAAGGTGTACCAGAAAGCGCTAACGTATATGCCGCATGATATTGAATATTTAGTAGTACCTCTTCTCCCCATGCATTGGCATTACTAAGAAGATTGCCCTTTAGATGATGAACTTCATCCATGATCACAAACACTTTATGGGTACGCAGAAGCTGCCAAAATGCTTCTGTTAATGAGGGCATAAACTGATAGGTATAGACACTACCAATTGCTCCCATAAGTCCATCAAAGCGCTTATCTAAGCGTTTAGAGAAGGTACTTCTAATGCTATCGTTAACTTCAGACGATGGAGAAAAACACAGCACAAAATCAATTTTCCCCATAGCAATCAGTCTTGCAGCTAGTTCTGCAGCCATAATAGTTTTACCAGCACCTGGCGTGGCTAAACACATAAAGTGACTTTGAGTTTGGTATCGTACCAACGCCGCATCAACGCATTGGCTTTGCCATTGTCTTAACTTCACCGTCATAGGCCTTTGAGGTCGTTAAGGCATGACTCTACAGCTTTAATCTTCCCCATCAATGTTGAACTTTGATTACGAGCATTCATGTATCTTGGATAAAGCCTGGGTTTCGAATTGGGGATCTCTTCAATGAGACGTTTAAACTCTTCCGCTTCCCCAATGTATCCAAGTAAATCAACTTGATATTGGTTGAGTGTAGTCTTAAGGCGTGTTAGTTCTTGTGAGTTTGAAGATGTGATCGCTATTGCTTTGACTCGCGCGTTGCTGGGTACTAGCTGTGATTTATCGAACAGTGCTGTTTTATAATAAACGTGCTTATTCCCCTGGTTTCTTTTCTCCAAAAATCCAACATTGACCAGCTTTGCACAAGCACGACGCACCAGCTGATCTATATCTTTTGGCGATACTGAAGAATTTGCCTCTATTATCAAGTTTTTTATCTGAGTAATAGTGAATTTTTCAAGCTCTACGGCAATGATAATACTAAACAAAATTTCATTTATACGGATTAATTTTATAGCCACGGTTTTTACCAATAGTTTTTAATTTCAATGCTTAACGAGCCACTCCATGACATTTTGTTACGCTTAAATCAACAGAACCTTCATTGATAGGTAACTTGATATTACTTAGCTCAGATTAAATCTTGACAACAAGCCCTAAAAAGCTAAGGATTCCTTAGTATACCTTAAGTGAAAAAACTAAGACAATCTGAGTTATCAAAGGACAAATCATGTTGAAGCTGTGGCAGATAAAATCACCAATCCATTACCTATTAGACTTAAACAAGCCCGAATTGCTAAGGGAATTAGTCAAAAACAGCTTGGTATTCAGCTAGGTATGGAGGTTGGTAGCGCCAGTGCGCGTATGAATCAGTATGAGAAAGGTAAACACACGCCTGACTACAAGACCTTAAAGGCTATGGCCAATGAGTTAGGTGTGCCTGTCGCGTATTTTTTTTGTGAGTCAGAAAGCACAGCAGAGTTACTGTGCTTGCTTGAAAAGATGACTGAGGAAGAGAAAGCGGAGTTAGCTCGATTAATTAAGCGTTAGTTTTCAAGCATCAGAGAAATAGTTCCGGCTGTATTTTCACCTCGTTGCCAAGCTCTATTTGTCCAATAGGTACCGACAAGAAAAATATTATTATTTTCAAAGCGAACAACTAACTTTGCAGCACCATCGAATTTACTATCATCCGTTGGTAATGGATTATCAATAACAGATTCAAAAATATACGAAACATAGAAATTACCATCTCTCGGATCTTTGTATATTTCACTTTGAATGACAGTACTACGCTGGTAGTTATCTGTTGACTTTAATTTTATTTCAAAACCAATAAAGTCGGCTTTAATGACCATTTCAACGGTTTTTGTTTTGGAATTACCTTCTTCATCTTTAAAGCTTGAAACAACACATCCAGTCCACTTACCGTTTAAATTTGGACATACTTTCTCATTTAAAATTCCATCTAATTTTGGAATATACCATACTGACTTCCACCCCCATTTAGCAAGTAGCCAAATGATTAACACAAAAAGTAATGATACACCACTGGAATATGTAGATATTTCGAGTAAATTATCAAAACGTAAGGTTACTAAGAAATCGACCCCTCCTAATAAGCATAGGATGACTGATAATAGTAAAATTGAGAATATAAATGCTAGAGCTTTGATTAACCCAAGTTTAGGGAGCACCTTCCACATAATAGCTTACCTTTTTGGACCATAACTTTGTCGAGGAGGATTCCTCAAAGGCCTTTCAATAGAACTCACTATAACTTTTATCGATTTAGCACCTAAAATTTGACCATTGGATTCAATTACACACTCCATATAGTGAGTGCCTCTATACCCACAATGTTCTTCACAAACATCACTAAGTTTGAATGATCTAAAATGACCTAAGTCATTGGCGATTGATGCTTCTTTTTCTTTGTTTCTAACCATCCACTTTACCGTTGAGTTGGTCGGATAGCTATTGGTATTAGCGATAGAGAAATCTAAATGTTCACCTAGAAATCCGTGAATAATGTCACCGGATGAGTCTTCTAAGAACCTATTATCTCGGTCTTTTTTCCGAATATTTATACTTGGTACAGTAGTAAGTGCTGGAAGGTTAGTAACATTCGCTAACTCTTCTACTTCTGCAAAAGGTGGGTATATATGTTCAAAAATAGTTGACCAAGATGGATGTGCTTCCATTGCTGATTTACAGTTGTTAGCCTGAATTAGGCTATCTAGTAAAAGTGCTAGTTGTTCACTTAGTCTTGCTTTATCTTTATCAGTACCACCGATTAAGTCATCGCCATTTATTGGACTAAGAATTTTATTATTTTCTTTTAAAAAGTGGAGTAGGTTGGCTGAATTTTTTATAAATACATCGTCATCTTGCTCAAAGTCATCAAATTTATTGGCTATGAAAACAGTGATTGCAATCGATGGAAGCTTAACTGCTCGAAGTGCAGCCCAAGTCTTAATGTTTTTAATACATCTTCTTAAGCGTGCTTTTTTTTCTGCTGGATAAGTACTTATTTTTTTGTCGAACCAGTCTTGCAAAGATTTCGGATCACTGTCTATCCAACCTAACGTTTCTGTTGCTAAGCGACAAGTTTCAGTCTCTTTATCAAAATAATATAGCGGAAGATCAATATGAAAGTTGCCTGGAAAGCAAACTCTCTCACAGTTCGGCTTTGAATCAGCTAACTTTGCATCATTATTAGCACTACAATAGCGCGTCAACACAGAACGAAAAATTGATTTAGCATCACTTGCCCGAATACCTTGAGACTCAGCATTGAACATTAAATAAACACCAGCATCAATATCAAAATCTTCATCCATTCTAACAGGACGAATTAGAGTATGATTCGGATACGATCCTTGGAGGCTGTATCTTACTTTTACGCCAAGACTATTTGATAACTCACTCTTTAAATATTGAAGTAGATGATCTTTTTTCGAGCGAGCATAGTCAATTTGTTCATCTAATAGCGTAACTCGTTTATTAAGTGTTTCCTTTTTTTCGTTTGAGGAAATAAACATATGTGCACTTTTTCCCATGAAATCCTTCTCCTATAATATTTTTTAATAGTGCAAGTTTTAATTCAACTCATCAGCTCTTTTTAACTCTTGAAAAAACATTTTTGAAAATGGAGCTGAGTGAAAAAGTTGGTATTTATTGTTTTCTTTCTTTAAGAAAAAACCCTTGGAATATGTGATATCTGTCTTATGACGATCAATGCCATTAACTTCCACGTTATCATCCAAGCAAAGGATGAAGTCAATATAATCATAAATTTTTTTGGATGAATCTTGTTCAAATATTTGATACTCTCGATCAAACTTTAAACCTGAACGCTCGAGAACGGTACTTGTTTTACCACTAATTTTGTAGCAGAACATGCCACAAACAAGATTAGGCATTCTTTGTTTTAATTTTTTTGATTTTTCTTCAAAATCGCTTATTTCGGTTAACTTTGCGTTTGTTTTAACTTCAATTATAGCTGCACATTCTTCTGAACTTATCCGTATCTGACGACCAAGAGAGCTATTCAGAGTACCTCTTTTTCGCAGAATAATGTCATGTTGGCCAAACTCTTGATCTTTAAAGTAAACCTCTCCTTTATGAAGTCTATTAGCTAAGTTATCAATTCTTGACCTGATTTCAGAATGAATAAACTCTTCACGAGCGTCACCAAGAACTCCTTTGTGGTTATATTTTTCAACGGCTCTTGACTGCAACCTTAGTAGATCATCAATGTATTCATATAGATATTCCACGGCTAGCATTTATCCTTAAGTATTTTCCATATCAGCATTATCTTTAAGCCGTCATTGGTTGTTCAGTCGTCACCATTGCATTGGCATTCACCGCTCGTATCGCCCCAAACAGCTCGACCACTTTGCCTTCATCAAAAAAGCCGTAGGCGCTTTCGCCGTGGTAGTCAGTAAAAGGCGGTTCGAATATATGTGCCATATCTAGCACACCATTATTAACTAGGTAATCAATAACTTGGTTTACAAAGTTAATTTGTTCGGCGTTATATATCCCTTCATCTAAAAAGCTGCTGAAGGCTTCCTTAGCGGCATTCAAGTCCATGCCCACCAATTGCCGAATAAAGGTGCCTAATGGCTTTTCTTGTAATATTTGGTGACGATAGGCTTCTATGTCACTCATGCCGCTGGCATCCAACAGCAAACCTTCGAGAACGTCCAAGTCGGCTTGGGTAATGGGTTTATTCCGCTTGAGTTTTTGAATGGTCAGTTGATCTTGATGATCTTGAATATACAGTTCAATTTTCTTGCGGTATTGGGCTAAATCCATCGTAGGATTTTGATACACGGCTGTTACGTCATGTACACCTTGTACTTCATCCACAAATTGGGTGTATACCACCTCTTTTTTATCTTTATCCAATGCAAACATTAGGTTACGCAAGCGCTTACGAATATCTTCTAATGTCGTTACATGAATATCTTGCCAAAACTCATGCACTTGAATGTCTTGAATTAACTGTAACTGTGCTTGTACGGCAGGGATGGTGGACTTGGCCTCAAGTTGCTGGGCGATTTCCATCACTCGTTGCCGACTCAGTTCTGGCAGCATGCCTTTTTCAAGTAAGGCTAACTGCATGGTTAGCATCAGATTGTCAAAACGATTGGATAAATTATTAATCTGCTCATCCTGATTAAAAGCGTCGGCTTCTGTGGGGAGTGCCGAGACGTGGCTTTCAAGCTCAGTAAATTTTGCATCATCAATATGATCCCAAAAACCGCGTTCCAAAAACGGTTCAACCTTCTGACGTTTGGGCCTCACAATAAAATTATCAAGGTTCATGCCCGTTACTTGATGATGCAGCATATCCAGTTGATAGTTGTTCAAGTCGCGCAGTAGCTCGCAATCTTCTGGGTATTTATCGCGGTAGGTTTCATCTAGCAAGCGGGCATTGAGCAAGGTACTTAATTGCACCCGCTTTTCAAACACTTGCTGCATAACTGGTTTTGTAATGCCTACGGGTAAACCTTCAGGGTTGGCGTCAAAAAACTCAAAGTTTTGGCAATAATCAAATATTTTAAAAGTGGTTTTGTCATCACCTGGGCCAAATAAATTGGGGCATAAACGGGTGCCTCTGCCAACCATCTGAGTAAATTTGACCTTAGAGCGAACCACTTTAAAAAACACCAAATTGACTACTTCAGGCACATCAATACCTGTGTCAAGCATATCCACCGATATCGCAATCCGGCAGGTGGGATTCTTCGGATCAAAGTCTTTGCGCTCGTTTTCATCGCCGCCAAACTCATCGATCAAACTTTGGGCATAGGTTTCTTTAAAGGTGATCACCCGCGCCAGCTTTCCTGCCCATTTGGGGTAGTTTTTATTAAACATTTTTTCAAGGAATACCGCATGATCATTGTTGGCCGCAAAGATGATAGTTTTACCTATCACATCGCCACCTTCCACATGAATGCCCCCAAGCGGCTCTTTACTCATCAGCTGGGCAAACATCTTCTCGGCGGTATCTTCATTGAACAGGAATTTATTTAATTCAGACGGCAAAACCTCATCGCGGCCCTCAAGCTCGGGTTTACTTTCCCACTCCTGTTTTTCCTCATCCGATAATGCTTGATACTTCACCCCATCGCGCAAAAACTGCGTCGCGACCGAAATCTTAGTCGGTGGCACTAAGTATTTTTCGGCATAGGCGCTGCCGTCTTCATAGGCATAGGTGGGCATGCCTTTTTGTAAGTCAAAAATGCCGTAAGTGTCTTTTTCAACTTCATCTTTTGGAGTGGCGGTTAAGCCTACTAACAAACCGTCAAAGTAATCAAAAATTTGGCGATACTTTGAATACACAGAACGGTGGGCTTCATCGACAATGATTAAATCAAAATGCCCCACACCAAATGGGCGATCATCGGCACCTCGGTCGAGTAGGTTTTTCATGGTCGGGTAAGTGGCAAAATACAAGCGACTGTCAATGCTATCTTTGCTTTGGCCTGAGCTTAAAACAGAACAACTGACACGGGGTAATAGTTTAACAAAGTTCTTTTTTGCTTGGCTTAATAAGGCGTTACGGTCGGCTAAAAATAAAATGTTTTTTATCCAATCGTTTTTAACCAGCAAGTCAACCAGACTGATCACGGTACGGGTTTTGCCAGTACCCGTAGCCATTACCAGCAAAGCTTTGCGCTGATGTTCCAGCTCAAAGTGCTGTAAAATATGGGTAATGGCCGCTTTTTGATAATGGCGGTTGGTAATCTCTTCACTAATTTGTGCGGTGAGCTTTTTGCCTATACCCGCATCGTCGCTAAAGAATGACAATCTGTCATCGCGACGTTTTATCATTAGCGCTAATTCATCTTTGGTATAAAAGCCCTGCACTTTACGCGGTGGGTAAAAGGCATCATCCCACAAACGAGTTTCGTAACCGTTGCTGTAAAAAATAATCGGCCGCACACCGCACTGTTTTTCTAAACAATCGGCATACAGCTTGGCTTGTTGTTGGCCATCTTCTGGGCGGCGACTGGTACGTTTGGCTTCCACCACCGCCAGCGCGGTGCCGTCATCGCCCCACAGCACATAATCTACAAAACCATTACCTTGCGGATTCGCCGCCGAAATAGGCATATCAGTGACCGGATATTCGCGGTCGCGCTTATCTTTAAGCGGCCAACCCGCCTCATCTAGCAGCGCATTGATGAGATAATCACGGGTTTCGGTTTCGTTATAGTCGTGGCTGTTCTGCATGCTATCGGCGGCTTGCTTGGCCTTGGCAATTTGCGCAAGCAAAGCTTCGTTCTGCGCCTTTAGCGCGGCATTTTCATTCAGCTGTTGCTGATACTCATCACGCTTAACGCTGTCGCTTTCGGCGAGCTGTTTTTCAAGCTCTTGCACCCGCTTAATGCTGCTGATAGCTTTAGTGACGAGGCCCGCATCAATGGCGAGCTTTTGCGGTACTAGGGCTTCATCAAAGGGCGCGATGGTAAAGTGGGTTTTATCGAGCGTTGGCGTATAAGTGCGCATAAACCAATACAGCACATGGTGCAACTCTTTGACCGCTTGCAACGCATCCCGTTGTGGCGGGGTACTTTTGCCGTGCACCGCCTCGTTACCGATTTTGATGATGAGTTTAAGCTTGGGGAATAAGTGACTGGCAAGATTATCTTTAAAGCCTTGGTCATGGATCAGCGACATTAGGGTCGCATCATGGCGCGGCCGTTTTAGCCAGTTGTCGATGTCAAACACGGTTTCAACCATTAACTCCAGCGCATTGCGGGCATAAAAGCCTGCGATGCGTGGGTCGCTTTTAATATTGGCCTCGGCGCTTTGGGCGCGGGCCAGTATTTCGGCGCAATGTAGGCTAAAGAGATTGGCCTCCTTGCTTACCTTGGCATTTGTGGCATTCGCTGTATTAGCGGTAGTATTCGCCGCGCTAAGCAGCTCAGCCATAAACGCAAAGTTACTAGTACCCAGCGCTACACTGGCGGGGTTTACCGTACTGCCGGAAGGAGTGACCGTCTCTGACATGTAATTTCCTTTTACATCTTATTAAGTTTTCGCATTAACGAGGTTAAGTTCGCCGCTAAAGGCTTTTTGCATTAGAGCGTTGAATAGATGGTCTATCTCTCGCGAATACTCATCCAGCTGATGAGAAGATTCTCTATAGCAGGCAATAGTTTTGCAGAACAAACGCTGCATATCTATCGGGGGCAATGGGATTCCAAGTGAAGATAAGATTTTTTGGTTGATATTTTGGATATTAGCGCCTTGACCACCTTCCAACAAAGCTTTTTTCATTGATGGCGCTCTTAACATATAATTCAGCCATTCAGGTTCAATTGAGTCGCTTTCGACTCTATACCTGATACAAAAACCACTGAAAGTTATTGCTACATCCTCAGGGTAAATGGAGATACATCGCCCAACCAAAGCCTTATTACCATTTGATCGAACAAAGACCAAATCGCCATTCTTTAACAAATAATCATCCGCTGGGAGACTATTGACATCAACAAACCCAAGATTATCTAACTTTCTAATGGTAGATAAGGACTTAAAGTCTCCAACACCTAAATATTTTAGGCTTATCCCTGAATCATCTTTGGTAAAATTGAGTCCATTCTTAAAAGAACCGTGGCTAGGTAAATATGTAAGATTCCAGCCTTTCGGATTAGTCACGGGATCGCCGAACATCTCAATAAACACTGACTGGGCGAGGCTGTTTAGCTCTTGCTCCAAAAGCTTACAGTCTTTACGCAGTTGGTCGGCTTTTTCTAACACCGCTGCAATTTGCTTTTGGGTTTCCAGAGGAGGGAGTGGTAGTTCACTATCATTAATTATTTTATCTGACACAGCTGGATAGCTAGCACCTGTAGACTTATTAACCATATCGGATACAAATGTAGTAGACTCGACCCAATATCGAAGATATGTTGAATCTAATTTTTCCTCATTCGACCTTAATACGCAGAATCCCGTAGATGCAGTAGCTCCATCCAATTCCTTTGGTACGACTGCAATTCCGTTGAGATTCGGTCTTACAGTTGAAATCAACACATCACCAGTCTTAACAAGTTGCCTTGCACGGCTCGGAGCCTCTGAAGAAGAAATATCTTGAACCAAATCGAGACAAATTTCTTTTTTATCTTTGTCCAATGAACCAAGATCAATGTACTTAAATGTCGTTAACTGTTCAGACTTTAGTGGATTCCAAGTCTTAATCTTATCTACGTTTTGTCCAATTGTCGCCCAAGTGAAACTCACAGCAATTTCTCCAAATCTTGTACACCCTTTGTCATATTTTCTTGCAGGGTTTTAATCCGCGCTAAAATCACTTTGGGTGAGTCGTATTGCACTGCTTCATACACCACTTGCTTGTATTTATTCAGGCTTAAATCGCATTCGTTAGCGGTAATCTCAGCCACTGGCACCATGAAGCTTTGCTCGGTGGTTTTGCGGCTATGCTCTGGGCTAGCAAGGTTAGGCGTGCCATCGGCATGGGTTAAGCTGGTAAAACGGGTAATAATGTCGGCAATGTTGCTTTGCTCGTGGGTCGGCTGCCCTTTACTACCATCTGGGCCATCTTTAAACAGTGGCGTGCGTTTATCATCCAGCGAGTAACCATCGGCCTGCATATCGTAAAACCACACGTTATCGGTGCCACCGGAGTTGGTTTTGGTGAAGATTAAAATCGCGGTGCTCACCCCTGCATAGGGCTTAAACACCCCAGATGGCAGCGAGATAACCGCCTCAAGCTTTTGCTCGTTAACCAGTTTTTCGCGAATGCTTTTGTGGGACTTGGTTGAGCCAAATAATACCCCGTCTGGCACAATCACTGCGGCGCGGCCACCGACTTTAAGCATGCGTAAAATCAATGCTAAAAATAGCAGCTCGGATTTTTCGGTCGGGCCCTTGGCTTTCACTTCAACGAGGGTTTCAACCCCGTCTGCATCGATTTCGGTTTTGTATTTTGGCGCGACTTTTTTGGCGGCAGGGTTTTTACCGAGGGCGCGCAGTAAATCCGGCGCAATAATGTCAAAATCGACCGAGCCCTTAAAGGGCGGGTTGGCCAAAATCAAGCTATAGGCTTCGCGAATATTGGCATCGCCTTGGTCTTGTAAACTATCGCGATACAGCACAGTTGGGTTTTCAATGCCGTGCAGCAGCATGTTCATCGCCCCGATGCGCAGCATACTTTTATCAAAGTCAAAGCCGGTGAACATGGCATTATTAAAGTGCTGGCGATTGGCAGGCTTATTAACCTCTTGCTTGTAGCGGTGTTCAACGTATTCGAGCGCCGCCATTAAAAAGCCACAGGTACCAGATGCAGGATCACAGATGGTGTCGCCAAGCTTTGGTTGCATTAGCTCAACCATCATTTGAATGATGTTGCGCGGGGTGCGGAACTGGCCGTTGACGCCCGATTGTTGCAATTTACTCAGCAGGTATTCGTATAAATCGCCTTTAGTGTCTTTGTCGTCCATGTTGATGGCGCTGAGCAGTTGCACCACTTGGTCGAGCAATTTAGGTGACGGGATCATAAAGATGGCATCTTTCATGTGCTCGGCAAAGCTGCCTTCATGGTGCAAGTTTTTGATTTTGGGAAACACCTGATTTTGGACTATGTCCATCATCACATCAGGATCTTTATCTTTAAAATGACTCCAGCGCAGTGCTTGTTCATCAGGGCCAAAGATAGGGTTAGCTACAGGAATGCCCGTGGCCTGCGCGCGCCGCTCTGCGGTGCGCTGTAGCTCATCTAAACGGCGGATAAATAACAGATAAGAGATTTGCTCAATCACGGAGATAGGGTTGGCGACCCCACCAGTCCAAAACATGGTCCACACTTGGTCGATTTGATTGCGTATTTTGCCTGTTAACATTTTATCTCTCTGTATTCAATATCGCGAATCAAGCGGGGTATGGGCCACTTGATATGAGCCGCTTGATATAGGCTGAAGCCTTAACGTTTGGCGGCTAAAAAATTGGCCTCATCATAGCAGTAAATTTGCGTTATGTTATGGTAATAGGTCAACTTTTTTAGCCAGTTATCTGCATCAGTTAAAGGTTATGGAAGGTAAAATTTGGAGGATTAACTTGCTATTTTTTCGGCATAACCTTATCGTCAAACTAAGAATTACTTAGTTTTTGGTGGGTGATGGCATTTTTATTTTCCCCTAGAGCGCGTGCATTTATTGATGAATCGCTTGAAAGTTATTTGCTTCGAATCGTATCGGAGAACTTTTTTGATTCTTACCAGCAGCTCAGCTTGGCGATCAGAGAAGAGCTACATGAGCTCGACTTTGAGGCACATGGGGCTTTTCCTATCGAGCTAAAACGCCTCAATATTTATCATGCTAAGCACAATAGCCACTTTAGGATGAGGGCGTTGGGCTTACTTGAATCCCTTCTTGGTTTACCTCCCCATGAACTGGAGAAAATAGCCCTATTTAGATCGAACAGAGTTTTTATTGGGTCTAGCGTTGCGGTGCATCGTAATGGTATCGATATTCCTTTAAGTTTTATCCGTTATGCAAATGAGGATGATGTTGAGAGTGTGCCCGTTTGCCCTCAATGCTTAAAGGATGAGCCTTATATTCGGCAAGTTTGGCATTTAAAACCATATGCTGCCTGTGCCAAGCATGAGTGCGAATTGATTCATCATTGCCCCGAATGCAAAGCGTCGCTCAACTATATTGAGAATGAATCAATTGGCTATTGTTCCTGTGGATTTGAGCTTTCAAAAGCAGCAGTTATTAGCGCTAAACAGCCAGATCTCATGTTAGCGAGGAGCATTATTGGTGGTGATGTGACCTCTACAAATCCGCTTCTTCATGAAGTATCTGCAACTCATCGGCTTGCGGCTCTACTTTGGTATCAAAAGCGCTATTGCAAAAGTAAAGAAGCTTCTTTTAGCGATGCGGTGGAGTATTTTGATAACTGGCCTGAAAACTTTTATCAAGAACTGGATCAGCTGACGCAAGGCGCTGAATTAAGACTGATAAAGCTATTTAACCACACTGCATTTCGATTTATTTATGGTGAGTTAATTCTGCATTCCCGCTGTTTGTATCCAGAGGATAAAGATCCACATTTTATCTATGCTGCTTTAATGCGTTATTTGCAAAGATTAGTTGAGCTACATCCTAAATCGAAAAAGCCTAACGTGGCTGATACGCTAGTGACAGTTGCAGAAACGGCGGTTTTACTGTCAACAACCCAAGAGCAAGTTTATCGGCTTCATCAAGATGGGATATTAACGTCGGCGTTTAGGCAAAAAATGAAGCAGAGGATTGACCCACATGTTGGTGTTTTTTATTTAAGGCAAGTGATCGAGTACAAAAGCAGCTTCGGCAGTGATAGACAGGGGATGTACTTATCGGCATGGTAAAGAATTTACATTTGCGAGAACTGCTAGATATTGAAGATGTTCAAGCACGTTCGGCAGCGTTGAGGCGTGCATTTGCTGCTTATACAGAACCGTTAGATGTGACTGGCGAGGAAAGCTCTGCCCTAATTATTTTGCTTAATCTTACCTATCCGAAAGAGTTGGTGGATGACTTACTCGATAAAAGGTTAGCTAGAACAACTGTTAACAACCAAACCCATATTGATGTTTGCATTGACGAAGTACAATGGCTGCATACCCATAATCTCAAGTACCCAGATATTCGGGTCAGTAAACAAAGGCTCGTTGCCTCCAGTCCTCAAGTACATCCTAATATGTTGAGTAGCGCTAATTACCAGCGTACTTTAGGGTGGTCTCATGACAGTGCTAAAGTCAATTTCGCCAAGCTGTTTGGCTGCCATTTTATTTGGCAAGGTAAAGTAACTTGCCTTGCAACGTTAATGTGTGAAGCACCAAAACACTGGAAAGAGGCTTTTCAAGAACTTGGCATGCCTGTTAAACAGTTTATGAATATTTGCGGCAGGGTGAAGCATTTTTTACCTGCGCAGTTAAGCCCAGATAAAGTCGATAAATACTCCGTACAGGTTCGAATGCCATACCGTGATGGATATATAGCGGTTACCCCCGTTGTAAGCCATGCACTTCAGTCTGAACTCCAGCAAGCAGCAATCAAAAAACAGGGCCGATATACTAGTCTTGAGTTTATTCGTCCCGCGGCAGTCAGTGAGCTAGTCGCATCTCTTGGCGGTAATGTTAAAGCTCTGAATTATCCCCTTCGTGTTAATAAAAAAACTCACGGATTAGGCGATAATTTACTGGCTAGGGTTTTATCTGGTCAGGATGTATTGAATCAAAATGTATTGTCACAGCCTCGATTTTTGAGGGTATTGGATGAACTGTTATCGAGTGAATCAGCGTTGGCGTTAAAGCAACGCAGGCAACAAAAAGTCGCTAACCTTAGACAGATAAGAGCGATGTTATCTGAGTGGCTTGCGCCAATGTTGGAATGGCGATTAGAGGTTAAAGAGGGGCCGATTCTTCTTAGCGAGCTTGAGCCTATTAATGGCTCATTAGAGTATCAGTTTTTAACCTTTGAGAATGAGCTATTACCTGAATTGCTGCTGCCTCTGTTCGGCAGATTGAATTCGGTGATGTCGCATTCAGCAATGATAAGTCAGTATGCCTTTCATCTGAGACTGATGCCCCTTCTTCGAAATAGCTTGAAATGGTTGTTAACTCATTTGGCTTATAAAGAACCTTTGCTACAAAATGATGCTGAAGATGAGCATTTCCAGCGATATTTACATTTGAAAGGTATTCGAGTGTTTGATGCCCAAGCTTTATCTAATCCGTATTGTGTTGGCATTCCTTCTCTCACAGCTGTTTGGGGAATGATGCATAACTACCAGCGGCGATTAAACGAAGGCTTGGGTACTCAGCTTAGATTCACCTCATTTTCGTGGTTTATTCGTCAGTACTCATCTGTCTCGGGCAAAAAACTGCCTGAGTACGGCATGCAAGGAGCGAAAGAGAATCAATTTAGACGAGCTGGAATAATTGATAATCGACATTGTGATTTAGTGTTTGATCTTGTCATTCATATTGATGGTTATGAAGACGATTTAGCGATCTTAGATAATCGAACTGAAATGTTGAAAGCAAGTTTTCCAGCGAACTTTGCCGGTGGAGTAATGCATCCTCCCGAGTTAGATGCTGTTGGTGCGTGGTGCCAGCTTTATCAATGTGAAGCTGAACTTTTCTCAACATTGAAAAGACTGCCTATGTCAGGAAAATGGATTATGCCGACTAGATATTCAATGGGTAATGTTAGTGATCTTCTGTTTCTGCTGGATAAAAATTCTTCGCTGTGCCCCACTATGTTTGGCTATTTACCATTGACTGAACCCGTTAACCGAGTCGGTAGTTTAGAGCCTTTGCATTGCTATGCTGAGCCAGCACTTGGCGTAGTTGAGTGTGCATCGGCAATTGAGATAAGGTTACAGGGGCAGATAAACTATTTTAAGAGAGCGTTTTGGATGTTAGAGGCAAAAGAGCATTCAATGCTGATGAAACGGATTTAAGGAAGGTTTATGGAGTTATGCAATGTTTTAAAGTATGACCGATCCCTCTACCCAAGTAAGGCGGTATTTTTCTATAGAACGGCCGATTCTGATTTTGTTCCTCTTGAAGCTGAAATCACTCGTATACGTGGTCAAAAAGCTGGATTCACTGAAGCATTTACTCCTCAATTTAAATCGAAAAACTTAGCACCCCAGGACCTTACACACTGTAATCCTCTAACGATTGAAGAGTGTTATGTTCCGCCAAATGTAGATCACATCTATTGCCGCTTCTCGCTAAGAGTACAAGCTAACTCGCTCAAACCCTCTGGCTGCAGCGATCCTGAAGTTTCTAGTTTGCTTGAGAAATTGTCCGCAGCATTTAAGGAGTGCGACGGTTACCAAGAGCTGGCGACCCGTTTTTGTAAAAATCTGCTGTTAGGAACTTGGCTCTGGCGTAATCAAAACTCTGGTAACACTCAAATAGATATTAAAACCAGTACGGGAAAGTGTTATCAAATCAGTAATACGAGGCAGTTAGCTTGGAATATTTGGTCTGATGAAGCTCGGATTGTTCTTGATGAATTAAGTAAAGAGATGCACTTAGCTTTGACTGATCCGAATGTATTTTGGAACGCCGATATTACAGCAAAAATTGAGACTGTCTTTTGCCAAGAGATCTACCCAAGCCAAACCTTTGGTGAGAAGTCCGCAGAAGGTGAAACTTCGAAACAGTTTACTAAGGTTAAATGTACTGATGGTCGTTATGCGGTGAGTTTTAATTCGGTCAAGATTGGTGCAGCTATTCAATCAATTGATAATTGGTGGGATCAGGACGATGTTAAACGATTACGAGTACATGAGTACGGTGCAGACAAAGAGCTGGGTATTGCACGACGCTCACCTGAATCTGCACTGAGTTTTTATACCTTATTTGTAAATACAGAGCTGTATTTAGCTGAACTCAATCAACAGGCAGCAGAGCCAGGGCATTCAATTCATCCTAATATTTACTATCTTTTTGCTGTCCTGATAAAGGGTGGCATGTTCCAGAAGAAAGCCGAAACGAAGAAGGCATAATATGCAGCGCTACTATTTTATGGTGCGTTTCTTACCACAAGAAGCAAACTTGGCCCTGCTAATGGGGCGTTGTATCTCAGTAATGCATGGGTACATCTGCAAACATGAAATTAAAGGTCTTGGGGTGACGTTTCCTGCTTGGTCGGACACCTCTATCGGTAATGTCATTGCTTTTGTTCATTCTGATAAAACTGTTTTGAGTGAGCTAAAGCAGCAATCCTATTTTCAAGATATGAAAGAATGTGGTTTTTTTAGCCTTGGTAATGTTGAAATTGTGCCTGATGATTGTGCTGAAGTGAGGTTTAAACGTAATCAGGCAATTGCAAAAATGTTTATCGGTGAAGCCCGCAGACGCTTAAAACGTTTGGAAAAACGAGCGTTAGCTCGAGGTGAGACGTTTAATCCTATAAAAAATACTCAGCCAAGAGAGTTTAACATTTTCCATCGTATAGCAATGAGCAGCAGTAGTAATAAGCAAGATTACCTTCTTCATATTCAGAAAATGGTAGCAAAGAAGCAAACTGAATCATTATTTAGTAGCTATGGATTTGCCAGCAATCAACAACAAAATGGAACAGTACCGGAGCTATCTCGTCTTGTAGATAAGATTTGACCTTTTGGTTTCGTGATTGCGGTAATTTTTTGATTGTAAGGCTAATTATCTGTTTGAGAAATTATATGGTTATTTCCTTGATTTTGGCTCTAGTAATTGATTTTATATAGGTTTATTTTATAAGTGTATAGTGACCTGCCGAATAGGCAGCTGAAAATTGGGAACTTCACAATAACAGTTGTTGGTTCAGGTGACCTGCCGTATAGGCAGCTGAAAATAAAAACAATCGTTTCGACGTTTATGTTAATACAGCAAACTGCCGGATAGGCAGTAAAAGCCTCTTCTTACCCAATGTGGGAAGAGGCTTTTTATTGGCAATGCCCCCATTTTCGGTGGATAATTGTTTGAGTGGAAATGTGCCTTTTTAAGCTCTTCATAGCCATTAAAAAGCCAAAATTTGATCAATTTTGAGGAAAATCACTACCAACCAGACGGTAGAAGTAACAATAAAAATTGATCAATCTCTAGCAAGCTTTTGGGGGAAATGATGCTCAGAAAAGATTAGGTTGGCTAATGTTAACCAGTGCATCTAATCACGTAATTTTTAAATGTTTGTACATTTTATTGAATTTTAGTTGGATGAGTTATCTATGAGTCAATTTGAAATTGATAAAATTAGAAGTTGGACTAACAAAGAGATAGGCTCCCCTTACTTGTTAATTTCCCAGGAAGATAGCTCCTTACACTTAGGTTACTATGCTGGAATGGGAACCGCTGATAGCACGCCAATAGAACAATTGCCCCCAATTTATAAAGAAATCATTGGTGCATGGTTAGAATCTGGAGTGTTAAGGCAAGCTGGTGAATCGTTCCCACTTTACCCAGGAAGTCACTTGTTCAAAAGACTGATCCTAGATTATTCGGATTGAGTCGATATTTATCCAAGAGCACTGCACCAACAATCTGTGCGTAGGTTATGACCTATGATCAAAGTTTGTTGGCTCATTAGCACATAGGCTGATGGCTTTTGGCACGCTTAGGGACAAAAACGAGCTAGATTCCTAACTCTAATTTATGAGTTTCGGATTAAAATTTGTATGGGGTAACGTCCGTATTTGGTGCCGGATTGAAGCGCAGCGTAACGGAGGTTCTAGCCTTACTTGTTAGAGGGATTTTTGGCAGCATCTTTCATAACTTTAATCCAACTCTGCCTCAAGTTCCTCAAAGAAACTCAGTATTTCTTCGCAGAATTTTAGAGCTGGAACACCCTTACTGATAAATTTTCCAATTTTAAAGTCGGCTGGAAGATCACTGCCGGTTACCATAACCTCAATTCCACCATCATGGGTGCTACGATTTCTAAATTTATAGAGTTTTGCCATTAATTCGGACAAAGCAGACGTTTTGATAAAACCAGATTTCTTATGCCTCTTGACATTTACATACTTTGTTAATGCTTCTAATCTCTCACAATCCTCTAAGGGCTCACCTGTTTCCGGGTGACAAAATCCGTAGTGCAAATATGAAGCTTTAAATTCTAAATATCCATACGACGAATTCAGAAAGGCCCCAAGCAACCAACGAAATTTATTTTGATCAGTTTCTTCCTTTAATAAATCGTAGAAATACTTACACTCAGCTAATTTTTCACCAAGTGTTGGAACCGCCATTATATCAAGGTCTTTCAGATATTCTGTCAGGTCTGCCACGGTTTGACTCCCTCTAACGCCCACTTAAACGGTGAAAAATTAATGGAATTTTTGCGGCTCTTTGCAAAAATCGACACAATTTTGAATCCGATTTCAAGTGCTTGTGTACGCCCAGCATGGGCATGAACTAATGAGGTGAAAGTCCTCTGTAGGAAGGTCACCGTTCAATAACATACTGTTATTAAACGTTAACTACTAGCGAATGGCAATGGCTTATCCGCGAGGATTGGTCTGAAGGAAGCCGCTAGCAAATTTGCGAGCTGATGAACAAGAACATCATATGAGGCGTAGGCTAAAGGTGAGTTGGCAAGGCCTCCCCCACGCAGTAAGGGGACAAGACGACGAAACCACATGATCTAATGGCCACCGTAAATGATGCAGCAGTGTAAAGATAGTTCATGCTCCCCCTTCGGTTAATAAAGAGTGGGGAGATCTGCTTAACGCTCTGCATAAAAGTCTCTTTAAAATAAGACCTTAGCCCGCTCAAATTCTCAATCCGCTATTTACATAATAAAGTGTCAACAACCAGCTTCGGGCTTGTTCAACACTTGGGATAAGGTCGCGGCTACGCGCGGCCTATCCTTATTTGTTAGGCTTGCAATCGATCAAAATGATCTTTGATTTCATTTTTTAATGTTTCAGAGAGGTTTACATCTAACTTGGTAAAGTCGAAAACTTGAGATGCCTCAGTTCCAGGCAAGGTATCGTATGGCTTACCCGTCGTGCGAAGCACATCCAATATAACTTTAAAAACCTTCTCTTTTTCTAATAGTTCTTTATTCCAGCTGTAATACAGCATAGGGTTTTCAAATCTATCTAAGCAGAGAATGATCAGTTTTGCTGATTTTTGTACCTCCGTGAATCGCTCTGGGTTGGCGATGATATAGCTTTGTTTTGTTTGATCCAAAATACTTTTTAATAATGCAAGTGAGCTGCTGTATTTTTCTATTTCATCTTCGCTTCGCTCGTATGGTCCCACGCTTGGGAATCTAACTTCAGCTAGGGATTTTTCATCTACAAATGTAGCCACAAACACATCAATCTCATGATAGCACTCTTTTCCAATTGATTGCGGTGTTAACTGATCAGCGACAATAATTAGCGGGACAAATTCTTCGAGAAGTGATGTTGGCAGATGAAGATCTTGTTTAATTTCTACAAACCCTAATCTGATCAAATTATGAATTAGAGCTTTAACCATAGGTGAAGGCTGCTCAACGATGCTTTTTAACTGCTGCTTTATACTTCCATCATCTTTCATCTCAAAATTTGATAGGATGTAAAACTGTCTCATCAATTGTAGCTCATCTACACTGAGCTCTTTTAATGATCGGATAAAGTATTTTTTATGAGCTGAGCTTACGCTTCCTGAGATAATTGACTTCATTAAAGATGAGTAATAATCAACTTTATCATCCTCTTCATCCTGAAGCATGCTCTTAAGCAATGAGTAATAATCATCTTCCGAGAATTCGACTTTCAGATTATCAGTAGACTCTTGAGCACCAGAGCCCTCCTTAAGTAGATTCTCGTGAAACCTTTCTAACCTCTTTTCATTCCTTTCTTCATAATACCTCTTCCCATAATTGACTAGAGCTTTGACTGAATCATAGGCGATTCCCCCGCCAGGAATGATTGCACACCCCTCTCGAGCGAGAGTGTCAGCTATGGACATTGCTGTATCTTTTTCTTTTTTATTTTTCATTCAATACTTAAAATTCGAGGAATTGCATATGAGCCTAACGCCTAAATCAGGCGCGCCGTAGGCGCCGTCTGGATTTTTGTTATGTTTCAGTGCTTAATAGTTGACTTATCAACGTTTTTACAATGTGCCTCGAAGCTCCACCAACCGTTTTCTCATTTGTTCGGTGCTCTAGACCAATACCTGCAAATTTGTAGAAATCATTCAGCGTAGGATTCTCTGAATTTATCTTATCAGGCCCCTGAAATAAAGCACCACCACTCATCCCTCTTAGTGAATAAGCCTTACTTTTAAAGCCTTCTTGCTCATAAGTAACATTTTCATTATCAAAATGTCCTTTAATAAAATCTTCTGTCTCTTGAATTAATTCGACCCCTAAGCATAAGAATCTAGCATTAGTCCACTTTAAAGTTCCATCTTCTAACACGCTAAGATCATTAGTAATATGCTCTTCTGAAGCTTTAGTTCTATGATATTTTTCTTTAGCTTTCTTTTTTGGGAAACCTATCCACCCAAAAGCTTCAGATTTAAAATTTGTTGTTGACTCTTCCGCGTCAAGATCAAAATAATTTTTATGCTCAAATGGAGCAGTCGTATTGCAAATTCCAATATCGTGTTCTTTAAATATTCGAGAGCGCTTACATATTTCATTTAACGAAATGAAGGAACCATGTGTAGACAGGAAGCCAATATTATCAAGGCGTGTTTCATTAAGTAGCACTGCGTGTGCAGCAAAAACACAGAAATATTCATCTCTATACTTTACAAATGTCGCTGTTGAAGAAAAATTATATCCACCACAACCATCTTTAAAGAAGAGTGGCTGAATAAATCTTTGTGCCATTCGCATGTATATATCTGCTTTATATTCTTCGTTCATTTTACCTCAACAAATATCGCTGAATCTGGAGATCATTAAAACATAACGCTTAGTTCAACGGCGCGCCTTTGGCGCGTCCGCAGGAGCTATTTATTAGTGTGTTGCTGTCTAAAAAATCTCCCGCCAAATCAAGTACGGAACGAACTTTTGAAACATCATCGTTAAGCTGAACAAACCATCGCTCGTAAACGTCACCACACTCAGTAAACATCTTTCTTAATGCGTCATTTTCAGCTTCCATAACTATCTCGTGCATGTACTTGGCATCGTGATTATGAGCTTCTGCGTAAAATGACTGCACCTTCGCATTAGAGAAAACACTATTAGACTTTTCAACTAGCTCAGCAGAGAGTGCCGCCAATTTGTTAGAAAGAACCATCGGATTTTCATGGGAAGCATTACCGATTTTCTTTACCGCATTGGTAAAAGGAGTTGGATCATCATCATGAATTTCCAGAAACTCGGCATTATCTACAATTGACTGATCAATTTCCTTTTTTAGATTCAATAATTGACCGTAAACTTCAACCCTTTTTGCAAACAACCCTTGATAAATCTCTTTTGAAATTGTGGTATATGTTTCGTATTTTAAAAACTCCGATTGTAGCTGCGCCTTAATTCTTTCGATGTCAGCGGTATACTGGTTCTTCAATGCTTCAATATCTTTGGCGCCGATATCTTTTACATGCTGAAGTTCTTTACTGCTTTCTGATTTAAATGATTCAAGTTGTAACTGATGTTTTGTCAGTTCGCCTTGTATGATCCTCTTAGTGCTTATGTGAGCCAGCCAACCGACCATAGCCACAAGAACGACCGATACTCCGCCAAGTGGAAGTAGTACTAATTTTACGATCTGATCAATTTCCATATACGGAGCCTTTAAACACTAACGTCTTAGTATTTATGCGCTGCGCTGTTTGCAGGGCATAAATCGCTTGTTGGACTTGGCCACAGCCACATCCGTGTAAATGGGTATAAATGATGGTATAGGAATTTGTTTTTTTTCGATAGCGGTTTTTATACAGTTTGGTGGGTAATCACTTGATATTGTTTTAGCTTTCTTATTCTTTCACGCTCACTTTTGACTAATTATTGACTTTGATTGACAGTATTCTGGCCCCGCATTCAGGCTGATACTCGCACCACATTTTCTCATTAGCTAGGGTAATTGTGGTTAATAACTGATAAGGCCAGAACTCTTTAGCATTACTAAAATTGGGTCAATGTTCTGATATAGGAGTTAGCTAAATGCCACTTTGCCAACGAGGAATGGGGCAATTTCGATTTAGAAATGGCAGCGTAACTATGCGAACGCTGCCATTTTAGTATCAAACTTATTGCTCCCCCACAGTTACAGCTGAACAATTCACAGATAGAGAGTCATTAAAGGCCGCTAAAAAATTTGCGCAAGATCTAGCTAAGAGGAAAGGATTTAAGAAGATAGGTCGCTAGTAACGAATGCTGGATACTCAGTTAAGCAACTTTTCAATACCCATTTTGATTCACTGGCGGCTAAATTAGCAATGCAACCAATACTGTTTAGACCAATTGTCAGTTTGCAAAGGTTAAATAGTCATTTGTAGTAAAGTTACATTTTTCACTTGAGTTATTTTGTGGCTGTTCCTATTTGTCAGACTATGGGTACATTTTATGTCGATGTATGGTTACATTATTTAGCTAAGTAATTGTTTCTGTATATGCTGCTATGTCATAGTTTGGTTTCAGCGACACAAACAAGCAAGGTACTCATTAAATATGATGACCATGTAGACAACTTGTCCGCTGGATGTCCCATTTCACGGCGCAGCTTAACGTAAGAAAAACTGCACTGGCACAACAAGTTCTAACGTCTCGTTTGGCATTGTATCGGGTATGGCAGGTAAGGGCTGGGCTCGCTCCAACATTTTTAGTGCTTCTGCATCTAATGTTTGATAGCCCGAACTTTGCTCAATTCGACTCGCGCTGACACTGCCTTGACGATCTAACACAAAATACAGCATTACTGTGCCTTGCTGACGTCGATTACGTGCCGTACGCGGATATTCCTTATGTTGCTCTAACCAAGCTAATAAAGTCGCAGTGTAGTCCTGGGTATCGCCAAGCAAACCTCCGCCAGTCATGTTATCGCCGCTAGCCGCCTTATTCTGTTCTGCGGAATGACCTTCACCGTTTTGACCTACTTCGTTGGCAGACGCTGCTAACGCTGTCGGCGATGGGGTTTCGGTTGGACTGCTATGCTGCTCATTCACCTCGGACTGAGTTGTTAGCTTATGTTGAGGCGTTGGCGCTATGGGTTTAGGTTTGGTACTTAGTGTGGGAGTTGCTTTCTTTGTTATGGGTGGCAGTCGTGCTGGTTTATCGAGTTGCTCTGCGATTGGCTCAGATTTTTGCTTAGCAACTGGCGCCGTCGTTTGTGGCAGAGCACTCGCTGCGCTACCTGCTGGCCCTAAGGAAATTTCAATCCCTCCGTTGCCAACCGCTTTAGCCTGACCCGAGGGCGTTATTACTGCTGGTGACCAAAACACCGCAGCCGTTAAGGCGATGTGCAAAAAAGCCGCTAACAGCAAAGCTATACCGCATTGCGCTATGTTCGGCGCTAACTCTTGGCCTGTCATTTGGCCCCCAGCTCAGTTAATAAACGCAGCTTTTTAACGCCTACGCCATACAAGGCTTGGGTAAAATGCACGAGCTGGTTTCCCGATAACTCACCATCAACTTTTAGCGTGACTTGGGTTTCTGGCTCGGCGGACAGCAGCATATTGATGCGTGCTAACAGTTCTGCTTCCGTAATCGGTTCATTATCGAGTGCGAGCTTGTTTTCACGGCTTATTAGGATGAGCACTGCATCCGGTTCATCTACGCCATCACTTTGCGAGACCGGTGGAGTGACATCAAACGGTGCTGTCACGGAAAGGCTACCTGCGATCATAAAAAAGATTAACAGCAAGAACACCACATTAATCAGCGGCAAAATACGTTCTTCTGTTTGGTCCGGCCGACGTTCAGGAAAATGCATTAGTGGCTGTTCTCCATGTTATTGCCGTCCGCTTTCGTCGCAGGTGCGGGTTGCCAATTGGAGTCTTCTACCAGTGTTAGCGGCGCAATCCCTGCTGCATTAAGTGCATCTAATACCTGCACTAACCTTTGTACAGGAGTATCCGCCTGCGGCTGTAGGCTCACCATTTGGCTTGCAGTCTGGCGCCCTTGTGCTTTTTGCTGTAATGCTTCCAGTGTGATCGTTTCGCCGTTTAGTTGCAGTTGGTCTACGCTAATTTGTACTAAAAATGGCGCTTGCTCAGCGGGATCGGGGCTACCTGCCGTGCTGGTATCGAGCGCCACAGTGCGCCAGTCTAGAAAACTGGAAGACAGCATAAAAAACACCAATAGGATAAACACCACATCAATGAGTGGCGTTAAGCTAATCACCGCTTTACGTTTTGAAGGATGAGCCGTGAGTCTTGGTCGTTGACTAAAGGGCGCTTGCATGGCGTGCCTGTTTGTTACTGGCTGTGAGTGGTGTAACCACTGTGCTTGGTGCTTGATAAGTGCTGGCCGCCGATAACTCTGGGGTAAACAGTTGCGTCACTAAGTTATCCATTTCATGAGCGAGGTGATCGACGCGCCGTTCTAGATAGTTCAGCAATGCCACCACTGGGATTGCGACACACAAGCCGACCGCTGTGGTGAGCAAGGCTTCCCAGATCCCGCCCGATAGAATCGCCGGATTCACTTTATTACCCGCTGCTTGGAGTTGTTGGAAGGCGGCGATCATACCCATTACCGTGCCCAGTAATCCCAGTAGTGGTGACAATGAACCTATGACCTCTAGTGGGCGCAATCCGCGTCTTAACTGAAATAGCGCATTACAGCCATAACGCAGCACTTCTTCACGCACCAAAGGTTCAGGCAGTTGGCGTGTGATGCCACGAATCGCTTGTGCCATTGCCTGTGCAGTGGGATTACGGCTTACCGCAGCAAGCTGTAATGCTTCTTCCTGCTTGCCTTGTTGCCATAGCGCTAATGCCTGCCTTGCGGGTTTACGTTGCCACAGTCCGGCTCGCTGAAACTGGATAAGTTTCATCAGCACAATCGTCATCGCAACCAATGACATCAGCAGCAATATCACCACTACTGTGCCGCCCGTCTCTAGCAGCGCGAGGGCATCGTTCCACCAAGTCGATGTTGCTAACACATCTGTAGCGGAAGCTTCCTCCGTTGGCTGTTGCACACCCGAAACTACCGTTTCAGGTACTGAAGACAATTGCTCAATGGCATGAGTCTCAGTGTTGATCGGTAACGTGGCTTGGCTGTTATCGGCACTGGCATTTTCCTGCGCCCAACCGGTGAGTGGTAAAGTAAGTAGTGCCAATGAGAGTAAAACGGCTTTCAATATCATCAATTTTATCAACCTTTAACTTGATTCATTTTATGGTTCACTCGCCCTGTATCTGGGTAAGTGAAGGAGAATAATTTACCTGCAGGCCGTAACCAGCGAGGTCGCCAAGCTAAGGTTAAGGCGATGGCAAGTGCAGCCATGCCAATCATTGTTATCCAAAGCAGGCTGCCAAAGCTGACACCGTCGCGCACCAGCGACAGTGCTAAAGATATGCTTAGCATCAAGATGCCTAGGCAGCGTAGGGTCAACACCACCCTTTGAGTGGGTAGCGCCTTATCGAAAACAACGCGCCAATGCCGTACTTGGCTCAGGGCGAACAAAGCAAAGCTGAGGTAGGCCGTGCTAAATATGGCGACTAACAGCAGGTCTTTAGGCATTAATCCTCTCCTTTTAACATCTAACTCTCACGGATAACGGATAGTTTCCGCGCTGCGTAAATGGCCATCACAGCACTAGTAACAAGCACTAAGTCTAGGGTCGCAACGGGCCAATAGGTATGGGTGAATAGGGTCTTAAGCAGATGGTCGCCTGTGGTTATCCAGTTCAGTCCCACAGCTGCGATAGCAATCAGAGCAATCGCCCTGCATTGTTCTGCCCAAGCCTTTCGGTAACCATGCTGTTTGTTCAAAAATACTCTGATCAACGCATGAAGTAAGCAAGCTAGCCAGACACCAAAGAAGGCATATACCTCTAAATCGCGGCTGGAGATACCGGCAAATTGTTCTCTATTATTGAGCAAGCGATTGACCACTAAAAAAGCCCCGGTCGCAGAAATAATGCCAGTGATCGCAGCGATGTTATGTGCATTCATAAAAGACACATTGAAGCCAGTGCTGCCTTGCTTTTGGTTACGTGCCTGAGTCCAATGCAGTAGGCCAGTGGCGATTAACGCGCAAGCACCCAGCCCTGCGATAAAATAAAGCCAGCGCAGTGGCCAGTGTTTAAATTTGATGTAATGCATACCAGCAATAAAGTTAAATACATTGGTCGTCGAGGATGAGTTGAAATGTGCTAGTTCCTCTCCAGTGGCGGTAGAAAATCTCCTATTATCAATATTCTGAGATACGCTGTTATCGCCATTTAGCCTGAGTGCGACGACGCCACCTGCATCTCCAGGATTGCTAACCCGAACCATATAGACAGCCCCTTGACCTAGTTCGCTTTCGGTCGCCGCAATCATAGGATCAATTGCGGCAACATTGGCGGGTTGGCCTATTGCTTGTGGTCTAACACGCCCCTGTGATTCGGCGATAAAACGGCTCCGTGCAGGACTATTTCGTGAGCCTTCTCTGGCATCGGTAATTTCGTCTTCATTTTCACTGCTAACATCTTGCTCACGTTTGCGTGAAGCTTCTCTTACTTTGGATTTGGGTCGTTCCTGCGTCACGGATGGTGGGTTAAGCTGTGCGAAAACGGCATCGGGCGCCTTGGGGAAATAGATCAAGTGCGCAATCATTAGCCCTGACAAGGTGATGACGATAGTGAAAGGCAGCAGCACAACGCCTGTGAGGTTATGAATATCGAGATTGGCTCTGCCAAAGCCACGAAGCAGCCTAAGGGTAAAGAAATCGGCAAATATTCTACGGTGTATGACAATGCCGGAAATTAACAGGCAAAGCATACCCATGCTCGCAATACCAACCAGTAGGGCGCCAATATTGTTTTGGCGTAAGGTTAAATTGTGATGGAAGGGGTAAATAAAGTTACTCGCTCCTCGGGTGTTTGGAGCTGGAAGTGGTTCGAGCGTGATCGGGTGGAAACTATTTCGCTGTGCTATGTGTGACTTTGCAGAATCATAAGCCAATGTCAAAAAAGGTCTGCGCTCAGCGGGTAGCACGATAGTCCAAGCTTTTGCCCCCTCAGCTCGCTCTGCCAGTAAAGGTATGATCTCGCGGTCTACCGATAATGGCCTTGCAGTATCCATGTGTATTCGAGTGTGTGGCATCATCCAGCGATCGATTTCTTTATCGAATACTGACAGCGTGCCGGTCCAAAAAATGGCGAACAGCAAGCCGCTTAATATCAATCCTGCCCAAGTGTGCAGGAGATTCATCCGAGTACGGAATCCATCTTTCATGCTAATGCTCCAATTATCCAAGCCATGAAGATACTAAAACCCGTCAGGCTGCTTACATTCAGCCAAGTTCGTAGGACGCCGTTACGGGAAAATGCCCACAATAGAATCAGCATTAAGTAGATAAACCCCAGCATACTGGTGACGACCACGGCATCCGTCCATGGCATACCCATGTGGTAAAGCAGAGCTCCTGTTGTATTAACAAGTTGGCCACTGGATAAATAGCACAATAAACAGATGGCGATTGAGTGTGCCAGCATCCCAGTGGTGAACAGCCATTTGCTAACGGCGCTTTGATTGCCGCGCTTCGCTTGATGGGACAATCGTGAGTCTTTTTCGAGCATGATATGTAGGTCCATATTCAGAATTGCGTCTTAACGCTAACGAAATAGCTACGTCCGCGCTCTG
Organism: Shewanella sp. SP1S1-7; assembly: GCF_031932105.1. Lineage (NCBI taxonomy): Bacteria > Pseudomonadati > Pseudomonadota > Gammaproteobacteria > Alteromonadales > Shewanellaceae > Shewanella > Shewanella sp. SP1S1-7. The sequence goes on from NZ_JAUOEU010000004.1 coordinate 124,954, forward strand.
AATAGCGGTAGGCCCCAGTATCGTTATTCACTTTAAATCGCGTAGCGTCGGTGATGTTGTCTATCCCGACGTTGAAGCTAATAAAGCGGTTCAGCGAATAATTCAGACCTGCGTCCAGCGTGATCAAATCCTTGTCGCTCTTATCGACCGTGTTGCGCTCGAAGCTGACTCGGGTAATTTCGCCCTCATAATTACCTCTCAGGAATGCCGAGAGTGCCTCTGTAGGTTGGTAGTCGAGCGTTATTGAGCCGTTATGATTTGGAATGCCGACGAGCGAATTTCCATCCAGCAATGCCAAGGTGTCACCGAAAGGGCGTGGACCCGCGGGGGTATTGATGATCACGTTGTCTGCGTCAATTCGTGAATCGGTATAGGTGTAACTCGCTTTGAGCGCCAAGGTATCAGCTATGTCCCAGTGGCCTTCAAGTTCGACACCGCGGATCTGTGCTCCCTTGGCATTTAGCCAAGTGGCCCAGGCTGGGCAGTCTTTGGTGCCAACGTCACCTGAAATGCAATAGGCTGGAATATATCCACCGTTACCATCGTCGAAATAGAAGGTGTTGGTGTTGAGGATTTTGTTGGAAAAGTCATTGAAAAATAGCGTTGCGCCGATATTTAGCGTGTCATCTTTAGTGTAAAGCGCGCCGATTTCATAATTCGTGCTTTGTTCTGGCTCTAAGTCCGGATTACCAACAATGACAAACTGACTCGTACTGCCGCCGCGTTGAGAGCCTGTGGTGTTATCAATCTGGTCAATCTTCGGGCTCTTATAGCCAGTGGCGATGCCCCCTTTGAAAGTCCAGTGATCGTTATGATTGAAAACAAGATATGCTCTAGGTGAGACATGATGACCAAAGAATTCGTTATCCGTTAGTCGCGCACCAAGGGTGAGATAAAGTTTCTCTGTGAGCAGTTCCCATTCGTCTTCTGCAAAAATACTGATATCGCTGACAGAGCGGGTACCAAAGCTTCGGGGAGTACCATTACCTAAATCACCGTTAGTCAGTTTGTCGTTAGTCCATTGACCACCGAAAGTCAGAGTATGGCTATCTACACCTGTGATGAAGCGCGCATCGCCGACTTTGTTTGTTGATCCTGTAGTGAAATCAGCTGCAGCAGGATAAGTCAGTCTTTCATAATCTTCTTCATAGTATTTCAGTTCTAGTTCGCCAAGATCGAACAAGGCATTGTAGGCAATGCTCCATGCATCTCGGGTCCATTTGCGGTCAATACTTCCTCTGGCGGTGGTGAGTAGAACTCCACCAGAATTGCCAATGTAGCGCTGACTCGCCTTTGAGTAGTCGAGGATAAACTCGTGGTCGCGATTAGGCGTGATCCGCAGCTTACCGCCTAGGGTTCGCTTAGTGGATTCCTGATATCCACCGTAATATTTGTCTTCGTCCTGTACGGCTTGATTTCCCCAAATGGAAGCACCAAGCAGATCTTTAACCAGTGGCCCCGAAATATAGATATCCTGTTGGTTTTGATTCCCCATAGCGCTGCTGTCTGGCACGCGCAAACTATAGCCCGCGCTGGCACTCCAATGTTCGGGTGTTTTTTTGGTAATGATATTGATGATGCCGCCCATTGCATCGCTACCGTAGAGAGAACTCATAGGTCCACGAACCACTTCGACGCGCTCAATCGACGCAACGGGAGGGATAAAATTGCTATCGAGATCTTCGTTGTTCAATCCTCGCGGATTTCCCGTGTCCGAGCGTACCCGCTTGCCGTCAACGAGCACTAACGTATAACCCTTCTCCATGCCGCGTATGGATATTCCGCTCTGTGCGCCAGAGCCAATAACATTGACACCGGGAATTTCCCGCGCGATATCTTGTAGTGAATTAAATTTGCGTTGCTCTAGATCCTTGCCTGAAAGCACACTAATGCTCGCTGGCGCATTTTTGATATCCTGTTCATAACCCGCAGCGCTGATAACCGTTATGGGTGCCAACACTATTGCGGCGGTCGCCTTGCCGAGAATATATTGCCCCTCAAGGCGCGATGTGACCTGTAAACCCGTCCCCGCCAGTATCTTTTGCAAGCCTGCTTCAATCGAGTATTGTCCCTCTAGCCCTAAGCTGGTTTTACCCAGAGTGAGTGCTGAAGATATCGACAGATCAATATTCGCGGCTAGAGCAAAGCTGTTGAGTACAGCATCGAGCGTGCCCGCCTTAATCTGATAATGTTGTAGCTTGTTGATTTGTTTGGCATCTACATCGACAGTTTGAGCCAGTGATGGCTGTGGTGCTGTAATGCTTAAGATGACGGTGAAACTCAGGCCCATAAGGGACAAGTAGTTAGCGCGGTATTTTTTTGGTCGCGAACGGCCAAATTCAACGGAATGCATAGAGAGTCCCAAGGGGGAAAGTTAATAGGTTCTATCTACTATTCCGAACGAGATCGCAAAACCCGTAAAATTTTTTGAAAATAATTTTCAGCGTTAAGGTTTTAGCGGGCTGGGATCACTTTGACCCAGTAAGCTGTGCGATATTGCAGTTCTACTGACAGGCTGCTTGCAAGGCTTTGTAGGGCAAGGTCGGTATCTTGCAGAGAAAATACGCCGCTGATGGTCAAATTGGCCACGGCACTATCGTATAGCGTGAAGCCGGGTCGATAGCGGCCGATCTCCTCGACAAAATCTGCTACCCGCATCCCTTCTGCCACTAGCTTGCCATGGCGCCAACTTATCGCTGCATTTTGTAGCGGTTCAGGAGGCGCAATCATTGTCTTATCAAACCGAGTTTGTTGGCCTGCATCTACTCGTTGTGGCTTAACACCACTGGCAGAATAAGCTTCTACAGCGCCGTCGATTACGGCTACACGGGCATAGTGTTCGTATTGGCGGATGCAGAACTCAGTACCTAACGCGATTAGTTGGCCAAAGTGAGTGGTGACTAAGAATTGGCGACGGGGAGATTCATGACCCGTTTTGATTAAGATCTCTCCTTGATGGAGTTGTATTTGCCGCTTCTCGGCTGAGAAATCCACATCCACCGCAGTATCTATGTTTAGTGTTAAGCGGGTGCCATCTTCAAGAGTAAAGGTGCGAGTCTCGTTTGCGCCGGTGCGGTATTGAGCCTGCAGACTCCGGCCAAGTCGAGTCTGTGACGCGCCAAGCCAAGTAGCGGTGACGCCAATCCCTGCCAGCGCTAAAACATTGAGGAAACGGCGACGTGATACGACGGACTGACTAACTTTTTCAAGCACTTGGATGCCTGTACCCTTAGGTAAGGAGGCGAACTTGCCAGTGATCTGGCACATGCGTTGCCATGCTTGTTCGTGAAGTGAACTTTGGTCACGCCATTGTTGGCAGTTAATACTATCTTGCTCGGTAGCGTCATCCGCCAACAGGCGTGCCATCCAGCCAGCCGCCGCTTCAATGGCATTGCTGTCGTTTTCCTGCCCGATATTCTCGGCCCCAGATTGATTGGCAGGCATGATTAATAGGATTCCAGCGCGAGGCAGCAGGCCGCTAAGCCTCGCGCAACGTACTTTTCTACCGATGAAACAGAAACTGATAGTTGCTTAGCAATGTCGGCATAGCTTAAACCCTCGATCTGGCGCAGTAACAGCGTCAAGCGCACATTATCCGGCAAGTTATCGAGCATAACGGCAATTTCAGCGAGTGTTTCAATGATGACATGATGGATTTCTGGCCCAGGAATGAAGGTTTCTGGCATCAAGCTCAAACTTTCTAGGTAGGCTTCTTCAATCTTCTGCCGACGATAAGCATCAATCATCAATCCTTTAGCAATGCGAGTTAAAAAACGCCGCGATTCGCCTGAGGGCGGTAAATTTCCGGTTTTTAACAAACGTAGAAATGTATCTTGGGCTAGGTCGGCCGCTGTTTCTGAACAACCCACGCGTGAGTATAGCCAGCCGCGTAGCCAAAACTGGTTATCTCTATATAGGTTATTGATAGGAGAAGAAATATTGACCGACGTCATACGGTATAGGCAAGAATATTAATAATGCTGTAATGATATTGATTATCATTTGACGGGTCAAGTTTTGTGTCATTACGCCCATGAGATTACCTGCTTATGCATAGCGAGAATCATGGCGGAAAATAAGCTGTAATCCTGTTTTATGCGACTTTCGAGCAAAAGGATTCGCCTATCTTTTTGTGTTTTTGACTGGCTCAACTAAACTTGAGCCTTATCTCTATAGGACTACCGATTATCTTTTTGAAAAATATGGTGATTCATTAATGATATAAAAACATCTTGTTAGGTTTAGCTTGCTGGTGGTTTAACTTATTTTCTAAGTGAATAAAAAGAAAGTTGGAATATTTTAGGAGAAATTGATGAGTAAGTTTCTGCTGTTCCTGATTTTAACTATGAGTGCCTTTGTTTCGGCTGCAAACCAAGATGTTCTTATCGGTAGCGGAGAATGGTCTCCGTATGCTGGCGCTAAATTGAAAGGATTGGGTTTTTTAAACGATGTGGTCACAATCGCTTTTGAGCAGGAAGGAATTACTGCAAAATTCGAGTTCAAACCTTGGGCTCGTATTGAAGTCGAAACCGGTAATGGGTATTTTCTCGCGTCACCCGGTTGGTCCATTCAAGAAGATCGTAAAGCCCAATATCTGTTCAGTAAGAAACCGATAATCGTTTCTCGCAGCGTATTTATTGAACGAATAGATAGTCAGTTTGATTGGAAGATCATGAGTGATCTTAAACAATTTACTATCGGGAGCAACCGAGCCGATTACTATGTTAACGCATTGACTGAGATAGGAGTTAAAGTTCAAGAGTTAAACGAATACCCACAGGGAATCAAGATGCTACTTGCTAAACGTTTTGACGCGTTCATTGTAAATGAAGCCGTGGGGCTGAAACTGATACGCGATTTATCTGCTGAAGAACAAGCTAAAATTCAAATTCACCCTTTAGCGTATGATGAAAATTTCTCCTTCCTCATGTTTTCCAAAAATTACCCTAATGTCGAAGCTTTTGTAGAAAAGTATGATTCTGGCTTTGAAAAAATACAGAAATCAGGGCTATATCAAACAATGGTTCAAGATTTATATAAAGGTAAATATGATTGATGAGATTTTATTGCGCGGCAAAAAAGTAGGATATTTTTACGATTAAAATGTTTTTCACCCTCAAGTCATTGTCTAAACGTGTGACTTAACTAACCGTCATAGCTTTGCAGCGGCGGGCTATGGTGGTTAACATGTCGGCTGGCATCGCTCATGTCGATATTTCAGCTTTATGGGCTATTTTCTTTTTGATACCCACTTATGACTTTTATATGAAACTCATTCCTCTGCTAAAACAACCGCGTATTCACTGACTATCCTAATGTGAAGCTTCTCATAACATTATGTTTCGTATTAACAATTTTGTTTATAAAGAGGATTTACAATGCAGAACAAGCATTGGTCAAAAGTTCAGTTATTGCATGAGGTGGTCACCAATCCCAATATCATAGTCAAAGGCCAACATAGCTATTACAGTGATTGCTGGGATGCTGGCTTTGAGGGATCAGCAGTGAGATATCTTCATGGTGATGAAGGGAGCCGTGAGTGGGAGCCTAAGTGGCCTATCGATAAACTTTATATCGGGAACTATGTTTGTATCGCCGCCGAAGTTGTGATCTTAATGGGCGGAAATCATACGCATAGAGCGGATTGGTTTTGTTTATATCCCTTTATGGATTTCATCGAGGAGGCCTATGTAGGCAAAGGCGATACTCATATTGGTGATGGGGCTTGGTTAGGCATGAGATGTATGCTGATGCCTGGGGTGACGATAGGTGAAGGTGCGGTTGTTGCCGCAAATAGTGTCGTCACTCAAAATATCGAACCCTACAGTATTGTGGCGGGATCACCTGCGAAATTAATCAAGTATCGGTTTGATAAAGACGTCATTACTGAGTTACTGGCGTTAAAAATCTACGATTGGCCTGCCGAAAAGTTTGAAAGCTTAAAGCGGTATTTGTGTTCGGCGGATTTTGACGCGCTCAGCAAAGCGATCACTCTCTATGACCAATCCATACATCAAAGCAAATAATCGTTAGTCCCGAAGTGAAAGGTCGCGCTCAGTCGAGTCCTTTCACTTATTCTGCCTTAAATCTACTTTTTGGCGTTTTGGCTAATTCGGCCAGTTCTTCGATGATCACCCGTAGCTTGGGTTGGAGGTAAGGGGTTTTAAGCCAAATAAGGTGGATAGGTGTGTCGTCACTGGCGAGTTCGTCCAGTACCGAGATAAGTTCACCGCTCTTAAGATAGTCCTCAACTAGCCATATCGGCACTTGCGCTAAACCCACTCCCGCCAGTGTGGCCGCTAAAATAGCTTCGCAATCAGCGATTTCGTGGCGTACTGGAATGTCATAGGCCTCGATGATCCCATCCTCATTTTTAAGTAACCAGCGATGTTGCTGCCCAAGCGGCCAGCCAACAATGCATTGGTGCTGGTTGAGATCTGCTTTGTCTTTTGGTGTACCAAATCGAGCAAAATAGGCAGGAGACGCGCAGATCACTCGGCGTTGTTCCCCTAATCTACGGGCGACTAAATCCACAGTGTCGCCGAGTTGTCCGACACGCACCGCCAAATCAATCCCATCATTGAATAGATCTGCCGCCCTATCGTTAAAGGTGATGGATAACTCGAGCTTGGGATATTTTTGCGATAGTGATAATAGGGTTGGCAGTATATATCGCCGCCCAAACGTGACGGGTAAATCAACTCGCACTCGACCTGAGGGAATTTGCTGTTCGCTGCCGAGTCGGCTCTGTGCATTGTCTAGGATTGCCATAGCATTTTGGCAGTCTTTGAGGTACGAATCGCCATCATTAGTTAAGCTCACACGCCTTGTGGTGCGGTGCAAAAGTTTAGTGCCTAAGCGGGTTTCTAATCGCACTATGCTTTTACTGAGCGCCGAACCTGTCATGCCTAACGCCTGCGCCGCTAAGGTATAACTGCCGAGCTGTGCAACTGTGACGAAATGGCGTATCTCAACAAATTGATTATTTATCACGGCAATTAATTCCTTGAAGGACCTAGTGAAGGTCATTTTAGTGACTTAATGATGGAAAGTGAATCGCGTAAGCTACTACCACAGTATGAAAATGAGCGTTAACGTACAAGCGAACGTCATTTTGTAATTGATTAACAACGCTTTTCTATACCATAACGTTTATATCCCTAATGAGTGAGCTAACTATGAAATCGTCAAATAATCTGCAAGGTAAAGTGGCTTTTGTACAAGGTGGTAGCCGTGGTATCGGTGCCGCCATCGTTAAGCGTTTAGCGAGTGACGGCGCAGCGGTTGCTTTTACCTATGTGTCTTCTGAGGCGCAGTCACAATTGCTGGTGGATGAAGTTATATCGCAGGGTGGTCAAGCCATTGCGATTAAGGCCGACAGCACAGAGCCGGAGGCGATCCGTCGTGCCATTCGCGAAACAAAAGCGCACTTCGGTGGCTTAGATATAGTGGTCAATAATGCGGGCACGTTGATTTGGGATAGCATTGAGAACCTGACGTTAGAGGACTGGGAGCGAACAATTAACACTAATGTGCGCAGTGTGTTTGTGGCGAGCCAAGAAGCCGTGCTGCACATGAATGACGGCGGCCGCATCATCAATATCGGTAGCACCAACGCTGAGCGCATTCCGTTTGTAGGTGGTGCGATTTACGGCATGAGTAAATCGGCATTAGTCGGTTTAGCCAAGGGACTAGCGCGGGATTTAGGCCCGCGTGCGATTACGGTGAACAACATTCAGCCTGGCCCTGTGGATACCGATATGAACCCTGATAACGGTGATTCATCTGAGCCAATCAAGGCGATGGGTGCCCTGGGTCGTTATGGTAAAGCCGAAGAGATTGCCAGTTTTGTCGCCTTTATCGCGGGTCCAGAAGCGGGTTACATCACTGGTGCGAGTTTGATGATTGATGGTGGGTTTTCAGCATAAGCTTTGTCTGTATCTATTTTTCAGGCAAGGCAAATTAATTTGCTTGTTGATGAACTATTGTTACAATCCGCCGGTCTTATCTTCAGCTATCTGTTGAAAGACACTCATTTTTTATCTTTATTATCAAAGAATAAGACGAAGAGAAATCCAAATTTTTACGTTATTGACTAAGAAAACAGGCAACTTATGGGGCGTGATGGTGTTTACCATTCTGACCTTGTTCTGTTTGACTCAAAACAGTGGAATACTTAACTTGTTGCTCAAGGAGTCGAGCGCGCAAGCGATGTCGGCTACGTCTTTTTCTGGTGCTGGTTTTGGCGCCAACTCAGTTTTAAACTCAAGTTCAGCTTTTAATAGCAGCTCAGCTTCAAGCAATATGGCTAGTCACGTCGATGCCCAAGCGGCGGGTACTGAGCTGGTCAAAAGCGAGCCTAAAAAATGTGAATTGTCTGAGAAATCGATCCGAACCTGTATCGATGCACCGAGTCCCATTCCATTTCTTATCCTGTTGTTCCTACTGCCGTTACTTCACCGCGCCTCCCGCGTGATAACACTGTTACCCATACAAGGTTATCAAGCTAAACCTAGGCGAATACATCTCACTCTCTGTCGCTTTCAAGAATAGAAATAATTCACTTATCAAACTGATAGGTGAGTTTATTCTGGCGCCCATTCTCTAGCTCGATAGTTGGCTTTTCTTACCCGTTTACCGGTTGAAAGGACCATTACCCAGCTGCAGAACGTCCGCTTTTACACATCCTATCTCCTATCAAATTTCTTGAATTAAGCATGCTATCACATTGATTTTTCTTAAGTCATCACGCCCTTTGTAATGGGGGCAGAGTTAAGCAGTAAAGCAAGCATTTACAGGGCATAACGAACAGTTCATGCCAATGGGGACAAAATGAGCATATTAAAATCCATGTTAACCAGATTCTGGATACTCGCCTTGATAGTGACGAGTCCGTCACTATTGGCCGCATCGACGGGGTGGTTAGTTAACGATAATCACCCGCCAGCCAAAGTACGTTTTATGCTGACGGGCGAAGTTGATCCCGCAACGAATACTTTGCCCGCTGTGCTTGAAGTACAACTTGAGGGCGATTGGAAAACCTATTGGCGCAGTCCTGGGGAAGGCGGCATTGCGCCTACCATCAAGTGGGATGGCTCTCGCAATCTACAGCTAGTGGATTGGAGATGGCCTGCGCCAGAGGAATTCTCATTATTGGGATTACAAACCTTTGGTTACAAAGGTAATACGACCTTTCCCTTAACCCTAAAAGTCGATGATATCGCTGCTCCAACTCAGCTGCGCGGCAAAGTGACCTTGTCGACCTGTACCACTATCTGTGTACTGACGGATTATCAGATTAGTCTCGACTTCACGCCCAATGCGCAGCAAGCAGATACCGATGCCATGTTGGCTTACAACAAGGCCGTGTCGCTTGTGCCACAAAAAGTGTTGTCCCAAGAGGGCCAGAATCCTGCCATGACAATGGGTTGGGATGCCGCCAAAGGTCAACTTGAAGTCAGACTCAATGATGCCAACTGGCAGAGTCCAACCGTGATTATCGATGGTGAGCCAGATATCACATTTAAGCTAGTGAGCTTAAAACCGAGTGAAAGTGATGCTAACGGCAAGCAATTGGTCGGTATTTTCAGCGGTAAAAGTTGGCTGGGCGAGCCTGAAGTTTTGGGTAAATCGCTGAACATAACTGTCGCCGATAGCGAGCGGGCGTTGGAATACAGCGCCGAGGTTAAGCCTGTGGTGATTACTCAAGCAAGTACCTCGATATTTGGCATGATACTGTTAGCGCTTATTGGTGGTTTGATCTTAAACGTCATGCCCTGCGTGTTACCCGTTCTCGGCATGAAGCTCAGTTCAGTGGTTGCTGCGCCTGATCTTAAACGTAATCAAATCCGCCAACAGTTCATCGCATCAGCGCTGGGGATATTGGCCTCATTCTGGTTACTGGCTAGCTTTATCTTAATGCTTAAGCTCACGGGTCAAGCGATTGGTTGGGGTGTGCAGTTCCAAAACCCTTGGTTTATAGGCTTTATGGCGCTGGTGACCACAGTTTTTGCCTTCAACATGTTAGGTGTGTTTGAGATTAACTTACCCTCTAACGTGCAAACCAAGTTGGCGACAACGGGCGGCAATAATAACAGCGGCCATTTTTTACAGGGCATGTTTGCGACGCTGCTGGCGACACCGTGCAGTGCACCATTTTTGGGGACTGCGGTCGCCTTCGCCTTGGGCGCCGATGTACTGAGCCTGTTTGCCATCTTTACCGCGTTGGCCGTGGGTATGGCGTTCCCTTGGTTAATCGTGGCGGCATTCCCGCAAGTGGCGGGTTATTTCCCTAAACCCGGTCGCTGGATGAACACAGTTAAAGTGTTTTTCTCCGGCATGTTGCTCATCACCAGTTTGTGGCTGATTAGCCTGTTGGCCAGCTTCATTGATACTAGCTACCTGTGGCCATTAGCAGGTGTCATTGCACTGATATTTATGGTGTTTATGGCTAAAAAATATGGCGCGATTGCCATCGTGAGCTGCTTAGGTATCGGCATTTTACTGTCGGCGGTTATTGCATTTATGACGGCGAACCAGTGGGCTAAACCTTTACCTGCGGATCTTGCTTGGACGCCATTGGATCAAGCATTGATTAATCAGCAGGTGGCTCAGGGCAAGACAGTATTTGTCGATGTGACTGCTGATTGGTGCATTACCTGTAAGGCCAATAAAGTTGGCGTGATCTTGCAAGATCCTGTCTATAGCCTGTTGCAACAGCCGCATATTTTGCCGATAAAGGGCGATTGGACTACGCCTTCTGAGCCCATAACTCACTACCTGCAAAGCCATAATCGATTTGGAGTGCCATTCAACGTGGTTTACGGCCCGGGTGCGCCGCAAGGGATTGAGTTACCGGAAATTCTATCGACTGAACTTGTGCTTGCTGCGATTGAACAGGCCTCTGCGTCCCCTGAAAAGTCATCCGTAGCGGCAGGGAAATAACGCTAACGACCAGCCGTTCACTCGGATATGTCACTCGGCAATATCACTGGCGAGTTTCATTCAATAGCGAGTCGAGTGACACTCAACAAATACTCAGGTCAGGAAGCCCCTGACCTGAAACAATGGAAATCGATTATGAAACAGACAATTGAAGCACAAAACATCACTGAATCAATGCAGAATACTCAAGTCATCGGAGGCACTAAGATGTCGAAATTTAGCTCTTTATTCAAACATCGCAAGTTGCAGATGTTTGCTGTCTCGGGTGTCGCCATGGCAATGCTGGTAGTTTCCTTGCCTTCGGTGAGCACCATGGCCTATGCCAAGGACAGCAGTTTATCGGCGGCGCAGCAGCAAGAGGTGCGAGCGATTCTTAAAGATGCCTTGATCAATGATCCTGACCTAATGAGGGAAGCGATTATTGCGTGGCAAGCAAGGGAGCAAGAGGGGGCAAATACAGCCATGCAAACCAGTCTTGTGACTCATCATAAAGCCATGTATGAGACCAAAAGCGATCCGTGGAAGGGCGCTGCGACACCTGAGATTGAGATGGTGTACTTCACCGATTTTAACTGTCCATACTGCAAGAAAATCGAGCCTTCGCTGAACCAGCTGATTGAAGAATTTCCGCAGTTAAAAATCATAGTCAAAATGGTGCCGCTGCAGGGCGAAGGCTCCAAAATGGCGGTCGATTTTGCCCAAACGGTTTGGTTAAACGAGCCCGAAAAGTATCTCAAGGTGAAGGATATGTTGATGTCGAGCCCGCGTGGACTCGATGCCGCCGCCATCGCTAAGGTCGCTAAACTGACGGCAACTGAGCGCTGGGTCGGCAACACAGATGAGCGCGTCGCTAAAATGGTCGATGATAATGTGAAATTAATGAATGAGTTAGGCATAGGTGGCACGCCAAGTATGATAGTGGCCGATACGCTTATTCCAGGATTAGTGCCTTACGAAGTGTTAAAAGAGCAGCTTGAAGCCGCGATTGCCGCTAAAGATAAGACGCAGAAGAGCAGTTAAGATGCCGCCAAAGGAAACTGAAAATATGAGCGCCGAACAAGTTTCGATATCTTTACCTAAACGCATATTGGGCTGGATTAAGCAGCTGGCACTTTGGCTGCTCATTGCCCTTATCGTGACCAGCGTGATGGACATCTGGCGCGGCAAAGATATCCCGCGGGATAATTTGCCACAGCTACAAGGGACGACGTTGGCAGGGGATACGCTTGATATTGCCACGCTCAGCCAAGATCAGGCGGTATTGGTATACTTTTGGGGCACTTGGTGCCCTGTGTGTAATTTTGTCAGTCCAGCGGTCAATCAAATGTCGGCCTATTACCCAGTGGTGACGGTTGCCATGAGTTCGGGTGAGGATGAGAAACTGAGAAAATATCTGCAGCATCAGGATTATGGCTTTGACACTATTAACGATAGTGACAGCAAGATTGCCCGTGATTGGTCATTGCAGTCGACGCCAACCATTATGATCTTTAAAGATGGTGAGTTAAAACACTACACGACTGGTTTTACTAGCCTGCCAGGCATGTGGTGGCGAATGATGTTCACTTAGAAGTGATACATCAGGGGCTGTTTTAAGGTAGAAAAAAAGCGCTAATCTAGGTTAGCGCTTTTGTATTATCAACTTATTTCAGGACTAGACAACTAGCTGAAAGCTTAGGATTTACTTCACTAAGGTGAGCAGTGGCGCCTGACTCACGACTTGGAAGTCGAGCGCCATAGTCACACTGAGCGCCGTAATAGTGATGATTGAAAACCCAAACACTTGGCGAGCCCAGCGTTGCATGTCGACGCCGTGGCGATAACCTTTTAATGCCATGGCAAGCCACCACAGGCTGGTGGCGCAGGTGACCGCCATAAAGGCGATACCTGTGTAACCCGCGAGTGGCAACAGTGCACTGACTAAGGCGAACACGGCAATATAAAGCACGATATGCAGTTTTGCTTTGGTCATGCCTTCTGCCACTGGCAGCACAGGAATATTGGCGGCCGCATAGTCATTAAAACGGAAAATCGCGATGGCGTAAGAATGTGGCATCTGCCATAGACTGAACATCAACAGCAAAATAGCTGCACCTATGTCCATTTGCCCTGTCACGCTGCAATAGCCAACCACGGGCGGTACTGCGCCCGAGAAGCTGCCAACCAAAGTGCCATACACAGAGTTACGTTTCATGTAGAGGCTATAAACCCCCACATATACTATGTAACCAATAACGGCAAATAGCAGGGCTAATGCATTGGTAAACAAGGCTAAGATGCTAAAGCCCAACACGCCTAAGGCGAGTCCAAACGCGAGTACGTTACCCACTGCAATTTCGCCCGTGACGGTCACGCGTTTGCAGGTTCGCTGCATCTTGGCGTCGATATCACGGTCAATACAGTTATTGATTGCGCAGCCCGAGGCTACGACCAAGGACAATCCCACTAAGCTCGCTAGCATCAAGACCAAATTTACGTCGCCTTTGGCGGCTAATAAAAAACCGCCAGCAACGGAAATCAGATTCCCGAAAATGATGCCAGGCTTAGTCACCTGTACATACCCTTTGAAGCGTGCTTTCCATTGCGGTGACATAAATCTGTCTTGTATTTGCATAGACTGTTTCTCGTTACATCATCAAAGCGTTGGCTTCGAGTATGATCCACACCGACAGGCCGACTACCATGACAATAATCAGGGCGGTAAACAGGAAGGAGAAGGTATTTACTTTGCCTTCTTTCGAGAAATCTAAGTGCAAGAAGTACTTAAGATGTACCACTATCTGCACTATCGCCATCACTAGCACTAAGCTAAGGGTGGTTGCTTTCTCGAAGTGATGGGTCATTACCGCCCAAAACGGAATGGCGGTTAATACCACAGACAGCACAAAGCCCATTAGATATGACTTAATGCTCGCGGCCAGATCGTCAGTGCCATGGCTAGGCTGATTGTGCGTATGACTATGTGCGCCCATTACAGTGCTCCCAATAAATACACGACCGTGAATACACAAATCCATACGATGTCGAGGAAATGCCAAAACAAGCTTAAGCAGCTCAGGCGAGTGATGCTTCGGTTGCCTAAACCGGTTTTTGCCACTTCAATCATCATGATCGCCATCCAAATTAGACCTGCGGTTACGTGCAAACCATGCATACCGACAAGGGTGAAGAAGGACGATAGGAAAGCGCTGCGCTGCGGGCCATTGCCGTGTTCAATCAGGTGATGGAACTCATAGACTTCCATCCCGATAAACACACAACCCAGTGCAAAGGTAATGGCTAACCAAGTGAGGGTCGCCGCTTTGTTGTGGCGCTTAGCAAAAATCAGCGCCATGCCGTAGGTAATACTACTAACGAGTAGGGCGGCAGTTTCAATCAGCACAAAGTCCAATTCGAAAATGTCTTTACCCGAAACGCCACCGTCCGTGTTCATGTAGAGCACGGCATAGGTTGCGAAAACCGAGGCAAACAAAATGCAGTCGGTCATCAGGTAAATCCAAAAACCAAACAGAGTGTTGCCACTCGTGTCATGGTGTTCGTGGTGATCTTCTGCGTGAGCTACTTCTAAATCTGCTGGGATTGCAATACTCATATCAGCCCCTTACTACATTGTTTAAGTGGGCATTTTCAATGCGAGCCACTTCATCGGGTTGCACGTAATAGTCGACGTCATTGTTATAAGCACGGAACAGGAACACCACGAAAGCGCCCACTAAGCCCACAATGGCTAACCACAGGATGTGCCAAATAGCGGCAAAACCAGCGGCAGTGATCCCCAGCGCCATTAAGATACCGCTTGGGGTATTTTTCGGCATATGGATAGCTTGGTAGTGTTTTTGACGTTGATAAGCCACGCCTTTTTCTTTCGCATCGGTAAAGGCATCGATATCAGCAACCTGTGGCAGCTTAGCGAAGTTATAGAACTGCGGTGGAGAAGCGGTTGACCACTCTAAAGTATGGCCATTCCATGGATCGCCCGTGGTGTCGCGGTTTTGGTCGCGATCACGGATACTCACATACAGTTGAATAAACTGCAGAATGATACCGACCATGATGATGCAAGCACCCACGGCGGCTAAGTAGATCCACAGGTTCCACGCTGGGTTATCAATGTGGTTGATACGGCGTGTCATACCCATAAAGCCCAGTACGTACAGCGGCATAAAGGCCACATAGAAACCGATTTGCCAGCACCAGAATGACGCCTTACCTAAACGCTCATTCAAGTGGAAACCTGTCGCTTTCGGGAACCAGTAAGCAAAACCTGCTAAGTAACCAAATACCGCACCACCAATAATAGTGTTATGGAAGTGTGCGATTAAAAACAAACTGTTATGTAGAACGTAGTCGGCACCCGGTAAGGCTAATAACACACCTGTCATACCGCCTATAGTGAAAGTCACCATAAAGCCTAGTGTCCACAACACAGGTACCGTTAAACGTAGGCGGCCACGGTAGATAGTGAACAACCAGTTAAACAGTTTTACCCCGGTTGGAACCGCAATCACCATAGTCATCACCCCGAAGAAGGCGTTGACGTTGGCACTTGAGCCCATAGTGAAGAAGTGGTGTAACCAAACGATGAAACCTAGAATTGAAATCGCACCACTCGCCCACACCATTGAGGTGTAACCGAACAGACGTTTAGAGGTAAAGGTTGAGATCACATCGGAGAAAATACCAAAAGCAGGCAAAATCAGGATGTAAACTTCAGGATGTCCCCACGCCCAAAACAGGTTGATATACATCATGGCGTTACCGCCACCGTCATTGGTGAAGAAGTGGAAATCCATGTAACGGTCGAGTGTCAGCAGGGCTAACACAGCGGTTAAGATTGGGAATGACGCGACGATCAGTATGTTCGCCCACGTACAAGTCCAAGTGAAGATTGGCATTTGCATCAGCTTCATGCCTGGGGCACGCATCTTCAGTACGGTGGCGATAAAGTTCACCCCGGTTAAGGTCGTCCCTATGCCCGAAATCTGCAGTGCCCAGATATAGTAATCGACCCCAACCCCCGGACTGTAAGCCAGCTCAGAGAGGGGTGGATACGCTACCCAACCTGTTTTAGCAAATTCACCTAAACCCAAAGAAATATTGATCAGCACAGCGCCCGAGGCGGTAAGCCAGAAGCTGAGGTTGTTCAAGAATGGGAAGGCAACGTCGCGGGCACCAATTTGCAGCGGCAACACTAAGTTCATCAGACCTATCATAAATGGCATCGCCATAAAGATAATCATGATCACGCCATGGGCGGTGAAGATTTGGTCGTAATGTTCAGGCGGCAGATAACCTGCGGCGCCGTTGGTGGCGAGTGCTTGCTGGGTACGCATCATAATGGCATCGGAGAAGCCACGAATGAGCATCACCAAAGCTAACACTATGTACATGATACCGAGGCGTTTATGGTCAACTGAGGTTAACCAGTCGTTCCAAAGTACGCTCCATTTTTTGTGTTTAGTGATCAAGGCTGCGATATACAAACCTACCACTGCGACGACCGCTAAGGTCACCATGATGATAGGCTCGTGATACGGAATCGCATCTAAGCTTAATTTACCGAGAAATGACATGATTACTCCGCCTCCACTTTTTGAGTGGATGAGTGCTCTAAGGATAAAGGTTCTGTGGATGAGTGTTCTGTAGATGAAGTGTCAGAATGGGTTGAGCTATCCATGTCGGCCATGTTCTGTGTATTTTCCATCGCGTGCTCGCCTGCCATATGTGCCATGTCGTGCATACCTTTCATGTCTGCCATGTCAGATGTGTGCTCAGTGCCCATGTGTTCCATGCCTGCGTGCATGTCCATTCCTTCGTGACCTTTCATGCCGTCATGTGAGTCCATGTGCATGTATTGCATCACGATTTGGTCAAACATCCCTTTGCTGACTGAGCCAAAGTATTCAACCGGATTGTATTCACTCGGTTTAGCCAGTGTGGCGTAGGCCGCTGAGTCCAAAGTCTTACCCTGTTGTTTTAACTTGGCCACCCATGCATCGAAGTCGGCAGGTGTTTGAGTGGCAATCGCTTTAAACTTCATGCCCGCAAATCCGGCGCCGCTGTAGTTAGCCGAGATACCATCGAAGGTGCCAGGCTCGTTAGCGATCAAATGCAATTTAGTGGTCATGCCCGCCATAGAGTAAATCTGGCTGCCTAACTGAGGGATGAAGAAGGAGTTCATCGCAGTGTCAGAGGTGATCTTAAAGTTCACCGGCACATTGGCTGGAAACGCCAACTCATTGACCGATGCCACGCCTTGTTCTGGGTAAATGAATAACCATTTCCAGTCCAGCGACACCACTTCAACCGTGACGGGTTTAGCTTCGTGCACTAAAGGCTTATATGGATCAAGATCATGGGTCGAACTCCAAGTGATCACACCGAGCACTATCACGATCACAATCGGCACTATCCACACGACGGTTTCAATCGCTGTTGAGTGTGCCCATTTAGGCGCATAGATTTCTTGATCACGGCCATCGCGGTATTTCCACGCGAAGTACAATGTCATGGCAATCACAGGGATAACAACAATGAGCATGAGTAGGGTGGCGACGATAATCAGGTGTTTTTCATCGATACCGATTTGGCCCTTAGGGTCCAACACACCGCCATCACAACCCGCGAGCATGAGTGCTACTGCCGCGATTGCCGCTTTACTTAATTTTCGAATTAACAAAGGAAGATTCCTCTAACCCTAAGGTTTACAACTCTGCCAAGCGTGAACCGGCAGTCGCACTAAGCGGCGTTATCTGAGCGCAAATCCTGAAATCCAAGAGACATGACACAACAATGTGCAGCCATTCCGACGAAATCGAAGATCCGCTTTCAGCGCTTAATGCTTAATTTGAATTTAAAAACAGAGGGTTAAAATGGTGGGGCGCGACAACCGTGGGCGGTATATTCGAGGGATTTTAGCCTTGGGGGTGCTAAAAAAAGTGAAGCGTTAGTTAAATCGAGATTATTGAAAAATTTGAAGCAGCAGTCGATTAAATGCCATAACTGCAGAATAACGAGGGGGTTGAGCAATAACAGGCTGAGCATACTGGCGCCGATAAACTCGACTAAAAAGCCATTGCTGAGGCTGATGAGTTCACTAATATCAACACAACCGCCGATTAATACGTATAAAACGTCAGCTACAGGCAGCACAAACAATAACCCGAAAAACAGGGTTAGGTTTGTCATGCTAAAGGTTGAAAACCGAATAATCAGGTTCAATCTTTCAGCAATGAATTGGCTAAGAGCTAATTTCAATTAACGGGTCCGGTTGAACGGGAAAGGGAGTCAGTTGGCAGAACAAAAAATATTCAGCATGCAACTTTTTTATGCGGCAGGAGGATACCAAGAAGCGGCTATTGATTGAAAGCGGATCCCCGTGCGAAAAGACGTTAAGCATTAAAAAAACCTTAATTAAAACCAAATAAAATCAATAAATTTACAAAATTAACTTAAATTTAACTGATTTGGTTCTCATAAATTGGGAATGTGTGAGGCGCTTCATTTATTCATTTTGGCTAAAGTTGATGTAATGGCTAAGTCATGGGGTGGATGAATACCTCGATAAACTTGCAGGTGTTAGCCAACATTTACTTTTTAGGCGTGCCGAATAGTACTTCTGTTTTCTCTGACTCATGCGCACATGTTTACATGCTTATTTTTAATGCGAGTAAAGTTTGACTAAGCGGATTTTAGATGGGCATCTCAAATAAAAACATCAAGTTAAAACAATGGTCGTGTCAGTCATTTACGCTATTTACATTAGGTAAAACGATTATTAGACTGTGATTTTATCACTGCCCAGATATCTACTTGAGATTGAGTTAACGAGTAGGGCATTATGATTCTGAATATTGTAACTATGGCAGTTTAAAGGATTACACATAAAGTCAATTACCCCATACCTTAAGGTAAACGTTTTCATCGCCTTAGCTTATATAATTGTAGGTAAACTAGGCTTGATGATTGCGTTGCCACCAGGATATTCAGCTGCCATTTGGCCTGCCGCAGGGATTGCCATTGCTGCCTGTATCCTGTGGAAAGAGTATGTCCCTTGGGTGGGGGTGTTTATTGGTTCGCTACTGATCAACATCAATATTGGCGGGCATATCCATTGGGGCTGGTTACCCTTTGCTATCTCGATTGGGTCTTGCATACAGGCTGTGCTTTCTGCCCATGTTCTTGGGCGAGTCGATCATTTATTCACCTTAGATAATCCCAATACCGTTATTAAATCCTGCTTGAGCTTAGCCTTAACTTGTATTGTGGCGACCGTTTTTGGCAACAGTGCCTTAGTGATCAACGGTACGATTCCACCATCTGATTTATTGGGGAGTTTAATAAATTGGTGGACGGGGGATTTGCTCGGCGCCGTGATCTTTATTCCTTTGACTATGTTGTTATTTGATAAGCGAGCTATCTGGCGTGCTCGCCGCATTCAGACGGGTGTTCCCCTGCTGGTGGGCTTTTTATTCTGCGTGGGGATTTATTACTACTCGGATATGAACCAGCGCCAACAGTTGCAAGATAAGTTTCAGATCCAATCCAATGCCGTGATTAGCAATATTGAAAGTTTTCAAGAGGCTAATCTGCAGCAAATCATCGCCTTAGCAAGCTTGTTCGATAATAGCGATCAGGTTTCTGAGGATGAGTTTGTGCAGTTTGGCAAACGTAACATGCTGCAGCAAGATGGCTTTAGAGCTTGGTCTTGGTCGCCGTTAGTGGCGGCTGCCGATCTACCTAGTTTTGAAGCATCGACCCGTTCGGCCATTGGCGCTCCCTACAAAGTCACGCGGCCTCAAGGCTGGCAAGCTAATGTCGATGGCTGGTTAGTGCCAGTGATGTATATTCAGCCACTCATAGGTAATGAAGCGGCATTGGGATTAGATCTCAATAGTGAACCAATACGAGCCGCTGCCATTGCTAAAGTGCGCGCGACCTTAGCGCCTGTGATGACGGCGAAGATCCAATTAGCACAAGATCCCAATGGCCCAGGTGGCACCTTACTTCTAGCGCCCTCGTTCGATCGGCTGGGTAAAATCTCAGGATTTTGTTCGGCTGTGATTGATTTGCAAAGCATTATTAATGATGTTGAGAGCGTAAAGGGATTGCAGTGGAAACTCTCCGACATGAGTGCGGGCGGTGCATTGCTTTACAGCAATACCCAGAAGTCCTTTCCCGCATTTAGCAGCAAGCTATTTAGCGATAAAACCGGCCAGTATTTTCAAGCAAACCTGATGCTAGCGGATCGGCATTGGCACATAGTGATTTATCAATCCTATGCAGTGCTGATGGGCGATACTTTTAGCTTATCGCTACTTATGCTGCTCCTCGCCTTTATAACCTGTGCTGTTGTGGGCGGTATGACACTGGTTTCCTCCGGCGAGCGCCAACGTATTGCCGAGAAAGTGACTGAAAAAACCATGGCCTTATCGAAGGAAATTGCCCGTCGTCAGGCTTTTCAGGCCACCTTGGTACAAAGCGAACAAAGATATCGTAACTTGTTTGATAAGGCGCCTGTAGGGCATGTGCTTAAACGTTTAGATGATGGTCAGTTTGTGGCGATTAACCCCGCATTCGAAGCCATGACGGGTTACTCACTCGCTGAGTTAAATCAGCTTGACCCTTGGGATCTCACGCCAAAGCGTTATCAATTAAGTGAAACTGAGCAATTAGAACGTCTAAAGCAAACGCGTCGTTATGGCCCTTATCAGAAGCATTATTTGAATAAGAATGGTCAATTAGTGGCGGTGCGTCTCAATGGTGCCTTAGTCACAGGTGCCGATGGTGAACAGCTTATTCTCTTTATCGTTGAAGATATTACCGAGCAGGAGCGCACCGTTGCGCGGGTAAATCTATTGGCGCAGGTGTTCCAGCAGAGTGGTGAAGGCATCACTATCATGGATGCCAACGACATTATTGTGGATGTGAATACTGCATTTTCTCAGATAACCGGTTATTCCCGAGAAGAAATCATTGGTAAAAACTGCCGCTTTTTAGAGGCTGAGCGTACCGACAAAAATATCGATCCTCAAGTGCGTGCTGCCCTAGAACAAACGGGATTCTGGCAAGGCGAAGTTTGGGACAGGCATAAGCATGGTTACGATTTCCCCAAATGGTTGATGATGTCTGTGGTGCGCGATGATGCAGGTGCCGTGAGCCATTACATCGGCAGCTTTACCGATATCAGCGAGCGTAAAGTCAGTGAGGAACGCATTCATTTCCTCGCCCACCATGATTCTTTGACCTTACTGCCTAATCGACTCAGCTTACAGTCGCGCCTCGAAGTGGTTTTCAGGGAGGCGCTGGCATCCGACAGCCAAATTGCCGTGATGTTTATCGACATGGACCACTTTAAAAATATCAACGACACCTTGGGCCATCATGTGGGCGATCAACTCTTGTTAGAAGTTGCGCGGCGTTTGAAAAACATCGTTGGTGATACTGACACTGTGGCGCGTCTGGGTGGCGATGAGTTTGTGGTCGCATTATCTGATACGAACCATGATGAGGTGGCCAGTTTAGCCGAGGCGCTGCGCAGTGGTTTGAGTCAAACCTATATCATTAATAATCAAGCATTACATTCATCGCCAAGTATAGGTATCAGTTTATTCCCGACCGACGGCGACAGTGTTGAAGCCTTGATGAAAAACGCCGATATGGCCATGTACCGCGCCAAGGCTGCGGGGCGCAACAACTATCAATTCTTTACTGCGGCGATGAATACCTTGATCACCGAGCGCCAGCAAATTGAAACGGGCCTGAGGCAAGTGCTCGCTAACGATGAATTACGACTGCATTATCAGCCACAAATTGATATCCGCACTGGGCAAGTGGTCAGTGTCGAAGCCTTAGTGCGCTGGCAACATCCTGAGTTTGGCATGGTAGCGCCAGACCGCTTTATTCCCATCGCCGAAGAGATTGACATGATCATTCCTATCGGCCAATGGGTGTTAGAAACTGCCATGGCGCAGCTTGCCGTATGGCGCGCTGCGGGTGCGACTGAGCTGCGAATGGCAGTGAACTTGTCTGCGCATCAACTCCGCAAAGATAGCATTGTTGCCGATATCACCAATGTGCTTTTAAAGCATAAGTTGGGCAAAGGGGCATTGGAGCTCGAAATCACCGAGAGTGTGGCAATGCAATATCCGGAGCAGAATGCGCGCCTGTTAGCGGAATTGCGCCAGCATGGTATCGAACTTGCGATTGATGATTTCGGCACAGGTTATTCCTCCTTATCCTATTTGAAACTCTTGCCCTTAGACAGATTGAAGCTCGACCGCTCCTTTGTGAAGGATATTGAGAGCGACCCGAACGATGCTGCTATCAGTGCTGCGACCATTTCTATGTCCCATGAGTTGGGGCTAACTGTGGTGGCAGAAGGCGTTGAAAACGAAGCACAATTGGTATTATTGTCGAGCATGGGGTGCGACTTAGTGCAAGGGTTTTACTTTAGTAAACCCTTGGCGGCAGAAGAGTGTTTCCGCTTTATTCAGCGTAATTTATAACGGCAGAGTATTGTTGTTTTTCTAATGCTGGCGCTGAGTTGGACTATACTTGAGTTCGCGTTATGTATGCGTTAATCGAAATACTAAGGATGGTTTTATGCAAGTCATCTTCACCAAAGGAACCCAGCGTTATGGTCAGTTGCGCTGCGTGCGCATGGACGGTAGTGCGACCCAAACCCAAATGCCAGAACAGGGCATTGCTCCCCACGATATGATTCATTATGTGGTTGAAAAACGTCTGCATATTCAAGGGGCTTTCTTCTCGCAGGTCAGAGCTGGCGCCGATATCAGCTTCGCCTTGGAACATAATGAAACCTCCCGCGCTATCGCTGATAAAACGGAGGTGTGGCAAACCGAATCCATAGTTGAGACCCTGCAGTCGCTACTCTGGTCGGGCGAAACGCCAACCTATGACGGCTTTATTTATCTGTTAGAACAAGCCTGTAACAGCCGCGACCTAGCCGTTCCAACCGTCAGCCAATCGGACTTTGAACATATTCTTAATGAGATTATGGATCTGAGTATCGAATGGCAGGGCATGGGTGAAGGTCAGTCCCTGACCTTAAAGTTTTAAGCGGCTTAAAAATAAGTCATTTAACAACTAATTAAAACACAAAGAGCGCAGTTAACTGCGCTCTTTGTGTTACTGCGGCCATAGCGGGATTATTCCCTATGACGGCGTTCTTGGCTTTGAGTTGAGCGGCCTTGGTTATGTTCTACCGAGCGAGCGGTTTGCGCATTTTGGCGTGGCTCACTTTGTCTCACTCTTACGTCTTCGCGTTGTCTCGGCGCCGTTTGTCTTGGTTGTTCAATACGTTGCGGTTCTGCGCGTCTTATCTCGGGTCGTGGCGTTTCAACTCTTGGGGTCGCAGTCCTTGGATTTTCTTGCCTTTGTGGCTGCGTCCTTTGTTGATCGACATTACGCGGCTGCGATTCACGAGTTTGGTATTGCCTTTGCTGCGGCTCCCTCGATGGCATTGGCTTTGACTGCAAGGGTCTCGATTGCGCGTCATTACGCTCCTTGTGAGTCGGCGTTTGTACCATAGTCGCGGATCGACGTTCCTTTAACTCGGCCTGTGTTTTTTGATAACTCGGTACGCGGTTATCACGTTCACGACTGGCGTTGTGATAGTCCTTATTGTCACGACTCTTATTTCCATGATTACTCATATTACCTTGATTACTATGGGTATCTTGGCGTTCTTTCGACTTCGAATATTGACTATTGAAGTGCTGCTTACTGCCGCTAGAGTGTGAATCTCTACCGCGATACTTGTCTTCGTTGTAATAGCGTTGCTTCACGACGGGGTTGTGGTAACTCACGCCACGTCTATGTTCGGGTTTATGTTTCCAAGGCTGGGCACCATAGCTGACCGTGTATCTTTCACGTGGGCGATAACGATGTGAATGGCGATAGTCGATCACGACCACTTTATGGTTGTGCCAGTGGAATGAACTGAAGAAGTAGTTAAAGGAAATATGGATGCCAGGTGACCAGTAGAAATGGTTATGACTCGGACGATAGGGATAGCCAGCATAGCCGCCAAATTCCCAATACACGGGTGGATAAGCCACACCCCAGCGCCATGTGCCATAAACCACACGCGGATCGTAATAGGGCACGTACACAATTTCTCGCTTAGCGGGTTCTATGATGATCTGATTGTTGGCGCGGGTGATCGCCATGTTGTCCATGTCTGCTAAGCTGTTCGCTTTATCAGCCTGTTGCCTTAGGGATTGAATGCTGTTCATCACTTGGCCTTCATCTTCTAAGAAGGCTTCACCGAGTCTTTGAGTCCAGTCGAGATCTTCACTCATTTTTTGCAGCAGCGTCGGAAAGGCCAGCAAAGCTTTGACGCTCGGGTCCCAATCTTGATCTTCGGCTTGCGTCATCAGTTGATCGACCGAGGATTTGGGGCGCTGGGTTAACCAACGCTGTGCCTGCACTATTTCGAGTGGATAAGTTGAGGCAATAAGTATGTGGGTCAATAAGCTATCGGGATACAGGGCAATAGGCGCCAGCATTTGTTCGAGTTCGGCTTGGCTTGCCGCAGCGCTCGAGCCCTGACTCACAGATACGCCCGCAGCTTGGGCTGTGGTAGTGAAAGGCAAGGCCACTAATGCCGCCGTTAACACTAGCCAATTCCATCGATGTTGTCTGTTCATGGTTTGCTCCAATAATCCTGTTCGAGGATGTTATGGGCATCATAGGCGTTTGAATATGAACATAAGCTGAAAGCATTTTGCGGTTAAAAAGTTATTTTAAACCGCAATTTAGGATGGGGTTTAAATCTATATTATTGAAATTAAAGGTTAAATAGAATGCACGAAGCTGATGCTGAACTTGGCGCCGCCCAAGGTTTCTGAACGTGAGACTGAAATTCTGCCGTTATAGCTGTCGACTAAATCGCGCACGATCGCAAGCCCAATACCATTACCTTGATGATAGGAATCAGCGCGAATACCGCGTTCAAAGATTTGATTTTGCAGCGCCTCACTGATCCCTGGCCCATCATCTTCGATGCAGATCAGCAATTGATAGGCATCGCCGGTCACGGTTAATTTAACTGTGGACTTTGCCGCTTTGCAGGCGTTGTCGAGCACGTTACCGAGAATTTCCGTGAGATCCGCCTCATCACCTTTAAATACTGCTGCTTCTGCCATCTCGCCACTGAGATTGATTTGCGGTTCACGATAAATTTTGGCTAAGGTACGTAATAACTTAGCGGCGACGTCATCGACGCGAATCCCTAAATGCCACGAGGCTGCCGCTGCCGTTTGGGCGCGTTTCAACTGGTGGCCAATAATGCGGCTGATCACCGACACTTGTTCGCTGGAGGCTTCGCTTAAGTCGGCCTGACTCTTGATCACCGCCAGCGGTGTTTTGAGGCTGTGGGCAAGATCGGCCAAGGCATTACGATAGCGTTTGCGCTGGGTTTGTTCGGTATTGAGCAAAATATTGAGCTGCCGCGCAACCGCTTGTAGTTCAGTGGGGTACTGACTACTTAGCTGCATAGACTTACCTTGCTCGACGGAATGTAATTCTTGGGTAAAGCGTGCCAATGGCCGCAGCGTCCACACTAGCCAGCTCAGTTGGAACACGAGCATGACGAACATGAGGATCAGCAGCCAAGTCCAAAGCTGTTGGTTAAATTGATCGATTTGCTGCTGAAATTCGCGCTCGTCCTTAATGATGTGAATCGTCACAGGCACGTTTTGATTTTGACTGGCGAAACTGACGCTAAAGCTATAAATCAAATGGGGTTGTTCGGCGAGCTCGATTTGCTCAAAGTCACTTTGACCCGTTGCTGGGATGGTAAAATGCGGTGGTGGCATCATGCCCATAAAAGATTGCGAGTGCCACACGATCGTTTGTTTGCCGCTGGCATCTTCAGTGGTCGCAATGGCATACAGCCCAGATTGAATGAGGTTAAAACGATTTTCGAGTACTAATTCTGGAATAGAGATTTGTTTATTCTCGACTTCAGTCACCGCGAGTATCGAATAGACATAGGCGCTGAGTTCATTTTTGGTCGCGCTTTTAACTTGCTCGGTAAAGGCATCGTTTAAGGCGACGCCGATTAAAGGTAATAACACTAAGATAAACAATAGCGCGCTAATCACTAAGCGCGCTTTAAGGGAGTTCAATACTTGCCACACAATGGCACGTTTACTCATCGGCAGTTGGCTCGGGCGTTAACGCTTTTAGGCGATAACCTTGGCCGCGCAGGGTTTCAATCAGGTTATATTGATTATCAGGATCGAGTTTTTTACGTAACCGGCGGATAAAGACTTCAATGACGTTTGAATCTAAATCAAAATCTTGATCGTAGATGTGCTCCGTCAATACGGTTTTGGATTTCACTTCACCCTGATGCAGCATAAAAAATTCGAATAACTTGTATTCAGAGCCGCTGAGGTTAACCAACTCTTCACCTTTACGCACTTCTAAGCTGCTGGTATTTAGGCTAAAGGGACCGTTATAAATCAAAGGGCTGGCCTTGCCGGCAGAGCGACGGATCAAGGCTTTTAGCCGCGCGACCAGTTCTTGGGGATGAAAAGGTTTCGTCAGGTAGTCGTCAGCACCGGCGTCGAGCCCTTCCACCTTGTCTTGCCAACTGTCCCTCGCGGTTAAAATTAGGATTGGGAAGTCGCGTTCCTGTTCGCGTACGCTGCGGATAAGCGCGATACCATCGAGTTTAGGCAAACCGACATCGATTATCGCCGCATCATAGTTGTATTCGAGTGCTTGAAATAAGCCTTCTTCACCATCGCTCGCCACATCGATACTGTAATGGGCATCGAGCAGATGTTGTTTTAAGTTAGCCTGCAGTTCTAAATCATCTTCAACCAATAACAATCGCATAGTTAATTCCTCGACACTCGGCCAGTTGCGGCATCCACTGAGACTGAAAACACTTGGCCGTCATTATTGAGGAGCTTAACCCGATATCCTGAGCCGCTGGATTGCACGCTCAGTACCTTGCCTTGATATTGGCGTTGCACCATAGCTACAGCTTGATCTGGGCTATTGACCGCCAGACGGCGCTGCTCATTCTTCGCACCTTGGTTGCGATCATTCTGTCTATCATTGCCTGCCATGCTGCCAAAGGAGGCCAATAAGCAAGCGATTAGGGCCAATGTCAAACCAAGTTTCATATCTGGTACCCGCAATGTTCGGCGATCTTAAGTTAATGAGTGAGATGGATAACTTATCGAGTCGACTAAGAATACCTCATCACCTTAACAAACACATAGAGATCAGCCAATTGGTTGGCACAATTCCATCAAAATTAACTTTGGTAGTCATTTTGTTATTCGTGACAGAACTGAAGCTCTGTCAGCGAGTCTATTCCTATGCTCGCATTCAATATGCCCTAGTGTCGGCTAATCCAGATGAACTAAGGCTGAACGTATTGTCGCGCTAAGAACACTAAATGTTGATGTTCAGCTTATGTTCACCTTCATTGCACTTTAATGGCTCCAATTTGAACGGATTATCCATGGGGTATTCAAGATGAACACACTCAATAAACAAGGTATGGCAGCCACAGTTAACAGTCAGGTTAACACCCATTTCGTTAAAGCGACGGCCATTGCCGCGCTGTTTTTAGCGTCCGCTGCCGTCAGCGCTCAGCCCCGCGAACTGGAATCATCGCAAAGCTTAACGCCATTTACTGCGGCCAGTGTCGGCATTGCCAAAAAAGCTGAAAACAGCGAGCAAGCAGCCGAGCAGGAACAGCAAGCTTTAGCCCTGTTACAACAAGCTGCGCCCGCAAAAAATGTCACTGAAGCCGCTGCTGCAGCCGTTAAATCCTTGGCGCCCGCGTTATCCTCTAAAGCGCCGACGGCAAACCGCGTGCAACTAATGGGCGCATCGCCGATGACGCGTGAGCAAGTGACTGCGAAACATGCGAGCCAAGGCATGCCGAGTTCGAGCGCGACCAGTGAAGATCCCTACCGCGCCCCTGTGTATCACAGCTTTTCGATTTTTGATGCCAACAGTCGTTTGTTCGAAGACTTTGACTACGATGGGTTTTATCAAACCTTTAGCGTGACCTTCGACGTCGATGTTAACGGCGCGTATCTTAATGAAAGAGCAGACTTATTTGCCGAGCTTTATCTCAGTCGTGATGGCGGCCCTTGGGTGCATTACTACACCACGGACGTGTTTACTATTTATGGCGATTCAACACAGGACGATTATGAAGTGCTGACCACGCTCTACACGGGTTATGCGACGGACCACTACGATGTGCTAATCGATGTGTACGAAGTGGGTTACAGCGATATTGTCGCGACCATCAGTGCCGATGAAACCGATGGTTTGTATGCGTTGCCACTGGAAAGTAGCGATCGAGACAGAGAGCCTGAAGTTATCGTCGTCGAAGAAAGTGGCGGTGCCTTCTCGGTATTGGGTCTGTTGTTCCTCGGTTTGTGTGCTGGGCTGCGGATGAATCGTACTCGCGGCTAATCACCCTTTTTTCTCTCTGTGTTTATCTCAGGTAAATAGGGCTAGTATGGTCAGGTTAATTTAACTAAATGGAGATAAATATGATTGCTCAAGGTCAAACATTACCAGCAGCTACATTAGGCCAACTAACGAAAGATGGCATGGTGAATCACCAAGTTACTGAACTGTTCGCTGGTAAAAAAGTGGTATTGTTTGCTGTACCCGGTGCGTTTACTCCGACCTGTTCTGAAGCGCATTTACCTGGCTATGTCGTATTAGCCGATCAATTTAAAGCGAAAGGCGTGGATTTGATTGCCTGTGTTGCTGTGAACGATGCCTTCGTGATGAAAGCATGGGGCGAAGCGCAAAATGCCTCTGAATTGATGATGCTAGCCGATGGCGATGCCAGCTTTACTAAAGCCTTAGGTTTAGAGATGGATACTGCCGGTTTTGGTGGCGTGCGTTCACAACGTTACGCCATGATCATAGATAACGGCGTAGTGACTCTGCTGAATGTTGAAGAGCCAAAGGCTTTTGAAGCCAGTAAAGCCGAAGTGGTTTTAGCTGCATTGTAATGATTAAGGTCCGAATTTAATCGGACATCAAAATAAATGGGAGCTTAGGCTCCCATTTTTATTGGTATTTTTGCGGGTTAAGCGGCCCGCGACTGTGGTGCTAAGTTACCAGCATCGGCAATGCCTAAACTGGTCTCAATATCCTCGACGCTCTGCTGCACTTCTTGGGCAATGACTTCACTCTGTTGCGAACTGGTTTGCGCCTGCTCTTTTAAGCTATCCATAGTGCGCACAAATTGATCGAGATAATCGACTTGCTCCTTGGCATTGAGCGAGCCTTGTTTAGCGGTATTGGCCATGTCGCTCGCTTGGTTTTGCACCGTTTGCGCCACTTGCCATAGGCTTTGAGCGCGCAGTTTTTGGCTGCTGGTGGCCTCTGCTATGCCATCGACACTCTCACTGAGGGCATGATTCGATTGGGTCAGTTGCTGCAGAATCTTCACGATTTCGTTTAAGGACACTTGGGTGCGCTGACTTAAATTTCGCACTTCATCGGCAACCACGGCAAAGCCGCGACCTTGCTCTCCCGCCCGCGCAGCTTCAATGGCGGCATTGAGGGCGAGTAAGTTAGTTTGTTCGGCGATATTGCCAATTACATCAATGATTTTCGACACATCCGTCACTGAGTTATTCAGGCTTTCAAGGGAAGCATGGCAAAGGCCAACGGCGGTTTGCGTCTGCTCAGTTGCGCTCAGTACTGCTTCTGCTTCGGTTTGGCTCGACTGCATTTGGCGCATGGTTTCGGCGGCGCTGTCTTCCACGAGTGCCGAAGTATGGCTCACCTCATTGGCGAGGCTGCGGATATGCTCGGTCTGTGTTTGCGTATCGGCCACAATCGTTTGGGTGTGCTCTGTGTGCTGAGATAGCTGAGTAATGCGCGCAACCAGTTGGCTTAATGATTGAGAAACCTTAGTGATTTGTTGGCGCTGTGCTTCGTCTTCCTGTTCAAACCTTTGCAGCAACTGGTTGAAATGACCTGCGATTTGGCCAGTCTCGCAGCGACGATTAATGTCTAAACGTTCGCGGCTGTTCGATTCGCTTAATTTCATAAAGGCTTGATTAAGACGTTTCAGCGGTTTGACGACGCGATTTTGCTGCAGGATTAAATAACCTATGGCAAACAAGGCCATGATGGAAACCATAGTGTAGAGGATCAGTTGTAGCTCATATTTCAGCTGTTGATTCTTTGCAGCCTGAGCCTCACCTAAGCCAATAAGCTGTTGTTCCACATTGCTAATCGCTTGAATGAGTTGATCTTGCATCTCTTGGTTGGCTTGCAGCAATTGGTGGGTATTGGCGACTTCTTTGTTGTATCGATTGGCGAGACTGAGCAGTTCACTGCGGTCACTTTCGCCGACTTCAATTTGTTCTGGTTCGCTGGCACCGAGGGCAAATTCATCGGCTTCTTGCTGCTCATATACACCGATTAACGGCAGTGCGCTGAGGGCGTCGTGCCACGTATTTAGCTCTTTGCTGGTGCTGTCTAAAATGCCCTTGAGTTGCTGATTTTTGCCGATCAGATAGCCATCGGTCAGCTGGGAAAGTTGATAGACGATGGAAGGTAAATCGCGGCTCAATTGCAGATATTGTTCGGCGACCTCCGCATTTGTGGCTAAGCCTTTATCGGCATAACTGCCCAAACGACGGTTATAGTCGAGCATTTCAGATTCGGCGTGGGCCAGCAGTTGCCTGGGGTTGCCAGCGAGTTTACCCGCGGCGCGGTACTTGGTATCTAAATCTTGAATGAAGCTGCTGAGACTTGCTTGCAAGTCATTATCGGTAGCGCCCATGGTGGCGAGATTAAGCTCTGTGAGCTGGTTCTTAATGGCGCTGAGTTTAGTTTTAGCTTGTTCAAGTTGGCTAGAGTTGCCGCTGGCGAGATAGCCGTCGAGATCGCGGCGTACGCCGACGAGGAAGTCTTCTTGTATGCTTTGCAGTGTGAGTGTTTGTTGTTCTATATTTTGTCGCTGATCACTACTCCACAGCACTACGGCCGCTAATAATCCCGCGAGCAATAACAACAGGGCAGAAGCAGAGAGCGACAGCGTTGAAATTTTCATTTTGCAATCTTCATAATTGTCAGAGCCAGTTAACTGTTCTGAGTTTATGAATTTAGCGTGACATTAATATGACAAGCGCCCACATGAATGTCAGCGTTGTCATTTGATTTGCCGATATGTGATCTCGCGCTATTCCAGCGGCAGCCACACTTGGGCTCTTAAACCGCCTTCGGCGCGGTTGGAGAGGGTGACTTGCCCTTGGTGTCTATCGATAATCCGTTTGATGATGGCGAGACCTAGGCCTGAGCCGACACTGCCTCGGGCGATATCACCTTGGGTAAAGGGTTGAAATAGTTTGGTGATTTGTGACTCGTCGATTCCAGGACCATTATCTTCAACACTAAAACCGATACGTTTGCCATCGAACTGCGAACTAATGCGGATCCAGCCAGAACCATAGCGAAAGGCATTTTCGACTAAGTTACTCAGTACCCGCTTGATGGCAATCGCTTGGAATTGAGCTTCGGGGCAGTCAGTTAACACCACTTCAATTTCACCGGCGCGATTGGCTTCTGCTTGAGCGACATCTTGAATGAGTTTATTGATTTGCCCTAGCTCACGGCTGGTTTCCTGATCTTGGCGAATATACGCAATAAACTGGCTGATGATGGCGTCCATATCTTCGATATCGTTGACTATGCCATCTTTAAGATATTGATCTTCCTCAACCATCATCTCAGATGCGAGACGAATACGGGTGAGCGGCGTGCGCAAGTCGTGGGAAATCCCCGCCATCAATAGCGCTCTGTCCTGCTCCAGTTGTTTCATGCTGTGCGCCATCTGGTTGAAGGCATTGGTCACTTCGACAATTTCACTCGAACCATTAAGCGGCAAGGGGTCGGGGAATTCACCGCGGGAAACGGCAATCGCGGCTTTTTGTAGTCGTCTAAGTGGGCGGTTTTGTTGGCGGGCAAACCACCACCCCCCGGCGACGCTGAGGGCGCCTATGACCATTAAATAGAGCGTGAGCGGCGAAAGATCTGAAACATTTTGGCCAATAAGCGGCACTTTTATCCAAATCGAGGGCGCCTGTGGTGGGCGGATCCAAATCTGCAATACGCTGCCGTGGGTGACGCGCACTTCGGCGTCGCCGCCGAGATATTCCGACATCTGCGCCGACCAGAAACCATAGTAGGTCGCTTGCTCAATACCAGCTTCACGCGCTTGTTGTTGATTGTAGATTTTCATGCCATCGTCGTGGACTTTGGCATTGAGGGCATCGACTATGGTTAAGTGTTCGCGGCCAATATCTATGCCATCGACAAACAGTAATTTGACTTGGCGAGCGATTAACTGATTGATTTGTTGGTAGCTTGGCTTAAGCACATAGACGGCAACCGTGACGTAAGACACCAGCTGATTGATCAGTAATAGACAACCAATCAGCATCACGGTTTGACTAAACGCGCTGCGAGGCACAAACCGCCACCAAAACTTAGCTTTCATCGGGGGCTCAATAACCGCAGCAGATTAAGATGGCAACGCGGCTCATCGACGCGCTGCGCCATCGGGCACAAACACATAACCTAATCCCCACACCGTTTGAATGTAACGCGGATTCGCAGGATCTTTTTCGATTAAACGCCGCAAACGTGACACTTGTACGTCGATGGAGCGTTCTAGCGCCGAATAATCGCGGCCACGGGCGAGGTTCATCAACTTATCCCGAGACAAGGGCTCGCGTGGATGGGTGACGAGCACTTTAAGCACGGCAAACTCACCGCTGGTGAGCGCAATCGATTCATCGCCGTGGTACATCTCACGGGTGGCTAAATCTAGCGAAAACTCTCCGAAGCTGATCTGTGCTTCCTGCTGGGCGGGCGCACCGGGCACATCTTGGGTTTGGCGACGCATCACGGCTTTGATCCGTGCGAGTAATTCCCGTGGATTGAAAGGTTTTGGCAGATAATCGTCGGCGCCTAACTCTAGGCCAATAATACGGTCGACTTCATCGCCCTTGGCCGTCAGCATCACAATCGGAATAGGATTACCTTGCTGGCGCAAACGGCGGCAGATAGACAGGCCATCTTCACCGGGTAACATCAAGTCGAGCACGAGTAAATGGAAGTTTTCGCGTTCTAATAGCCGGTCCATCTGCTCGGCATTGGCCGCGCTGCGCACCTGATAACCTTGCTCCATCAGGTAACGCTCGAGTAACGCTCGCAGGCGCATATCATCATCGACGACGAGGATTTTCGAGGTTTCTTGTCCCATGGGATGTCCTTTAATTGCTCAGATTGGTGCTTATTCTACTGACGAGAAACAGTTAAGATTAACCAACTGGCTGAAATTGAAAACGAATCTGCCTAATATAGCCGCATTCAACCTAGGCGACTAGCTCACCTTAGTGGCTTGAATGCGATAAATGCTGACATTTATTGCCCAATGTTAATACTAAGCAAATGAAATTGCATGGGAATACTCGCGTTTATTCACGCCAAGGGTGAAATTGTAACTAAATGGGCATCAGCAACTTTTGGCGCATTTATCGTTTGTTGCCACTCGCTGAGTGGCAAAAGAATTTTTATTAGTCCAAAATCATAACTCTCTGATTATAAAATATTAGGCGTTTATGCACTTGTCCATGAGTTATAAAAATGCTTCGAAATGGGGCTTATTAGTCCTGTTGATTGGATTGGCGCTAAGCGCGTTATTAACAGGGTTGACGGGGCGCATGAACGCCCAAACGATTGAGCAAGCCTTGCGCGAAAACGCGGAGCAAATCAGTGAGAACGTGATTAACCGTATCACCTTATATCAATATGGTTTACGCGGTGCACGCGGCACGATAGTCACTGCGGGTGAGCATGGGATTAGTCGTGCTAGCTTCCATCGTTATAGTTTAACGCGGGATGTGGACCATGAGTTTCCCGGCGCCCGTGGATTTGGCTTTATTCGTCGAGTACCCAGTGCCGATGAAGCGGCATTTATAGCAAGAGTTCGTCAAGATGATTGGCCTGATTTTAATATTCGCCAACTTAACGCCCATGATGGCGAAAGATACGTTATTGAATATATTGAGCCTGTAGACCGCAATAAAGCTGCCGTTGGCTTAGATATTGCCTCAGAAGCACATCGTAAAGCCGCTGCCGATGCGGCTATGTTATCCGGTGAAGTGCGCTTATCTGCACCCATCACATTAGTGCAGGCTACAGGTAGGCCGCTACAATCATTCTTAATTCTGCAGCCTATTTATCGCACGGGTTTAGTACCTAAAACACAACAGGATAGACTTTCAGCCGGGTATGGTTGGAGTTATGCCCCCTTAGTGACGAACGAAGTTCTAATGGGGTTAGCGTTGAATCAGAAGATGACTAAGCTGTTGCTTAGCGATATCACTCAAGCTGAGCGTCCCATCAGTTTTTTTGAAACACACCCTGATGATGCGTCTCCACTATCTGCATATCGCCATAAAATGACGAAAGACATTTTTGGGCGTCAATGGCAGATAGAAGTCATCGCTTATCCATCATTTATTAAGTCACTGCGTCTTAATCAGCCCAGTTTAGTGCTGTTGAGTGGCAGTTTGTTTAGCCTGCTTTTAGCTGCGTTAATTGCCATGTGGTCTATTAGTTTGCAGCGTAAGAAACAAGTACAACTTGAGCAGGCAAGGCGCGCTAACATGCTGGAGCATTCCCTCGATGGCATTATCAGTTATGACACTAAAGGCCAAATTACCAGTTGGAACCGAGGTGCGGAGCAGTTATTTGGTTATACCGAGGCGCACGCTCTTGGCCAGTCGTGTTGTAAATTGATTATTCCTGCCAGCATAGTGCAGCAAGAAAGAGCATTATTCGCCGAAGTGTTAGCGGGGAAAACCTTATTAAATCGGATATCTAGCCATCAACGACAAGATGGTAGCCATTTATCAACCTCGACAACAGCCATGCCTATTTACGACGAACACGGCAACATAGTAGGTATGAGTCAAACGATCCGCGATATTACGGCGCAGCAGGAAGCTGAGCGATATATATTGAGCTTAAATGCGAGTCTCGAACGGCAAGTAGCCAAGCGTACCCATGCGCTGCAGCAGGCGTTACTCGAAAACCAAACCTTGCTCGACACTATTAATCAACAGCTACTCTATTCCGTTACTGACCCCAATGGCGTCATCTTAGAGGTGAATGATAATTTTTGCCGTATTAGTGGCTATGCGCGTGAGCAACTGGTGGGGAAAACCCATGCAATACTCAAGTCAGGTGAACATGATGCATCTTTCTGGCGAGCTATGTGGCAACAGATAAACGTGGGACAGTCTTGGCACGGTGAAATCTGCAATCGTGATAAGCACCAAACGTTGAAATGGTTCGATACTGTGATTGGTCCAGTATTTGATGAATACGGTAAAATTGAACGTTTTGTGGCATTAAGGATTGATATTACCGACCGTAAGTTGACACAGATTGAGAAAAATAACTTAGGGTCATTACTGACTAACGTGCTCGATGCCGCCTCTGAAATGTCCATCATAGCCACTGATGTACAAGGGAATATCACCATTTTTAACCGTGGAGCAGAGCGCTTACTCGGTTATTCAGCCGAGGAAATGATAGGTCAATCTACCCCTGCGCCTCTGCATTTGCCAGAGGAGGTGATGATAAGGTCTGCAGAGTTATCCGCTGAATATGGTAAAGACATTCAAGGCTTTGATGTTTTCATCTATAAGGCAAGAGCCGAAGGTTCGGAAACCCGCAATTGGACCTATGTGCGTAAAGACGGTAGCCAGTTTCAAGTGTCACTTTCTGTCACTGCGATGCGGGACAGTGTTGGCGAGATTATTGGTTATTTAGGCATTGGCGTCGATATTTCACTGATGTTACTGCAGCAACAAGCACTGATGACGGCCAGTAACCATTTAAGTAAGGCCGCCGAAGTGGCTCAGTTAGGTATCTGGACTTGGAATCTGCTCGGTAATTCGCTTGAATGGAATGAACGTATGTTTGCGATTTACGATCAGCCTGAAAGTCTTCGTGAACAAGGATTAACCTATGAGCACTGGTCGATGCGGGTCCATCCTGACGATATTGCTTTTGCTGATGCTAAATTGAAAGGCGCTGTGGAAGGAACGGCGCAATATGACCCTATTTTTAGGGTGGTAAGGACTGATGGCTCGATTCGCTACGTTCAGGCAGCCGCCCAAGTAGAGCGCGATAAACAGGGTCATGCTATTAGAGTGATTGGGATTAATTTAGATATTACTGAACAGCAACAATTGGAAGAAAGCTTGCGAGAGGCTAAGCAGGAGGCCGATACGGCGAGTGCGGCTAAGTCTGCATTTTTAGCCAATATGAGCCATGAAATTCGCACTCCAATGAATGCTGTATTAGGCATGCTGCAATTAATTCAATACACCTCTTTGTCTAGGCAGCAGCAAGATTATGTTAATAAAACTCAAACGGCTGCTAAGTCCTTATTAGGACTACTGAACGACATTCTCGACTTTTCTAAAATTGATGCAGGCAAGTTAGTACTCGATCTTCATCCTTGTTCGATTGAATTGCTGATGCGGGATCTTGCCGTTGTACTGTCGGGTAACCATGGTGATAAAGATGTCGAGGTGATGTTTGATCTCGACACGGCTTTACCTCCTTGGTTATTAGCAGATCAACTTAGATTGCAACAGATCCTCGTTAACCTCGCAGGTAATGCCCTTAAATTCACTCACCACGGTCAGGTGATTGTCGGCATTGAATGTTTACGCCATGAGGCTGATACAGTCACAGTACAAATTTCAATTACCGATACGGGTATTGGTATCAGTGATGAGCAGATTGAGCGGATTTTTACCGGATTTGAACAGGCAGAATCCTCAACATCACGCCGCTTTGGGGGCACAGGGCTCGGGCTAGCAATAAGCAAAAGGCTTATCGGCCTTATGGGCAGTGAGTTACATGTGACCAGCAAGGTGGGTGTTGGAAGCCGTTTCTGGTTTGATATGACGTTTCCTATCATACAAGTCGAAGAAACTCGGCATACAGACCTTAGCGGATACCGTGTGTTAGTGGTTGATGATAATGAATTGACGACGGAGATTTTAGAGAAAATTTTGACCGGATTTGGGTGTGAGGTTGAAACTGCCTTAGGTGGATATGCGGCTCTCGCGAAGGTTAAACAATCACATGAAAAATCGACACCGTTTGATGTGGTGTTGATGGATTGGCGTATGCCAGGCCTTGATGGGTTACAAACCGCCGAAATGCTGCGTAACTCAGACGCGAATAACCAGACTCCGCTGGTGGTGATGTTAACGGCCTACGGCCATGAAGTGATTGCCGAGAGTCAGCAAATTAGACATGTCCCTTTCGTTAATTTCCTCACTAAACCTGTGACATCGCAGATCTTGGCTGAAGCTGTGTTAAATGCCATCGAAGGTAAGACAATGGAGGCGCACCCTCAGCCGCGTTCACAGCGATTTTTAGCAGGGCTAACCATATTAGTGGTGGAAGATAATCAACTCAATCGACAAGTTATCGATGAGCTATTGAGTTATGAGGGCGCGAATGTCGTATTGGCAGAAGGCGGCATGGAAGGTGTTTCCTTGGTGCTCGAGAGTGGTGACTTATTCGATATTGTCATCATGGACATGCAAATGCCCGATATGGATGGATTGGAGGCGACTCGACGTATCCGCGCTGATGGACGTTTCGCAGCATTACCGATACTTGCGATGACAGCTAATGCTTCACAGTCCGATAGGCAAGAGTGTCTCAATGCGGGTATGAATGACCATGTTGGCAAACCCATCGATATGCCACTATTACTACCGAGTATTTTGCGCTTAGTTGGCCGTGAGGATATGACCTCTGCTGAATTTGAAGGGCACTGGCCTGAAGCGACGCAGGAGCAGAGTGATGAGCAATTACTCGATGATATTCGCCTGATCCTGCGTCGTTTTGGGGGTAATCAGTCTTTCTTCCAAAAAATGGCCAAAAGTTTTGCGCCTGAAATGATGAAGCAACTCGCGCTCTTTAAGCAGTCGACTAAGATATTTGATCACTCAACGGCGGCGGCGATTAGCCATGGTATTAAAGGCATTGCCAGTAATTTTGGTGCTCGGCGTTTAGCTGCGCATGCGGCTTACTTAGAGAAACAGTTTAAGCAAGAATGCCCTGAACTGATTGATATTAAGCGCTGGACGGATACGTTAGAGGAACTGATTAATCAGAGTAGTCAGCAGCTTTCAACCTACTTTGAGGTGGCAGAATTTAATGCAGTTATTAGCGATAATGTAGAAAAAGCCGTGTATTCTTCGGCATCGGTGCAAAGTGTTAAGACGGATCTTAATACCCTAATGAACCTATTAAAAGAGAACAATTTAGAAGCTATGGCCTTAACTGACCAGTTAGCTGAATTGCTGTCAGGCCATCCACAATGGTCCATATTGCATGGGCAAGTGCAAGCGCTCGATTTTAATCAGGCATTAGATACGCTACGGATTATCATGTTGGAGGAGGCGTAATGCATCTTGCAGAATTAATTGCTCGGCCCCAAAGTGAGAAAGGTAAGATCCTCATCGTTGATGATCAGCCGCTCAATATCAAAATACTGCATCAACTCTTCAATGAAGAGTATGAGTTGTTTATGGCGACCAATGGTGAGCAGGCGATAGCCATATGCCAGAAGGTACAGCCAGATTTAGTGCTGTTAGACATTGAAATGCCTGGTATGTCGGGTTTTGACGTTTGCCAACATCTTAAAGCCGATCCTGAAACCGCGACTATTGGAGTTATTTTTGTCACGGCTCATTTTGATGAAGTGCAAGAAGTTAAAGGTTTTCAGCTGGGAGCAGTCGATTTTATCCATAAACCTATCAATCCAATTATCACCACTGCGCGGGTAAAAAATCAGTTTACCCTCAAGCGACAATCCGATCTGTTGCATTCCATCGCGCTGCTTGACAGTTTAACGGGTGTCGCTAATCGACGTCAGTTTGAGCAGCGACTTCCTGAAATATGGAAACATTGCTGCCGCAACGAGTTAGCCTTATCTGTGGTGATGCTAGATGTGGATTTTTTTAAACGTTTTAATGATCGTTATGGTCATCAGGAAGGCGACCAATGTTTGCGACAGGTTGCAAAAGCCATAAGCGATTCTCTGCAGCGCGCGACTGACTTTGTTGCACGTTATGGCGGGGAGGAGTTTATTTGTATTCTGCCAGAAACCAAGCTTGCCGGTGCCATTCATACGGCACAGAAAATAGTGAATGCAGTACAAGCTTTGCATCTTGAACATCTCGAGTCGAGCTTCCAAGAAGTGACGATTAGTGCGGGTGTCGCGAGCGTGCTACCCAAAAGTGATTTGACTTGGCAAACACTGATCGAAACAGCGGACCAGCAATTGTACTTGGCGAAAGAGAGTGGACGTAACCAAGTAGTGGGCCTAGGGCTTTAGCCTGTGAGTTTGTATGTGATTTTTAGCGTGCATTTTGTGAAATTGCCGCTGTTTTTGGTTCAGCATGTGGATAATAAAGAGTTATGAAAGCGCATTTGATCACCCGACAGGGTTGGCAAACTTTAGATAAAGAATTGAAGTATTTGTGGAAAGAATATCGGCCGCAAATCACCCTTAAAGTCCAAGAAGCGGCGGCGCAAGGCGACCGTAGTGAGAACGCTGATTACACCTACAACAAGCGTTTGTTAAGACAAATTGATGGCCGAGTCAGATACTTAGTCAAGCGTTTAGAAGAATTAAAAATTGTCGATTACTCGCCGCAGCAGGAAGGTAAAATATTCTTCGGTGCTTGGTTTGAGCTTGAAAATGAAGCCGGTGATCGCGTGCGTTATCGGATCGTCGGTAAAGATGAACTCGATACCAAATTGGGCTACATCACCATAGACTCGCCCATGGCGCGTGCCTTAATCGGCAAGCAAGTGGACGATGAGGTGGTAGTGCAAACGCCATCGGGTCCAAAAGAGTGGTATATCAATCAGATCCGTTACACTCCTTTTGAAACCACTCTCGCCAGCGAGGCAGATTAGCGACAGGGTTGCCGCCGTGACAACCGCT
Organism: Shewanella sp. SP1S1-7; assembly: GCF_031932105.1. Lineage (NCBI taxonomy): Bacteria > Pseudomonadati > Pseudomonadota > Gammaproteobacteria > Alteromonadales > Shewanellaceae > Shewanella > Shewanella sp. SP1S1-7. The sequence continues at coordinate 165,002 of NZ_JAUOEU010000004.1, forward strand.
GCGGTCACCATGGCATGACGGGGAAAGATCAAAGACTCTGCTTTGACCTAGGCTTTAGCATGAAACATACGGGGCGCCTGTGGTATCTTTGGCGCAATAACGACTTACTTTACAGTTAGGCACGACACTTTATTTATGCAAACTAATGCACATAACATCGCTCAGATTATCGCTCAAGAACTGAATGTTCGTGAGCAACAAGTTGCCGCAACCATCACTCTGCTTGACGATGGTGCGACAGTTCCCTTCGTTGCCCGTTATCGTAAAGAAGCCACGGGCGGATTAGACGATACGCAACTGCGTACCTTGTACACACGTTTAGGTTACCTGCGTGAGCTGAACGACAGACGCCAAGTGATTCTGTCTAGCATCCAAGCTCAGGGTAAGTTAACGCCAGAATTACAAAGGGCTATTGACGACGCAGACAGCAAGACACGTCTCGAAGATTTGTATCTGCCATTCAAACCTAAGCGCCGCACTAAGGGCCAAATCGCTATCGAAGCTGGGCTTGAACCATTAGCCGATGCCTTACTGGCTGACCGTAGCGCCGATGTCGAAGCCAAAGCTGCAGATTATATCAATAGCGAAGCGGGTTTCGCCGATGTGAAAGCTGTGCTTGAAGGCGCGCGTTATATCCTGATGGAGCGCTACGCCGAAGACGCGGAATTACTGCGTAAAGTGCGTGAACATTTAAGCCAAAACAGTGTGTTAGAAAGCCGCTTAATTGCAGGTAAAGAGAAAGAAGGCGCGAAATTCCGTGATTATTTCGAGCATACCGAACAGTTAGCGAAAATCCCTTCTCACCGTGCGCTGGCGATGCTGCGTGGTCGTAACGAAGGTTTCTTAGCGTTATCTATGAATGCCGATCCTGCTGCTGAGGCCGGTCAAGGTAGTTATTGCGAAGTGATTATCAGTGATCACTTAGGGCTGAAACTGGGCGATAGCAGCGTCGATCAATGGTTGAAAACTGTAGTGACGGCGACATGGCGCATTAAGATTGCGCTACAGATGGAAACCGAGTTTATTTCGCAAATGCGCGAACGCGCCGAAGCCGAGGCCATTAAAGTTTTTGCCCGTAACTTAGGTGATTTATTGATGGCCGCTCCTGCGGGCGCGAAAGCCACCATGGGACTCGATCCTGGTTTACGTACTGGCGTGAAAGTGGCTGTGGTCGATAACACGGGTAAGATGTTGTGCCATGCGACGATTTTTCCGCACGCACCGCAAAATCTGTGGGAAAAGTCGATTCGTACTTTGGCGAACTTAGTCAAAATGCATAAGGTTGAATTGATTGCGATTGGTAACGGCACGGCATCACGGGAAACCGACAAGCTGGCCGCTGAGCTGATTGCCGCAGTGAAAGATACCCATCCACAGTTGACTAAAGTGATGGTCAGCGAAGCGGGCGCGTCTGTGTATTCGGCATCGGAATTGGCGGCGCTGGAGTTTCCTGATCTCGATGTCTCGATTCGTGGTGCTGTGTCTATCGCGCGTCGTTTGCAGGATCCGTTAGCCGAACTGGTGAAGATTGAGCCTAAGTCTATCGGTGTGGGTCAATACCAACACGACGTGAGCCAAAGCCAATTATCGGGTTCGCTGGAAGCTGTGGTGGAAGACTGTGTAAACGGTGTGGGTGTGGATCTCAACATGGCCTCTGCGCCTTTGTTGTCGCAAGTGGCTGGTTTAAACAAGACGTTAGCTAAAAACGTGGTCGATTACCGCGATGCCAATGGTCAGTTTAAGAATCGTAAAGAGTTGCTGAAAGTGCCACGTTTAGGGCCTAAAGCCTATGAGCAAGCGGCGGGCTTTTTGCGTATTCGTGAAGGTGACAATCCACTCGATGCCTCGTCTGTGCATCCAGAGGCTTATTCGTTAGTGGAAACTATCGCTAAGACTAAGCAAGTGGAGCTGGCGAGCCTGATGGGTAACTCAGATCTACTGCGCAGCATCAAACCTGAAGAGTTCATTACGGCGGAGTTTGGTTTACCTACTGTGACGGATATTTTGGCCGAACTGGATAAGCCAGGTCGTGATCCCCGTGGTGAGTTTAAAACCGCCAAGTTTAAAGATGGTGTGGAAGAACTTAAACACTTGAAACCTGAAATGGTGCTCGAAGGTGTGGTGACCAACGTGACTAACTTTGGTGCCTTCGTCGATATTGGCGTGCATCAAGATGGACTGGTGCATATCTCTTCACTGACCGACAAGTTTATCAGCGATCCCCATACAATAGTGAAAGCGGGTGATGTGGTCAAAGTCAAAGTGATGGAAGTAGATGTTGAGCGTCGCCGTATCGGTTTGAGCATGCGTTTGGATGAAGCTATCGATCAAAGTAAATCGCAGCAAAGACCACATAATCCAGCCAGAACTCATAATGGTAAGGCACCACAGTCGACGAAACCTGCTGCACGTCCTGCGCAAAAGCAAGCACCTAAAGCACCTGCGAACGCGGCCATGGGCAATGCCTTTGCCGATGCCTTCGCTAAGCTGAAAAAGTAAGCGTTAACCGTTAAGACTCGGACTTAAGCCATGTCCGAGTCGACTTTTTTACATGTTACTCACAAAATTGTTGCATCAATATCGTCTTAGGGAATATAAAGTCGGCATTTAATGCAACGTTAAGCAAAATCGGTTGTCATAGCACAGCTTATTCAACGATTTTTTCAAATTGACACTCCAACGCTGAGTGGCTCTTTATACGTTTTGGGGTAACACATGCAATCTGGTTTATCACCTCGCGGGCACAACAATGCCCATGGGCCTTTCCGCGCCATCTTTATTTTCTCGCTATTAGTGCTTTTTATTGCCACCGCGAGCCGTATCGCTTTAGGGCTGTGGCAAGCCGATCGCGTGGCCGCTGTGGATGGTTGGTCGCATCTCTTAATCCAAGGTTTACGCGTCGATATCGCTACCCTGTGCTGGTTATGGGGTATTGCCGCCTTAGGAACCGCATTATTTTCGGGTGATCATTTTATTGGCCGTCTGTGGCAGCCGATTTTACGGGTGTGGTTAACTGTCGGTCTGTGGATCATCCTCTTTTTAGAAGCATCGACCCCTGCGTTTATTGAAGAATACGGTATTCGCCCGAATCGTTTGTATGTGGAATATCTGATCTACCCGAAAGAAGTGCTTTCTATGCTGTGGGCGGGTCGCAAACTTGAGCTGATCTTCTCCGTGCTATTAACTATCGGTACGCTTTGGGGCGGCTGGGTGTTAAGCGGTAAGCTCACTAAAAATCTACGTTTTCCGCGCTGGTACTGGCGTCCAGTATTGGCAGTGCTTGTTATCGCCATGACGTTATTGGGTGCGCGTTCAACCTTAGGCCATAGACCGATTAACCCTGCTATGGTGGCGTTTGCCGACGATCCATTAGTGAACTCTTTAGTCATCAACTCAGCCTATTCATTAGTGTTTGCCATCAAGCAGATGGGCAGTGAAGAAGATGCCTCTAAAGTGTATGGCAAGTTAGATAACGCTGAGATTATTGCGACCATAAGACAGGAAAGTGGTCGTCCTGACAGTGCATTTACCTCAACGGATATCCCATCGCTAAGCTTTAACCAAGCCAGTTATACCGGAAAGCCAAAGAACTTAGTGATCCTACTACAAGAGAGTTTAGGCGCACGTTTTGTGGGGAGTTTAGGTGGTTTACCGCTGACTCCGAATATCGATGCTTTATCCAAAGAAGGTTGGTATTTCGATAATTTGTACGCCACAGGTACTCGTTCAGTGCGCGGGATAGAAGCCGTAACGACAGGTTTTACCCCGACGCCAGCTCGTGCTGTGGTGAAACTGGGTAAGAGCCAAGTTGGCTTCTTCAGCATAGCTGAATTACTTAAAAATCATGGTTATACCACGCAGTTTATCTATGGTGGTGAGAGCCATTTCGACAATATGCGTAGCTTCTTTTTGGGCAACGGCTTTAGTGACATCATAGATCAGAAAGATTATAAATCTCCGGCCTTCGTGGGTTCGTGGGGCGCGTCAGACGAAGACTTAATGCGTAAGGCGAATAGTGAGTTTGAGCGTCTACACAGTGAAGGTAAGCCTTTCTTTAGTTTAGTGTTTAGCTCGAGTAACCACGATCCATTCGAATTCCCAGATGATCGTATCGAGCTGTACGAGCAACCTAAGCAAACCCGTAATAATGCGGCGAAATATGCCGACTATGCGATTGGTGAGTTTTTCAAACTGGCGAAAAATGCGGACTACTGGAAAGACACGATTTTTATCGTGGTTGCCGACCATGACAGCCGAGTGGGTGGCGCGGATCTGGTGCCAGTGTCACGTTTTCGTATTCCGGGTTTAATCCTTGGGGATAATTTAGCGCCAAAACGCGATCATCGTATTGTGAGCCAAATTGATTTACCGCCAACACTTCTATCATTGATTGGTATTTCAGACTCTTATCCTATGCTGGGCCGAGATTTGACCCAGGTCAGCGATGATTGGCCTGGACGCGCGTTAATGCAATACGATAAAAACTTTGCCCTGATGGAAGGTAAAGATGTAGTGATCCTGCAGCCAGAAAAAGCGGCTCAAGGTTTCGAATATAACGAAAAAACTGAGCAGTTAACGCCTTATGCGCCAGCTGCAGCAGCGTTAGAGAAGAAAGCCTTAAGTTGGGCATTATGGGGCAGTTTGGCCTACCAGCAAGAGCTGTATCGTTTGCCTAAATAAGCGTTAAACAGCATAAAAAATGCCGCTATTTTTAGCGGCATTTTTGTTTATCATTCATGTTAATTTTGTGCGCAAACGGATTCATACGATTAGAATAGGTTAAATCCACGTCGACATAATAGATTCTTGCTCTGGCTGAGTCTGTTGTTGATAGAACTGACCAATGCGTTGCCCAAGCTGTTGATAAAATTGAGTCGGTTCTCCTTGGAGCGATTGACGCGCCGCACTACTGGTATTCGCTTTGGCGTTACTGCTGGCATAATTTGCCGCACCTTGACTGACCTTTAAGCGGATATCCTTACGTTGCAGCGCCGCTTGACCGCGTGCAGCAATTTTAAGTGTCTTAGGTAACACCCGCTCGGCCACCACAAGGGGGGCTTTTTTCTCTTGCTGTTGTTGGCTTTGTTGCTGCGAGGATTGCTGTTGCTGCTGTTTTTCTTGAACTTGTTGCTGATTATTTTCGAGCGTTTTGGTTTGTTGCTGAGTTTGATCCGCTGTGCGTTCATTCTGCGGATTAAAGGCACGTTCTTCATGACCTTTAGTGGCAGCTTGTGGGGGAATAACCACAGGTTTCAGTTGGTTGTCGACCCGAGCCGAGTCCGTCGCGACATTACTGGTCGCTAGTGGGACTTGGGGGTAGTTACTGACAACTAACATGGAAAATTCCTTGGTGCACTAATGGTTAAATACTAGTCATTAATCGCTCAAAGATAAAGCGTTAGCGTGTCTGTAACGCTAACCAAGGCATAAATACCTGCAAAAACTCCTGTTGATGGGAAATAAACGGCGCATGGGAGGCTTTGGCTAGCATCACATCTTCAATTTGCGGCGTGATCGGCATCTTAGGTTGTACGCGTTTGGGGACTAGTCCATCGAGTCGTCCCCAAATTCTAAGCCAAGGTTGCTGTAACTCTGTCAGTTGCGGCCTTAAGTCGATGTCGGTCAGCATACTCAGACCTTGAGTTAAGGCTCTGGCATCGGGTAACGGACGCGCAAGCACAAGATCGCGCAGTCGTTTGATATCTTCCTTGGCGGTTTCGCTGCCCATGGCCTGAATCGCCAGAAATTTCTCAATGGTTTTAGGTAAATTTTGGCCGAGTTGTTCTCTAAATTGATTAAGAACTTGTGGCGGAATGCCCGGCCATGCTTCGTCTTCCCTTGCCATAAAGCAAGGGGATGAGGCAATAGTAATCAAGCCTTTGATTTTTTGTGGATAACTCAGTGCTGCCTGAGTCGCCACGAGCCCACCGAGTGACCAGCCGGCCCAAATAGCGTGTTCTGGTAATGCGGCGACTAAGGCATCGACCCAAGCTAATAGATCACCTTCCACCATCTGACTATGGCCGAAGCCCGGCAAGTCGACATAGTGCACCCTATACTGAGACAGTGACTCATGTAATGGCGTAAACACAGCGCTATTGACTCCCCAACCGTGAAGCATCACCAGATCTGGCCCTTGGCCTCTGATTTCAATATGCAAATTTTCGTGGTTTGTGGATGTCACTTGGCTCACTTGAGTGCCTCAAAAATGGATTAGGTGATTGTATGCCGCACTTTGTCAAAAGGATTTGGCCGCCATCCGCTTGGCGGATAATGCGTTTAGGCTATCAACTCGGCACAAGCTGGTTGGCGAGCAGTTTACCTAACCGTTGCCTGCTGTGCCACCAATCCATACCTATCCCCGAGACGGGCATTTGTATCGTTTGTCTTCAATCTGGCTTATATCATGGACCTATTTGCTTAGGCTGCGGTAAGTCGATGCAAATCGAGGTCGATTATTGCGGTGAATGCCAAAAGCGTCAGCCGCGTAAAGTCGTTGCGCCCTGCAGTTATCATCAAGGTTTAGGGGCTTGGATTGGCGCGATTAAATATCAAGGGCAACTTGCCGCTTTGCCCGTGCTATGCCGTGCCTTAGTGGCACGAATTAAGCTATTAGAACTGCAAGGATTAATCACGCTGCCCCAAGCGATAGTGCCAGTTCCATTGCATCCAAAACGCTTGCAACAACGGGGATTTAATCAGGCGTGGTTAATTGCCCATGAGTTATCACAGCTCTTGCAACTGCCATTAGTGAGCGAGGGCTTAACGCGCCAGCAAGACACTCGGCCGCAGGCCGGGCTTTCAGGTGCACAACGACGACGAAACTTACAAGATGCCTTTATGTTAGCGGATGATTTTGCGTTCCAGCGTATTGCACTGGTGGATGATGTGGTCACGACAGGCACCACAGTCTCTGAAATTGCCCGCTTATTCGAAGCGCGATACGTGCATGTGCAGGTATGGTGTTTGGCAAGGGCAGAGGCGCCAGGCTTGTTGGATGATCTCGATAATGAATGAGAAGCATGTATATAGCGCCTTGGAATGTCTGCTTAAGTGACTGTCTTAGTGGCATTATTCGATTTTAATACGTTAAGATCATATCGTTTAAACAGCCCAAATTACCCAGTCGAATCGTGATCGCTATGGCAAAAATCCACAAACTTGCTACCCAAGGGACTACAAAGCAAAGGTGAGTCGGAGTATCATACGGCTAATTCTTACTAAAACACTCAGGTATCCCCTGACGGAGCAGGTTTTCATGATTACCATTTCCGATGCGGCTCAAGCCCATTTTGTTAAGTTGTTAGCAGATCAACCTGAAGGCACTCATATTCGCGTATTTGTGATCAGTCCAGGAACCTCGCAAGCCGAGTGTGGTGTGTCTTATTGTCCACCGGATGCAGTCGAAAGTGATGATATTGAAATCGAGTTCACTGGCTTCAATGCTATGGTCGATGAGAAGAGTGCACCTTTCCTTGAAGATGCCACTATCGATTTTGTGACTGACCAATTAGGTTCACAACTCACGCTGAAAGCACCTAATGCAAAAATGCGTAAAGTGTCTGGCGATGCACCTTTAGTCGAGCGTATCGAATACGTGATCCAATCTGAGATCAACCCTCAGTTAGCCGGCCATGGTGGTAATATCATGCTGGTTGAAATCACTAAAGAAGGCGTAGCTGTACTGCAGTTCGGCGGTGGTTGTAACGGTTGTTCTCAAGTTGATATCACCCTGAAGGATGGTATCGAGAAACAACTGTTAGACATGTTCCCAGGTGAGTTGACTGGCGTACGTGACGTGACAGATCACCAACACGGTGAACATTCTTACGCTTAATCTTGTTTGTTAAGCTGAATAAAAAACGCGACCTTAGAGTCGCGTTTTTTTATGTTTTGGCTTTCGCTTAAAGTACTGTTGTTCAGTTATAACTTAGGGTTGAGATTATCAGCTAAGAACTTATCTAAGGCTTTAAATGTCGCGAGTCTGTTGTCGTTATTGCTCAGGTAATGATCGCCATTTTCCAGCTCAATATACTCCACTGGTTTTTTCAGTGATTTGAGTTCGTCATACATTTCTCGGCTGTGTTGAACCTTAACCACTCTGTCCTTATCGCCATGTAGCAGTAATACTGGGATGTTAATTTTATCGGCTTTACTGATCGGCGAGCGGTCATAGAGCGCATCAAAGTCATCCCCTATTTGCTCTTTAACCACTTTGTAGTTAGTAAATCTTCGGCTCGATTTCACTAGATAGGCCACATCGGTGACACCCGCTACACTCACGGCGCAGCGGTAGAGATCGGGAGTCATGGCGGCCCCCATTAAGGCCGCGTAACCACCATAGCTAGCCCCGACAATACAAATATGTTTAGGATCGCTAATCCCTTGATCTATTAAGTAGCGAGTTCCATCTTCGACGTCGTTTTGCATTTCGAGTCCCCAGCTTTTCAGGCCAGCTTTCATAAACTCATAGCCGTAACCTGCCGAGCCCCTGAAGTTCATCCGAAATACCGCATAACCACGATTAGCGAAGAACTGTGCCCAGTAGTCGAAGTCGTTGCTGTCGTAACTGATGGGGCCGCCATGGGGGAAAATAATCGTCGGCAGTTGCTTTGCTTCAAGCCCTTTTGGCACGGTTAGGTAAGCATCGATTTTGAGCTTATCCCTTGCTTCATATGTTAAATATTGGGTATCGGCGAGGAGTTCACTCTTGAGTCTGCCGTATCGGTTAGCGATTGGATAAAGCGTTTTTTCGTCCCTATCGCCAAAATAGTAAGTGCCGGGCTCGGTCGAGCTAGTGGAATACACTATGTAGCGTCGTTCATCGGCACTGAACTGAGTAATATAGTTGTGTGCGTTGGGTAACACGGCTTTTAGGCCATTTTGTAGGCCCACATATTCTTTTTCCCAAAAGGTGTATTCTTCGCCGTCACCTTCACTGATACCAATCACTTTTTTCTTCAGTTTCGAATAGAGTAAATTACCTTCAACGTCAGTATCTTCATTGGCGTAGACCAACTCTTTTGTGAGCTTAGGATCGGTCAGATTGACTTTAAATATGGCTTCGAAACCTTGGTGATAGGCGCGAACGTAAAGAATATTGGGGTCAGCATCAAAACCTAATGGCCAAACACTGTCTTCTGAAAAGGCTTTAAAGGTCCAAAGTAAACGTGAATCTCTCTTTTGCTCAGCCTGTTCATAAATGCGGTACTCAGTATCATCGTTATAGATAGAAATACGGACCTTGTGTTGCCTGTCAGTAATCCAACTGATGATCTTCTTTTTAGCATTTTGGGTGTAACTGGATTTACCCTGCGCTAAATTGACTTTAAGTACACTATCTTCGCCTACGTTTTCGCCCATTCCGTCTAATGACAGTAAAATATTGTCGGGATCATCTGCCATAAGATCGATAATTTGCCCCTGATGTTGCGGTATCCAATTGAGACGTTCTAAGACACTGCGTGGAATGACACTCGAGGTTTTTTTAGTGGTCAAATCATACTTAACAAGGCGGGTTTCGGTTGTCGGTGTACCGTAACGGTTAGCCGGAAACTTAGCACTGATCAGTAAGATATTATCGTTTGCCCACTGCAGAGACAGGATGACAAATTTTTGATTATCCGTGTGCAGTGGAATGCTTTTTTCGCCTGTTTCTATATCTTGGATACTAACGACAGTACCTTTGAGTTTGGCTTGGTCGACGCGTACAACCGATGCGAGTTTTTTGCCGTTAGGCGAGAGCTGTACAGAGCTCACATCTGGGATGCTGGCAAAGGCTTCAACGGGTAATTGTGGCGCTGTGTCGGCAACGGCATGGTTGCATAGCCACAGGAAAAGCAGCGGTAAAATCCTTTTCATTATAGAATCACATCTTTGTTACAATTGTAAAATCAACATCATAGTGATTTTGAGATTTGTAAACTACTGTCTTTACAGATTTATTTATTCAAAAAGCTTTTGCTGAAATAATAGTGCCCCGCAAGCGTTAGGCTTCTGGCGATCATAAAGACACTCATGGCGGCCCAAAGGGCGTGGTTACCTTGCTCAGGCAATAATAGTTGCTGCAGCAAATACCATGTCGGGAAAAATGCACCGAAGGTGGCGAGTATCATGCTATTGCGCATCACTTTGCCTTTAGCTGCACCGATATAAACCCCGTCGAATAAATACGAGCTAAAAGACCATAAAGGCAAAAATATCAGCCAGATAAGATAGGTCTGTGCTGTGGTTCTGACCTCATTAATGCTGGTCAATAACGCGATAATATTACTGCCAAAAAGACTGAATACAGCGCAGAACCCTAACGCCGTAATGGCCGACCAGCTCCAGGCTAAGATCACTGCTTCCCGTAATTGCTCCGCCTGTTTTTGGCCATAGGCTCGGCCGACTTCTGCCTCGGCATAATAGGCAATGCCATCGAGTGCATAGGAGAGTAACAGCAGTAAATTCAGTAACACGGCATTGGCGGCAACGGTGTTATCACCCAGACCCGCACCATGAAAAGTCATAAAGGCAAAGGCCGCTTGCAGGCAGAGGCTACGGATAAAAATATCTGTGTTGAGCCTCAGTAATTTGCCATAACCCGTCAGAGTGACATGGGGTAATAGCTGGGATAAGTGAAAATCGGCTTCGCGCTTGAGTTGCTGTAACACCATAGTGAGTGCGACTGAGAAAGCGGTGATATCGGCAAAGACTGAGGCGAGGGCAGCGCCTTTAACGCCCCAGCCTAAGCCGAGGACAAACACCACATCGAGAATAATATTGGCAAGGTTGGCTAATATCAGCTGCCACATAGCGGCTTTAGGTTGCTGACGTCCCAATAGCCAGCCAAGCATTACTAAGTTGAGTAGGGCGAAGGGCGTTGACCAAATTCGTACCTGAAAATACTCGCGGCAATAGCGCTCGACTTCGCTACTCGCTTCGGATAATCCTAGCGCTAAATTTAATATCGGGACTTGCAGCGCGATAACGCCAGCGCCCAATAACACAGCTAGCATAGCGCCTTGGACTAAGAGTTTATGCTGGGCGTGAAGATCATTTGCACCATAGGCCTGCGCGACTAAACCTGTGGTCGCCATACGCAAAAATCCCAATAACCAAATGATTAATGTGATAATCGTTGACCCGACAGCGACTCCCCCTAAATAATAGGCTTCACTCAGATGACCTATGACAGCCGTATCGACTAAGCCCAAAAGTGGGATAGTGATATTGGAGAGTATCATCGGCAGGGCAAGCGCCAGAAATTGACGATTTTTCGCGCCGTTAAGCATTAGGTCGAGCCAAGTTGATTTAGCAGTATTCATTAATTTCAGAGGTGTTCACATTATGGTTAAACGTGTGCTGTTGGCACTCATAGGGCTAATGACGTTTTCTGCCCATGCCGTGGTCATTCTGCAATATCACCATGTGTCAGAAACCACTCCGGCGGCCACAAGCGTGACGCCCGCGCAATTTCGTGAGCAAATGCAGTTTCTAGCCGATGATGGCTTTAAGGTGATCCCGCTTTCTCAGGTAGTTGAAGCGATAAAGCAAAAACAAGATTTACCTGCGAAAACAGTCGCGATTACCTTCGACGATGGTTATCGCAGCATAGCCACTACGGCGCATCCTATCCTAAAGGAATTTGGATTTCCCTACACCTTGTTTGTGGCAATTGAGCCGATTAAACAAAAGTTTACCGAGATGATGACTTGGGATGAGCTGATAACGCTATCCAAGGAAGGCGCCGATATTGCTAACCACAGTTGGGCGCACGAACATTTGATCCGCGCCTTAGAAAATGAATCACAGGCGCAGTGGCTAGCGAGGGTAAAGGCCAATGTTTTAGACACAGAAAAAGCCATTTTGGATGCCACAGGTCACAATTTCAAAATGCTGGCTTATCCCTACGGTGAGTACAATCAAGCCTTGCAGGATATGTTAACTGAGAACGGCTTTGTCGCCTTGGGGCAACAATCGGGTGCCGCTGGGCCCTATTCGCCATTAACGGCGCTGCCGCGTTTCCCTGTTGCAGGACAATATGCTGATTTAAAAAGCCTTAAGGCCAAGCTATACAGTTTAAATATGCCTGTGATTGCGCAGAGTCCTAGTGATCCTGAGTTAAAGGGCGGCCATTGGCGCCCAGAGCTTAAAGTCACCCTAGATATGAGCGATATCTCGGCTAAGCAAGTGATGTGTTATATCCAAGGCCAAGGTTCAAAACAGCCGACTTGGTTGAGTGAGAACGAGTTTAGTGTTCAAGCGGATTTAGCCTTACCTGCGGGTCGTTCGCGTTACAACTGCACTGCGCCGAGTAAGGCGCGCAATGGCTACTATTGGTTTTCTCAGCCTTGGGTGAGGCCAAAGGACGATGGCTCTTGGGTCAAAGAGTGATCAACGGCTAGGTTTGTATTGCGCCACTATTTTTCTAAAATCGCTAATCATTTCATCATTTAACACCTGCGGCGGTTTGCCTAACGCTGCCGTAGGCTTAAACACTGCGACTCGCGTTCCCTGCGGCGACACCAACACATAACCCGCACTATGGTCGACTTGGTAGTTTTCCCCTTCACCGACCATGGCATAGGTCAGTCCTAAGCTGCGGGTGAGCGGGAAGATTTGTGTCTGCTCGCCCGTGACCGCTTTAAATTCTGGATTGAAAAAATTAACATAGGTCAGGAGTTTATCCGGTGTGTCCCGTTTGGGGTCGACGGATAAAAACACCACCTGCAATGGCGCAATTTTGTTTAGATCGGGATAAGCCGCCGCGAGTTTATTTAAGGTCGTAGGACAAACGTCGGGGCAAAAGGTAAAACCGATAAAGAATAAGCTCCATTTCCCCTGCAAACTGGCGTTGGTAAAAGCCTGCTGATGTTGATCAACCAATTCAAAGGGCGCTAATTCATAGGCCTGAGGAAACAAAAAACCACTCTCTAGCTCGATAGGTTTCGGGGGATTAAATTTCACCGCAAATAGGCCGCCAAGGCCGATCAATAATATGGCGATGACTAAAATTCTTTTCTGCATTATTGGCTCCATAACGACAGGTTAGCGCGACAAACGAGTTGCATACACTAGTTCCACAAATAGTGGTCGAGAAGTAATGCCATGAATAACAACATCAAATGATAGATAGAGAAGCGGAACACTTGCATCGCCAAGCCATCATGATCCCGATATTTGAGTTGCCATGCTTTATAGATAAATCCGGTGCTGAGTAAACTCGAGCAGACGAAATACACGGGCCCACACATGCCAACCAGCACAGGTAATAGGCAAGCAATTGCCAGCAATACTGTGTAAAGCAGAATACAGGTTTTAGTAAACTCGACACCGTGGGTAACGGGCAGCATGGGAATATCCACTTTGGCATATTCGGCGCGTCTGTGAATGGCCAGAGCCCAAAAATGTGGCGGCGTCCACGTAAAGATGATGATCACTAACAACAGCGCATGGCCGTGAAATTCGTTCGTCACTGCCGTCCATCCCAGCAAGGGTGGCATGGCTCCCGCAAGGCCGCCAATCACAATGTTTTGTGATGTCGCGCGCTTCAAATAGGCCGTATAAACCAAGGCATAACCAATCAAGCTGGCAAAGGTGAGCCAAGCCGTGAGTGGATTTACTAAGGAATATAAGACGATAAAGCCAAGGCTACCTAAGCTGGCAGCGAAAATTAACGCGCGGGTTGCCGAAATGCGTCCCTTAGGCAGCGGGCGATTGTAGGTGCGCGCCATTAAGCCATCGATACGGCGATCGATCAGATGATTCAACGCCGCCGCCGAGCCCGCCATCATGGCAATGCCCAGCATACCAGCGAGTAAAGGTTGAACGGGCACAGCATTGGGCACGGCCAAACACATGCCGACTAAGACAGTGAGCAGCATAAGTGCGACCACTTTAGGTTTGGTCATTTCAAAATAGGCGCGCCATGTCACGCTGAACGTGGGTAGGCTACTGGTGATTGAGAGTGGTTTTGCCATCTTGGATCCCTCGCTTATGCTTTGCGCCATAAAAAATAGTTGATTGCGACTAAGGTCAGCAGCAGTAATGCCGCCCCGCCATTGTGAGACACGGCAATGCCGAGTGGTAAATGCATCACTACGTTAGAAATACCTAAGCTCACTTGTAGGATCACTAGCCCTACCAATAAGAGGCTTAAGGCCCTCATCCCAGCAGCGCCAACAAATAATCGATAGGCGAGCACGAGTAATAAACTCGCGGTAACGATAGCGCCAATTCGGTGGGCGATGTGGATAGTCATACGGGCTGGGTAATTGAGCACCCCAAATTCGAAACTGTGGTGTTGGCCTTGAAACGGTGAAAAGGCTTCCGCTATTGCCAAATTATCCACCCAATTGCCTTCGCAAATGGGTAAAGCGGTGCAGGCGAGCGCCGCATAATTAGATGATGTCCAAGCGCCCAACATAATCTGTCCTACAAGAACGAATAGGCTCACCAGTGCCAGCGGTGCCAGATTGCGGGCATAGGTTTCGCTATTAAAGATCCGCCGTGGTCGGGTTCGCAGATAGAGTAGTAACAGCAGAGAAATCAGGCTGAAGCCACCAATAAGATGCGACATCACCACTATGGGCATGAGTTTCATCGTCACTGTCCACATGCCGAGTGCCGCTTGAAAGAGGATCAATAGCACTATGATGAGCGGCAATTTTTTCGGTGCTTCTGGCGTTTTCAAACACAGCACTAAGATGAATAACACCAGTAAGCCAAGTCCGCCGGCGATATATCTGTGGATCATCTCCAGCCAAGCTTTTTCTGGGTGGATATCATGATCGGGGAAGATGGTTTGTGCATGGGCGATTTCATGGTCTTGGGTGGGCACCTTGATATGGCCGTAGCACCCCGGCCAATCTGGGCAGCCGAGCCCCGCATCCGATAGGCGAGTGTAAGCGCCCATTAAGATCACCAACAAGGTAAAGACTAAGGTTAAGCGTAGGACCCAAGTTAGCTGCATCAATCTACCCTCGACAGTTTTAACAACTTACGCAGATCCGCAATCAAGGCCTTGCCTTGAGCTAAATGGGCTTCTCTGCCCTGCACTTGGGGATAGCGCAGCACTAAGCTGCCTAAGGGATCGACTATGATCAGCTGCTGTTCATCTAGCCAATGGTTTAAGCCAGCATTGGCGGGACGTGTGTTGAAGTGAAAGGCGCTTAAAGCATTGAGATCGCTGTCGGGATGGGTGAGGATCAGTGGTTCGACTCGTGCCTGATCTGGCCCTAAAGCAGTGTGGCTTTGGCGTAAAATATACAGGCGTTCGCGGCAAGCATCGTCGCATTGGGCGGGCAGTAAATATAGCAGTTGCCATTCTTTGGGATTGGGATTCTCAACCCCAAGGCTGGCATAACTGGTCTCAGGATTGATCAGCTCGCCATGATTGGTGGCGCCGCCGTGGTATAAATTCAGGCTCAGCACTAGCTTGGCTATCACCACGGGCGCGATAAACGCCAGCAACAATAAGCCCAATGCCTTGTGTTTCGATTTATTCTGGGAGTTCATGCTTGCTCCTCTCATTCAAATTATCCCTAATTTATTGTTTTATATTTATTTAGTTTTTATTTGTATCTTGCTAAGTATGGTACGAATTTCCCTATTCGCTCCTTGAGTTTGCGATTGTTTCGGCACTATGGCGTTTTACATACTTAATCCCTTGCCACAGCATGAGCCCAGCAAACACGGCTGCCATCGAAAACCACTGCAGCGCATAACCCCAATGTTTTTGCGCCGATAGTGGGAAGGGCTGCCAAGGATGTGGCAAGGCGAGGGCGGGTAGCTCATCCGGTTGCAGCACTGCATCGAGTAAAGGGTGGCCTAACAGCTGCGCCATTTCCGGTATATTCAAATTCTGAAAGCGAATACTTGTCCCCGTTTCTGCCATTAAAGCCTGGCTCAAGGGATTGATTTGCTTTTGATAAAGCCGACCTTCGATATTCAATTCACCGCTAAGTGGGCTGATGTGGGGCAACTCATCACGGTGGGTACTGGCCGCGACAAAACCTAATTCGACCAGTAACCAAGGTTGACCCGCAGTCACTTGCAGGGGCTGAAAGGCTAAATAGCCCACTTGGCCCTGATAGATTTGATTATCCAGCAGCCATATTTGCGAGCTCGCGGGTATGGCGTGCACTTGCAGTCGATAACCTGTTACGCCTTCCTTATCGATTTTGAGTTGGAGCTGCTCAAAACTTAATGGCAGCAAGGATTGTCTTGCCTCCATTTGGGCTAACAGCATGGTTTTTTCTTCGCCGCGGGCTAATTGCCATAGACCCAACTTGACCAACATCACGAATACAGCCACAGTCAAGATCAGTAAAAAAACCGTTAATTTATTCAGCAGAACATAAGGATATTGCATGAATACCCTATTCATTTTTAAATTGGTCTTAGTTCTGCTGTTGCTGTTCATCATTTTTAATCTAGGTAGGGCCTTGTTTATTATGGTTAAAGGTGACGATAAAGTGCCTATGAGCCGTTATCTTGGTCGCCGGGTGATTTTCTCGGTACTCGTTATTCTGTTGCTGCTGGTGGCCTTAGGGACTGGGTTAATCAGCCCCAATCCCACGCCTTACTAAAGCCTTAAAGTACGTAGACGAAAATAAACAAACACAGCCAGACCACATCGACAAAGTGCCAATACCAACTCCCCGCTTGGAAAGCAAAATGCTTATCCGCGCTAAAGTGACCCTTCAACACTCTGAAAAACAACACTAATAAAAACAGAGTGCCGAGCGAGACATGCATGCCGTGAAAGCCAGTTAAGAGGAAGAAGGTATTGCCATAAACCCCTGAGGTCAGGGTGAGCCCCATTTCATGGTAGGCATGCATATATTCTTCGGCCTGCAAGGCAAGGAAACCCATACCCAAAAGAATGGTGATCCCGAGCCATAGTGTGATGGCCGAGCGCTTGCCTTTCTCTAGGCTGACATGGGCAAAATGTAAGGTGACTGAGGAGGTCAGCAGCACGATAGTGTTGATTAACGGCAGGCCATTCCACGGCATCGCTTCGGTTTTGGTGCCATCTGGCGTAGTGAGCAACGGCCAAACGGCTTCGAATTGTGGCCAGAGTACTTCGTGGGTCATGGCATTATTGGAGGCGCCACCGAGCCAAGGCACTGCGACCATACGGGCATAAAATAACGCACCAAAAAATGCGCCGAAGAACATCACTTCTGAAAAAATAAACCAGCTCATGCCTTGGCGAAAGGATCTATCCATTTGGTGCGAATAAAGCCCAGTCATAGATTCGTTGATCACGGTTCTAAACCAGCCAACCAGCATAAAGAGGATTACGGCGATACCCGCTAGCAGGATATAACCGCCACCCGATGCGCCCGATTTTAGTTGATGGACAAAGTGCCCTGCACCCAAGGCGATTAGAAACAATCCTATAGCGCCAATGATGGGCCAAGCACTTTGGGCGGGAACATAGTAATTTTCATGTTTTGTGGTCATTTTGCAGCTCCTTGCTCTATGGCAGACGCTAACTGCTTGTCGGTAATGTCGTAGAGGGTGTAAGAGAGGGTCAGAGTGTGGATGGATTCAGGTAACTGAGGATCCACAAAGAAAATGAGCGGCAACTCAGCGCTGGTCGAAGCCGCTAAGTGCTGTTGATTAAAGCAAAAACATTCCGTTTTATTAAAATATGCTGCACCTTGGCCGGGTGATATTGAAGGTATCGCCTGACCGACCGTGGCTTTGTCTGACACATTGCGTGCCAAAAATGCTGTGTGTATCAGTTCGCCGGGGTGAACTTCGAGCCGCTTGGTTTGCGGCTCAAATTTCCACGGCATACCCGTTTGCACTTGGGAGATAAATTCCACTGTGACAACACGACTAGTATCTATGGTTATCGCTTGATAATTACTGGCAGTATTGGAGGTTTTACCGTTAATCCCTAGCTTCTCACACAGCACATCGTATAGCGGCACCAGCGCGAACCCAAAACCAAACATACTAATACAGCCCATGACGAGCATGCTGATAAGCTTTCGATTTGACTTAGGTTTTTCTGGCTGGTGATGGTTCGTCATTTCATTTCACCTCAGGTGGTGTCGTGAAGGAGTGGTAAGGCGCTGGGCTTGGCAATGTCCACTCTAAACCCTCGGAACCTTCCCAAGGTTTAGCGGGGGCTTTCTCGCCGCCACGGATGCACTTGATGACTAACACTAAGAAAATCAATTGCGATAAGCCAAAGGCGAAGCCACCAATCGAGACGATTTGATTAACATCGGCAAATTGAATCGAGTAATCGGGGATACGCCTTGGCATACCAGCTAGCCCAAGGAAGTGCATCGGGAAAAACAGTACGTTGACCGAAATCACCGAACACCAGAAATGCCATTGTCCCAGTCGCTCGTTGTACATGTGCCCCGTCCACTTAGGGAGCCAGTAATAGGCCGCCGCCATGATGGAGAAAATCGCCCCAGTCACGAGCACGTAATGGAAATGCGCCACCACAAAATAGGTGTCGTGGTATTGGAAGTCGGCTGGCGTAATGGCGAGCATTAACCCCGAAAACCCGCCAATGGTGAAGAGTATGATAAAGGCCACGGCGAACAACATAGGGGTTTCGAAGCTGAGTGAACCGCGCCACATAGTCGCGACCCAGTTAAACACTTTCACCCCCGTTGGCACCGCAATCAACATAGTGCAATACATGAAGAACAGCTCGGCAAACACTGGCATGCCTGTAGTGAACATGTGGTGCGCCCACACGAGGAACGACAGAATTGCAATACTGGCAGTGGCATAAACCATTGATGCATAGCCAAATAATGGTTTGCGGCTGAAGGCGGGTACTATGGCGGAGATAATGCCAAAGGACGGCAAAATCATGATGTAGACCTCAGGGTGGCCGAAGAACCAGAAAATATGCTGGAACATCACAGGATCGCCACCCCCCGCGGCGTCGAAGAAGCTAGTGCCGAAAAACTTATCGGTCAGCACCATAGTTACAGCGCCCGCGAGGACGGGCATCACAGCGATCAGCAGGAATGCTGTGATAAGCCAAGTCCATACAAATAGCGGTAACTTCATCCATGTCATGCCGGGCGCACGTAAGTTCACTATGGTCACAATCACGTTGATTGCGCCCATAATTGAACTTATCCCCATGATATGAATAGAGAACACGAAGAGTGCCGTGCTATCGGGGCTATAAGTGGTTGATAGTGGCGCGTAGAAGGTCCAACCAAAGTTAGGCCCGCCGCCTTCCATAAACAGTGAGCTGAGCAAAATGGTAAAGGCGAAGGGTAAGATCCAAAAACTCCAGTTATTCATCCGTGGCAGCGCCATATCGGGCGCCCCAATCATCATAGGGATCAGCCAGTTGGCGAGCCCAGTAAAGGCTGGCATCACGGCGCCGAACACCATAATCAGCCCATGGACTGTGGTCATTTGGTTGAAAAAATTGGGCTCGACCAATTGTAATCCGGGCTGAAACAGTTCAGCGCGGATCACCATGGCCATAGCGCCACCGGTTAAAAACATAATGAAGCTGAACCATAAATACAAAGTGCCTATGTCTTTATGGTTGGTGGTTAGCACCCAGCGCATGATGCCCTTTGGCGCACCATGATGATGGTCATCATGGGCTGCGGTTTGATCTTGAGTCATTGTGCTCATCATAATCCCCTACTGTCCATGGCTTGCGATATCAGCAGGTTGCACTGTATCGCCGGTATTGTTGCCCCAAGCATTGCGCTCATAGGTAATGACTGCTGCGAGTTGCTGTGGGCTGAGTTGTTTGCCAAATGCTTGCATAGCCGTGCCTGTTTTGCCGTGCATCACAATATCGAGATGATTGGCGACGGGCCCAGTGGCGATAGCACTGCCAGCGAGGGCGGGGAAGGCGGGTGGTATGCCAGCTCCCGTCAACTGATGGCAGGCCGCACAAGTGGTGGTGTAGACAGTTTCACCTTCGGCCATCAGTGCCTCATGGGTGAGAGTGGGGAGGCTCGCCGGATCCACTATGGTTGCGGAGTCGACAACTGCTGCGGGCTCAGTTGTAGGTGCGGGAGTTGGGGTCGTATTGGCTGGTGCGGTAGCAGGTGCCTGTGTGCCTGCACTACCGTTCATGTGCTCGTTGACGTCTTTGGCCTGTACAGCATCGCCAGTATTATTGCCCCAAGCATTACGCTCATAGGTAATCACAGCGGCAATTTCTTGTGCAGTCAATTGCTTACTAAAGGCTTGCATAGCCGTACCCGTTTTACCGTTGAGCACAATTTCAAGGTGGCCGCTGAGCGGTCCCGTTGCTATCGGACTGCCTTTGAGGTGTGGGAATACGCCTTGTAACCCCTCGCCATTGGGCTGGTGGCAGGCTGCGCAGTGCCCGAGGTAAACTTGCTCACCTTGGGTCATCAGATCATCTTTGCTAAGGGTCTGTGATAAAGCGGCTTGAGCGGCTTCTGCCGCCGCGCCTGCGGCTTGTTTCTGCTCCGTCACCCAAGCTTCAAACTCGGCTTCGGGTATGGCTTGCACTACGATCGGCATAAAACCATGGTCTTTACCGCAAAGTTCGGCGCATTGACCACGGTAAATACCGGGTTTGTCGATGCGAGTCCAAGCCTCATTGATAAATCCTGGGTTGGCATCTTTCTTCACGGCAAAAGCAGGTACCCACCATGAATGGATGACATCTTCAGAGGTCATCAAAAAGCGGATTTTGCGATTTATCGGCAGAACGAGCGGCTTATCGACCTCCAATAGGTAGTGTTCACCCTTGGTTTCGGTACCGTCGATTTGTGCTCTAGGGGTTGCGAGTATGCTGTAAAAATCAATGTCTTGATCGAAATAGCTGTAATGCCATTTCCATTGGGAACCCGTGACTTTAACGGTCAGATCGGCGTCGCTGGGATCTTCCATCGCAATTAAGGTTTTTGTCGCAGGAATCGCCATTAAGATCAAAATGATAAATGGCAGAATCGTCCAAGCGATTTCAACTTTAGTGCTTTCGTGAAAGTGGGACGCGACAGCGCCTTTGGATTTTCTGTGGTTGATCATGGCGTAAATCATCACGACAAAGACCACAAGGCCAATGGCGCAGCAGATATACAAGATGGTCATGTGCAAGTGATAAACCTTGCCACTGATCTCGGTTACGCCAGGGGTCATGTTGAACCGCATGTCCGCGGCGGCCAACGGTGGTGCGAATAACACCACGAGTAAACAATACAACAATTGCTTCACAAGACTTCTCCTCTGCCAATTGCGAATAGCAACTACAAAGAAGAGCAACACAGTAAGTCTCAACTCTATGCAAACTCTTCAGTTCCCAAAAAAGCTTTTTTGACTTCAACGTGCGTTGGCGGCTGTTACTTTTAATTAAGTATTATTACTGCTGGTATTAGCCACGCTGGCACATACGACTGAAATAAATCTGTTCTCTATTTTTAGTGGCATTTTGAACTCGATTACGGCTCGATTTATTTGCCACGGGCGGCGATATATCATCGCCGACTAAACCAACCATACTTGCTGTTTAAATATTGATCAAGATCACTTATTTATCTAATTGTCTGAAAAATTGCCAAAAAAAAGCCTCACATTCATAGGCGAGGCGGCTTTCAAGGTAAAAAATTAAATGAATATTTAATGTACAGCGCTAAAAAAAGATTGTTGGCCGAAGAGGCTACCTTGCTCAATGCGTACGTCGCCATGTAAGTGACTGTTTACGTCTTCTAGCACTATGCCCATGGCGCGGGCACTTTTAGCGACAATTTGCAGGCGACGATTATCGCGTGCATCTAATGATTGGGTCCAAGTAATAACCGCACTGGACGTACCACTTGTTAAGGCTTTTTCCATCGCCCACAGGGTTTCCACTTCATCTTTCGCGTGCACCAGCAAGACTCTATCCATACGCACGCCTGCATTGGCGAGCATTTGTTTGTAGCCAATACTCGGCGGGTTGATGAGCACTAACCAACGGCCCTGTTGGCTTAACTGGGCGAGTTGCGCGCTCAGATGGATTAATTCTTGGCGACCTTGAGTCTTCGTTGGCATGCAGGCGATAGGTGCATGGTGCCAGTCATAGTCGGCATCACGGACTTCATCGAGCCACAAGCCCGGGTGGCGGGGTGCATTGCCAAGTAGTTTGTTCATAGCCAATCTCCATTACGGATCACACCGACGGCGAGTCCTTCAATTGTTAAACTTTGATAGCCTAAATCCACTTTAATCGGGGAATAGTCTTCATTTTCGGCGTGTAGATAGACCACATTACCTTTTTTTTCGAAACGTTTAACAGTGACATCGTCGTCGACTCTAGCGACAACCACTTGACCATTTCTAGCTTGTTGTACTTTATGAACTGCCAGCAAATCTCCTTCGAGAATGCCAATATTCTTCATGCTGTCGCCTTTAACCCGCAGTAAAAAATCGGCGGCGGGATGGAACATGCTTGGGTCGACTTGGTAGTACTGTTCAACATGTTCTTGGGCGAGAATAGGTTCGCCAGCAGCTACTTGACCGATAAGCGGTAAACCTGTTTCAGTTACTTCTTCGACTTCCGCAGTCAGACGAATGCCCCGCGATGTGCCTGGCATGATCTCAATGCAGCCCTTTTTCGCCAACGCTTTAAGATGCTCTTCAGCCGCATTGGCGCTCTTAAAACCTAAACGGGTCGCGATTTCTGCCCGTGTGGGTGGCATGCCAGTATCGGCAATATTTCGTTTAATTAGCTCTAAAATTTCAGCTTGGCGTGGCGTCAAAGGTCTCATGGTATTTCCTGTTTTTCTATACAGTTACTGTTAGTATATACAGTATTATTTGCAGCGCAAGTATTAACCACTTTTTAGCTATGTTGGAGAGAATTAGCGAATATTACCCATAGTCTGGTATTCTACCGGGCTAGTAAACGTACTTAATTGCATAAGAATAATGCCTAAACACGACTCTCTTTGGTTGAAATCATTACGCTGGATCCAAAAACACTTAGTGCACACTATTGTTGTGCCTCAGGATCCCTTTGCCGATCTGAATCTGGATGCCTCCAGACCCCTTGCTTATGTGATGAAAACGGAATCGCTGAGTGACATCGCTGCCCTGAGCGAAATTACGGCTAAGTTAGGACTGCCGAGCCCCTATGAGCCTTTAGTGGCAAACGGTGTGATTGCGCCTCGGGTTGTCTGCCTTCAAGGGCGTAAGCCGCTGTTTGGCGAGCGTGCCGGTAACGAGCCTTTCCTCGAATGCTTTATGCGTTTGTTGGCCGTGCATAAGGAACGCCCTGAATTAGACATTCAACTGGTGCCCGTGAGCCTGTATTGGGGCCGGACGCCAGGGAAAGAAGACGACACTATGAAGGCGGCTGTGTTTGAGCGGGAAAACCCGACTTGGCTGCGCAAGTGCTTGATGATTTTGTTCTTAGGTCGACATAACTTCGTACAATTTTCGAATGCGGTATCCCTGCGATACATGGCCGACGAACACGGCACTGACATGGGGATCGCTCATAAGTTAGCGCGGGTCGCGCGGGTGCATTTCCGTCGTCAACGTAAGGTGATGACTGGACCTGTGTTGCCAAATCGCCAAGCACTATTTCATTCGTTGCTCAAATCCGAGTCGCTGCGTAAAGCGATTCAAGAAGAAGCGGCCAACAAAAAGATTTCTGAGACCCAAGCGCGCGAGACGGCTATTGAGTACCTTGATGAAATCGCAGCAGATTACTCAGATAGTTTAGTGCGTATTGCTGAGCGTTTTTTAACTTGGTTGTGGAACAAGCTTTACAGCGGGATCAACATTAAAGGCGCCGAGCAAGTTCGCCAGTTGCACCACGATGGTCACGAGATTGTTTATGTGCCTTGTCATCGCAGCCACATGGATTACCTGCTGTTATCGTATATTTTGTACTATCAAGGCATGGTTCCGCCGCACATTGCTGCCGGTATTAACCTCAACTTTTGGCCCGCCGGACCTATGTTCCGTCGCGGTGGTGCCTTCTTTATCCGCCGTAGTTTTAATGGCAACAAGCTGTATACCGCAGTATTCCGTGAATATTTAGATCAACTGTTTGCTAAAGGTTATTCGGTGGAATATTTCTCCGAAGGCGGCCGCTCACGTACGGGGCGTCTATTGGCGCCCAAAACTGGCATGATCGCTATGACGATGAACAGCGTGCTGCGCGGTATCGAGCGTCCAGTCACGCTAGTGCCTGTATATTTAGGCTACGACCATGTGATGGAGGTAGCGACTTACCATAAAGAATTAAGCGGTAAGAAAAAGAAAAAAGAATCTGTGTGGCAAGTGTTTGGCGCGATCCGCAAACTGGGTAATTTCGGCCAAGGTTATGTGAACTTTGGCGAGCCCATTACCCTGCAAAACTTCTTAAATGAGCGTGCGCCAAACTGGCGTAATGAGGTAGCCGATGATCCTGAGCAAAAACCGAGTTGGTTAACGCCAGCGGTAAACGTGCTAGCGAATCGAGTGATGACAAATATCAACGATGCGGCGGCGGCGAGTTCGGTGACCTTGACGAGTTTAGTGTTGCTGGCCACAGATCAAAATGCCTTAGAGCGCAGTCTGTTGGAGCGTCAGCTTGATCTGTATCTGACCCTACTCAAAAAAGTGCCTTACACTACTTATACTTCGGTTGCCGAAGGTGATGGTAAGCATTTAGTGCAGCAAGGTTTAGAGCTGAATAAGTTTGTTGTTTGTGCCGATCCTTTAGGTGAAATCGTGTCTATCGAAGCGAGTCAGGCTGTGTCTATGACTTACTATCGTAACAATATCATTCACTTATTTATTGTGCCGTCATTAATTGCGAGCTGCTTAACGCATAATGAGCAGATCCCGCGTCAGCAAGTGGTGTCAATCGTTGCCGATTTTTATCCGCTACTGAAAGCAGAACTCTTTATGGGCATTAAAGATGTACCTGCCTATGTCAATCAAGTGCTGGATTTCTTCATTGAACAAGGGTTAGTGGTCGAGACTGATACCTTAGCTGTCGTGCCAGAGCACACTAGCCAACTATTATTGTTAGCCAGTTCAGTAAGCGAGACCCTGCAACGCTATGCCATTATTTTCAATCTGTTAGCAAACAGACCTAAGATGGAGCGCTCAGAACTTGAGTCTGAGAGTCATCTACTCGCCCAGCGTTTAGGCGCTTTGCATGGCATTACTGCGCCTGAGTTCTACGATAAGAAACTTTACGGCACCTTGAGCGTTAAGCTCAAAGAATTGGGCTATCTAGCGGATAACCAAGATAAGTCCAATATCAATCGCATACGAGATCAAGCCAATAGCTTATTACGTCCGTCAGTGAAACAAACGATAGTGGCGAGTGTCACCGCGGAGCATACAGTTTAATGGCAAATCATATGAATGCGGCTAAGCATAAGCCCGCAGGTAAGTCCTTGCTCGGCGGCGCCATGATTATTGCTGGCACGACCGTAGGTGCAGGGATGTTTTCTCTGCCCGTGGTCGGTGCAGGTATGTGGTTTGGCTATTCGATTTTAATGTTATTAGGCATTTGGTTTTGCATGTTGATGTCGGGCTTATTGTTGCTCGAAACCAATTTGCATTTCGAACCCGGTGCCAGCTTCGATACTTTAAGCAAGCAAACCTTAGGGCAGTTTTGGCGGATAGTGAACGGCGTTTCTATCGCGTTCGTGCTGTATATTTTGACCTATGCCTATATCAGCGGCGGTGGTTCGATTGTAAACCACAGCTTGCAGGGCATGGGAATTGAGTTACCGCAAAGTGTTGCTGGGCTGGTGTTTGCCATAGTGTTGGCGAGTATTGTATTGATCAGCACTAAGGCCGTGGATCGCATTACCACGATTATGCTCGGCGGTATGATCATTACCTTCTTCCTTGCTATTGGCAATTTACTGATCGAAATCGATGTGACTAAGTTGCTCGAACCCGATGGTAATAATAGCTTTTCACCTTATCTGTGGGCGGCGCTACCCTTTGGTCTTGCCAGCTTTGGCTACCATGGTAACGTTCCCAGCTTAGTGAAGTATTACGGCAAAGATTCCACCACCATTATCAAGGCGATTTTCGTCGGCACCTTTATCGCGCTGGTGATTTATGCCTGTTGGTTAGTGGCGACTATGGGCAATATTCCCCGCAGCCAGTTTATCGATATTATTGGTCAAGGCGGCAATATGGGGGTCTTGGTGGGCGCTTTGTCCGAGGTGATGGCAAGTAGCTGGTTGAACAGTATGTTGACCCTGTTTGCTAACTTGGCCGTGGCTTCATCTTTCTTAGGGGTGACCTTAGGTCTGTTTGATTATCTCGCCGACTTGTTTGGTTTTGACGATTCGCGCTCGGGCCGGATGAAAACCGCGTTAGTGACCTTTGTGCCGCCAACGATTTTAGGATTACTGTTCCCCGACGGCTTTTTAGTGGCGATTGGCTTTGCGGCATTAGCGGCGACAGTGTGGGCGGTAATCGTCCCGGCGCTGATGGCCTATAAATCGCGGCAGTTATTCCCCGAGAGCACAGGTTTTAGAGTGATAGGCGGTACGCCGCTGATTATTCTTGTGGTGTTATTTGGCATAGTCACGGGTGCTTGTCATCTGCTCGCGATGGCAAATTTACTGCCGCAATATTCCTAATTTGTTTCGATGATTTAAGCCCTCTGCGTGAGGGCTTTTTTGTATTTAGCGATTGAGTTTTAATCCTGCAGATCTTTTTTATCCCGACACTGGACAGAAGCCCGAACTCAGGCTTAACTCGAATGATTGTAAAAACGAAGGAGCCAATGATGAAAATTACTCAGTACGCACAAGGACATGCATGTTGGGTTGAACTCGCAAGCCACGATTGGCAAGCTGCTAAGGCATTCTACCAAGCGTTATTTGGTTGGGACTCAGTTGACATGCCGATCCCAGAAGGTCATTTTTCGCTATTCAATTTAGCGGGGGATGATTTAGGTGCCATGTACCAAATCCCCGAGTCAGAGTCGCAGATCCCTAGCCATTGGCGTGTCTACTTTGCCGTTGATGATATGGATGCCAGCATTGCAGCGATTCAAGCGGCGGGTGGCCAAGTGCACATGGGGCCGCATATTGTCGCTGATGCGGGCGTGATGGCGCAGGTGAGCGATCCACAAGGCGCACGTTTTGCGCTGTGGCAAGCGAAGAATCATATCGGTGCTCGCCGTCAGGGTGAACTCAATACCCTTTGCTGGGTTGAGCTGGCTTGTAGAGAGCCACGCGCTGAGGAAGCCTTTTACTGCAAAATATTCCCTTGGACTAACTCGCCCAGCGACATGCCGGACATCGAATATTCTGAGTGGCAAGTTGATGGTCAATCCATCGGCGGTATGATGACCATAATGCCCGAATGGGGCGATATCTCTCCCCATTGGCTGCTTTATTTTGCCGTAGCCGATTGCGATGCATTTGCAGAAAAAGCCCAAGCGTTAGGCGCGCAAGTGTGTATTTCGCCCAGTGATATCCCCGATGTGGGTCGATTCTCTGTGATAGCTGATGCCCAAGGTGCCACCTTTGCGGTGATCGAGCTTAATCAGATGTAAGGCCATATTTAGGACGAGTCATATTTAAGATTAAAAACGGCGACACTCAGTCGCCGTTTTTATTCGTCTAACCATTTGTTTAATTAGCATTATCAATCATGATTGTCTCAGGGCAGGAGCCTCTGCCTGCCTTGTTAGCTTTGGCGAGTAGGCTAGGCAAGGAGTCTGAGGCTTTAATGACCTCGGGCAAGTTAATGCGGACTTCACTCAGTAATCCCTTGCCACATTCTAGGCTCATTTTAGCGTGAGCACCTTGACCGAAACTGCTATCAAAACTTTGGTTTAACTCACTTTTACTGACACTCTTACCTATGTTGTCATGAATAAATTTTTGTACCCATGCCGAGGCATTGACCGCTTGGGTCAGCTGGGTTGCCAATAAAAAGTACTCGTTAGGGTCTTGGCTACGGCAAGTGCCGTGTTTCCACCATTCGTGGCGTTCTAAACAGGTGCCATATTGGGCGCTTGGCATGACTTCTTCTAAATTTTTGCGCACCGATGAATTCAGTTCAAGCTCAGGATAAGTACAGAAATCATTCGGTTGCAGTTTGACTGTGCTGCAATAGCCATAACGTGTGCCGCATTGTTGTTTATTCGGCCACAGTCCGTGCAGGCTGAAGTGTTGCCACTGGCTCGATTCAGGCGTTTGGCTGAGGGCGCGGCATTCGGCTTTGCGGCGGCCATAGAGTTCACAAAAGGTACTTTGCCAGCTTAAGGCCAGCACGTTGGCGTCAAATTCACCGCCGATTTGGCATTGATCTCCTTGGCGTTTCTCTGGTGTGCCATGCTCTTTAAGGCTATCTCGGCTTTTGGCTTTAATGTCCGATGCTGTAGTGGTTTGCGCCGGTTCTACCGCTGTTGCAGGTGTCGATACATTACTGCCTGCTATATTAGACAGATACTGACCACAATCGCCACTAATCCACCGCATGGGAGACTTCACTGCGTTGGTGCGTACTCGTAGCCAGTCAGGTTTAGCGCTGTTGCCGAGGATTTCGAGTACCGGATAGCGCTCACCAATATTGCTCTGCCATTGGTCCGGGTTAGTCTGTTTATTTTTCGATTGAAAGAGCTCACAGCGTTTGTCGGCAATAAACTCGCCGCTAGCGGGCGCGGCAAAGGCAGGTGCTGCTGAAATGATTAGCGCAGCGCATAAACCGAACGCCGCAAATAACGTACGCGATAGGCTTTTAAGGGAAAGTGCTTGCGGCCATATCCGGCTGATGGTCATACAAAATGGCTTAATCATGTGATGGAATCCTTTCTGCTGCAGTAAGTCGTGTCAATCCTGTGGTGCGCTAAGTTAATGGTACACATAAGCGTTATAAACTAAGAGGCTTATTTTACTCAGAGTGATGTGTAGCACGGCTGCTAAATTAGATTTTTAATCTGATTGAATGAAAAATCCCCTCAAACCCTAATAGCTTGAGGGGATTTTTATGGGTGCTCTCTTGCCGTTAACTTACGTGCGCAGCATCTTTGTTTAATTTACGCGAGTAAATCAGTAGATAGAGTGCAGGCAGGACAAACAGCGACAGTATGGGCGCTGTGACCATACCGCCTACCATAGGTGCGGCGATTTTTTGCATTACATCGTTACCCGAACCTGCGCCCCACATAATGGGCAATAGGCCGAAGAAGATGGTTGCCACTGTCATCGCTTTTGGGCGGATCCGCATAACGGCGCCTTCAATCAAGGCTTCTTTCAAGTCATTGACGCTGTGGTAATTATCTTTTTCTTGCCTGTGTTTGATGGCGTTATTGAGGTACACCAACATCACCACTCCAAACTCGGCGGCGACACCCGCTAAGGCAATCATACCGACAGCGACGGCCACTGAGATGTTGTAATCCAGCAGATACAACAACCAAGTGCTGCCGACCAATGCGAAGGGGAGGCTTAGCATAATAATGCTGGCCTGAATGGTGGAGCCGAAGGTCATCATCAGCAGGATGAAGATGACGGCTAACGCCATAGGGATCACTTGTTTAAGCTTAGCATCGACCCTTTGCATATATTCGTACTGACCCGCAAAGCTATAGCTGTAACGGGGTGGGACGACGAGTTCGGTATCTAAGGCAGTTTTCGCGGTGGCAATATACTCACCGATAGAGGTGCCCTCGATATCGATAAACACCCAAGAGATTAAGCGGCCATTCTCGCTCTTTAACATAGGCGCGCCATCGTTAATTTCGATGTCGGCCAAGTTACGTAGCGGCAGATAATGCCCCGACTTAGTGATCACGGGCAGCTCGCGCAGCTTCTCAATATTGTCGCGCAGTTCACGGGGATAACGCAGGTTGATTGGATAACGTTCGGCGCCTTGTACCGACTCGCCAATGTCCATACCGCCGATGGCGTAACGCACCACATCTTGAATATCCTGCAACGTCATACCGTAACGTGCGGCTACATCCAGTTTCGGACTGATATCGATATAACGCCCGCCGCCACTTCGCTCAGCATAAGCCGACTTAGTGTGCGGTACTTTGCTTAAGATAGCTTCAATCTTAGTGCCAATGCTTTGCAGTTCGTTGACATCGGCCCCAGTGATCTTAATGCCGACAGGGGTTTTGATCCCCGTCGAGAGCATGTCGATTCGGGTTTTGATGGGTTGCACCCAAGCATTGGTGAGTCCAGGTACTTTTACGGTTTGCTGTAGCTGGGCAATGATGCCATCTAAGGTCATGCCTTCACGCCATTCATCATGGGGTTTAAGCATGATAGTGGTTTCAAGCATGGTCAGCGGCGCGGGATCGGTCGCGGTTTCGGCGCGGCCTACTTTGCCAAACACGCGGGCCACTTCGGGCACGGTTTTGATCAAGCGGTCGGTTTGCTGCAACACTTCGGCGGCCTTGCTGGCACTGATGCCGGGCAATGCCGTTGGCATGTAGAGCAAATCGCCTTCTTCGAGTGCGGGCATAAACTCGCTGCCCATGCGGGTCATAGGATACCAAGCGCTGGCCAGCGCGATTAACGCTAACATCAGGGTGACTTTAGGGAATTTCAGCACCAGTTTTAGTGAAGGTTGGTAAAGCGCGATCAAGAAACGGCTGATGGGATTGCTGCGTTCGCTGGGGATTTTGCCGCGAATAAAGTAACCCATCAAAATCGGCACTAAGGTAATGGATAAAAAGGCCGCCGCTGCCATGGCGAAGGTTTTAGTGTAGGCCAATGGCGCGAATAATCGACCTTCCTGCGCCTCGAGTGCAAACACAGGTACAAAGCTTAAGGTGATAATAATCAATGAGAAAAATAACGCAGGGCCGACTTCAATCGACGCTTCGGTGACTATGCGCCAATGCTCTTTCGTATCGGGTTCGCGCTCATGTTTCGCTTTAAAATGCTCTAAATGTTTGTGCAAGTTTTCGATCATCACAATCGCGCCATCCACCACGGCGCCGATGGCAATGGCGATGCCACCAAGGCTCATGATATTGGCGTTAACACCCATCTTGTTCATCACGATAAAGGCGATAAGGATGGATAGCGGCAGGGTGATCACGGCCACGAGTGTGGAGCGCGCATGCAGTAAAAACAGCAAACAGACTAAGCCGACCACCAACATTTCTTCGACGACCTTGCTAAACAAGTTGTCGACGGACTTAAGGATCAAGTGAGATCTGTCATAGGTTGGGATAATCTCAACCCCATCGGGCAGGCCGGCTTTGAGTTCTTCGAGTTTTGCTTTCACCGCATCAATTGTCGCTAAGGCGTTTTCGCCGTAACGCATCACCACAATGCCGCCAACGACTTCGCCTTCGCCGTCGAGTTCGGCAATGCCGCGGCGAGAGGCTGGGCCTTTACGCACAGTGGCAACATCATTGAGGGTTAAACCTGTGCCAGAAGGGCTAGTGATGCCAAGGGGGATTTCACGGAAATCCTCTAGCGTCTGGCGATAGCCTTTGGCGCGCACCATGTATTCAGCTTCGGCCATCTCGATCACTGAGCCGCCCGCTTCGCTGTTCGCTTTGTCTATGGCTTGTTTAATGGTGGCGATATCGAGCTTGTAGATCGCCATTTTATCGGGCTCGAGCACTATCTGATAGGTTTGCTCCATGCCGCCGACAGTGGCGACTTCAGACACGCCCGCCACGCTTTGTAGCTCTAGCTTGAGATACCAATCCTGCAGACTCTTGAGTTGCGATAAATCTAAATTGCCGGAGCGATCGACTAGCGCATATTCAAACACCCAACCGACGCCAGACGCATCGGGGCCGAGGGAAGGTTGCACATTTTGTGGCAAACGGCTGCTGATCTGACTCAGGTATTCAAGCACCCGTGAGCGAGCCCAGTAAATGTCGGTGCCATCTTCAAAAATGACATACACGTAAGAGTCGCCGAACATGGAATAACCACGCACGGTTTTAGCACCAGGTACGGCTAACATGGCGGTCGACAAGGGATAAGTCACTTGTTCTTCAACCAATTTTGGCGCTTGACCCGGATAAGGGGTTTTAATGATCACTTGCACATCGGATAAATCCGGCAGCGCATCGAGCGGCGTTTTTCGCAGCTCCTGTACGCCCCAAACAGTGATCATGATGGCGATAATCAACACCATAAATCGCTGCCTGATGGACGCCTCGATAATATATTTCAACATAACGCGCTCCTAGTGCTGATGACCGCTGCTTAAACGCATTAAACTGCCCTTGAGGCTAGCCTCGGAGTCGAGTAAGAATTGCCCCGAAATCACCACACGTTCACCTTCATTCAGGCCTGAAATAATCTCGGCCTTACCTTGGCTCATCATGCCGACTGTGACGGCCTTGGCGGTAAAGCTGTCGTCGGTTTGCTTGACGATCACGCGGTTTTCTTTACCCGTTTGAATTAAAGCTTCCTGCGGGATCACTAGCACATCTTTATTCGGGCCACCGAATAGTGAGACTTTGGCGAGGGTTTTAGGTCTTAAATCTACCTCGGTATTGTTGAGCACTACTCGTACTCGCAGGCTGCGAGTGACAGGATCAAGCTCAGGATAGATGTAATCGATCGTGCCTTCGATGCCGCTGATATTCATGGCGGGAACGGCAATTTCGGCCTTCTGACCTTTGGCAATCCAGCTTTGCTCGTTCTCAAAGACGTCGGCAATCACCCAGACTTTGGAGAGATCCACCACAGACATGACTTCTGTCGACGGTTGAATATACATGCCATCGCGAATGTCGAGAGCCTTCACTATGCCGTCTTCTTTGGCGTAGAAAGGTACCCGATATTGGGTTTGATGTGACTCGGCTAATTGTTTGATTTGCCTGTCGTTAAAACCAAGGAAGGATAAGCGTAAGCCCGCATTGCGCACCAAATCTTTGTAGCGGCCTTGGCCGTTTGCTTTAGCAGTGTCCATCGCGAGCAGGTAGTCATCTTGGGCGTTGATTAAATCGGGGGAATAGATCTCGTAGATCAGTTGGTCTTTCTTGACGGTATCACCCACGGATTTGATCATCAGTTTTTCAATCCAACCAGTAACGCGGGCATGGATATGGGTGATTTGGCTTTCGTCATAGTCGATTTGACCGACGGTTTCGACAAATTTCCACAGTGTGTCGCGTTCAACCTTGGCCACCTTTAACGCCAACGCTTGCTGCATGCTGCCGGATACATTGATGTTGATTTCTTGGGTATTACCGCCCGTTTCGACCTTTTCTAAGTTCATACCGCAGATAGGGCAAGTGCCGGGTACATCACTGATAATGTGGGCATGCATAGGGCAAACGTACTTGATTGTTGTCACATGATTTTGGGCTTTAACTAAACTGTCGGCCTTAGGTGTTGGGGTATCGAATACCTGACTCGCAGCTTTGGCGGCAGAGGTTTGCCAATGTTCAGAGGTTTGGTGATCTGCGGCTTGATGCTGTGCATGCTCGGCCGTAGGGTTCGCGGCATCAAGTTTCTCAACCAAAAACATATTGCACTTAGGGCAGCGACCGGGCTCATGGCTGATCACTTCGGGATGCATAGGACAAGTGTAGGTTTTCACTTGATTTAACGGATTATTCTTTGGCGCAGTTGCAGAATTTACTGCCGCTTCGGTCGCAACGGGTTCTTGTGTGTTCGCTAACTGGGCATGGCTCAACCAAGGCGTACTGATGAGTAAGCTACTCAAGATCAGTACGGCCTTAGGGGCCTGCTTTTTTACTGTATTAAATTGGTTCATATGCCTCATCTCCAGCCTAGCTTAGTGGTGTTCGTGCGCGTTGTGCATCGTACCTTCAGCCGTTTTTACTTCCGTCGCCTTTGGCTCTAAGTCCATGCCGCATTTAGGGCAAGTATCGCCTTTATTGCCAGTCACTTCGGGGTGCATAGGGCAAACATAGGCTTGTGCTTGTTGCTGTGGATTTGCATTGTCGTGTTGATGTTCGTGCGGCGCAGCCGTGGCAAACACGCTAGTGCTGCTCAGCAAGAATGCGATTAAGGCGAGATTAGTTAGTGTTTTCATATTATTCACTCCATCGGATTAACGGCCGAATATGAGCGCATAAACGTCTGTGAGCACAGTGGTTCAAAGCGGTTCGCTTCGATAGACGGATTGATGCCACAACTTGGCATTCGGCTCAGTTAACAACGTTTTGCTAGACTCGGGTGCACGATTTAACGATAAGGCACCACAATAAACGGCTAAATTTGGCGTTAGCTTAGGGCTAACTGGATTGTCGTTTTAGCTTGGCTTCTTGAGGGCGATTTGCCCATTAAGCGCAAAGTAGGCCTAGGCTATCGGAGGTTTAAAGGCCGAAGACAAAGAGATCGAGTGGAAATGAGGCATAGGAGTGGCCATTGCAGTATCGCTCATGCTCACACTGGGCCAGAGGTGTGGGCTGAATAGAGTGCCAGCAACTGAAATCGTCAAACAATGACCACAATCATTTGAACATGATGTGGTGCCATCACAGCAATGCTGTTTCGCGCCGGGAAGCATTTTATCGTTGCAGCAATCCGCGTTGGCCATTGAATGTGAGTCAGAGGGGTTCTCTGTGTTCATCTGCGTCATGGCAGCATGGTGCATTTTGGGGGAAGCTTCATGATTCATCGCACTCATATCCATAGTGTGCGGCACCATGGCGTGACCATTAGACACAACACTTTGCCCGACGAGTGCGAGTAAAGTGAACATGACTAAAAAGTAACGACCGAGTGTGTGATGCATAAGTATTCCAAATGATGAACGGCTCGAGTCTAGCATAGAGGCATTATGCTGTAATGATTTAACTCACATTTCAGCACATGCCTCAAATTAAATATTTAACTCGTCTAAATTAGAAAGCGGGATTGCTGACTAACATTTTCGCCATCAGTTGGCTGTGGCTTTGCAGTGGATATTCGCCCGCTTTGTCACCATTAATACTGAGTTGAATCGTTGGATATTTAATAAATTGGCGCGCTTCAGCTTCAGTCATTATTTTGGGCTGGGTGATATGGTAGCTATCACTTGCCTTTACATCCAACACTAAGTAAAGCGGTTCTGATTTAACCCAGTTGCCATTATCATCGGCGCGATAATCAAATATATCCTGATATTTTAGCTCGAGCAGTACTTTCCCGGCGGAGAGTTGGATAGGCTTAAATGGCGTCGTTGGCACACCATTGATACTGATAACACTGAGCGCCTCTGTGCTTTTTAAGCTGGCGGCTGTCACTGTGGTGCTACTTAATAAGGCGCCGATGACGAAAGTTAGGCCTAGTAAGCTTTTGTTCAATAAAGTGGTTTTCATAATAAACTCCAAAAATTCTCTGTACCTAGTTGCAGTGCGAATATGCAGCGGCGCAAGCTAAGGTGTTTAGTCGGTTTTACGTTGTAAAAAACGAGTGACGTTTACAGTGAATAGGAGTTAGGAGGCGGTGTGGTGAGCCCGAGGTCGGCAGTTTGCATCGCCCAGCCTTGGATGGCAATACGCTTGCTTGCTGGGTTGGCGAAGGCCAGTTCTAGCACTGCAGGCTCAAGGTAAAGTGATGATAGGCAATGGGTTTGACAATGATTTGTCATACTATCTTGGCAGTGTTGCAAGCAATCGGATGCAGCACAATCTGGCATGGTGCAGTTCATTTCTGCATCCATCATCAGCATGGTTTGACTGCTGTGGCCATTGGTGTTGGCTGAAGTTGGCATAGCACTCACCATCGCCGATTGGGCGATTAGCGAAAATAACACTGCTATGGTGATCCAAAATTTAGCCATGATAACTCGGAAAATTGATTGCTTACCCTTAGAGACCTTAGTTAGCCCGATAAAGTTTCATATACGGTTCAAATTTTAGTTTTTAATGATTTATTTCTCCGCCTCCTTCAATAATTAAACAAAACCTCGACCGGATCACATTTCTATTTTCTAGAAATGATTTCAATAGTTATTGATTCTCAAAGGGCAAATCTCATCGCGATAATCGCTAACTTGCGATTATGGGATGATTGCATTAGCTTTAGTTAAAGTGCATTGCAGCTCAGCTAGCGGTTTTTACCAAATGTCGTCCTAATAGTTAGAGCTAAGTCTCATTTTGCGCTTTTAAGGTTAATTTAATCGGCAAATTTCGGCTTAAAATCAAATTTCTAATAAATGAAAGAACATAAACTAGTCTTATAAAAACTAATTTTGACAATTTTTGGAGATAGAGTGATGAACTGGCGTGCACTATTTAAACCTAGCGCAAAATATTCAATCCTGGCGCTACTGGTCGTCGGTATTGTTATCGGTGTTGTGGGCTACTTCGCAACCCAAACAACCTTACATGCAACCAGCCAAGACGCATTCTGTATGAGCTGCCACAGCCAACATTCATTGAAAGATGAAGTGATGGCGTCTGCCCACGGTAACAACCGTGTGGGTATCGTGGTTCAGTGTCAGCAATGTCACATCGCACAGGAACCATTCCAATACCTGAAGAAAAAGATCATCGTTTCTAAGGACGTTATTGGTTTCTTAACTATCGATGGCTTTAACACGCAAGCATGGTTAGATGAAAACCGTAAAGAACAAGCTGAGTTAGCGCGTGATTACCTTCGTGCAATCGATTCTTCAACCTGTCAAAACTGTCACAACCGTATTTATGAAAACCAATCAGAAAATATGAGCAAAATGGCAGTGAGAATGCACAGCAATAACTTCAAGAAAGCCCCAGAAGATAGAAAAACCTGTATCGACTGTCACAAAGGCGTCGCTCACCCTTACCCTAAAGGATAAGGTTTAACGGTTAACTTACGTTATCGTTAGTCATTAAAAAGCCCTCTGTTGAGGGCTTTTTGCTGTCCGTGTCTGAGTACCTGACGGTGCCTAAATGTTAGGTTAACTCGCTGGAGTCATCACTTTTTGTCGATAAGCTAACAGGCTAAAAATACCGAAGATAAATACTTGCAGATAATCAAGCTTTGTTAATGGCAGTAAGGTCTTAAATAGCATGTGGAAAATGGCCACTTGGAAGCAGTGCATCATGCAGGTTATGCCAAACAGGATATTCAAAATAATCGCCACATTACCTTCAAATGGCATAACCAAGTTGTAGGCCATCATCAACCAAGCGATGAGGGTAATGGCTTTACCTAGGTTAATCAGCAAGGGCATGGCTTTCATCTTCGATAGGTTCGGCAGTGTTGTCGGCTTGATATTGATATAAGCGGTAACTCACTTGCCCCGCATTCTTTTCTTTCAAGGCGTGCCAGCTAGATGGAATGGCCAGTTGGGTTAATTCAGATTCGATCTCGACATAAATCAGCGCGCCATCATTGAGCCAAGCTTGAGTATCGAGCAGTTGAATGGTCTTTTCTGCCAATCCTTTGCGAAAGGGTGGATCGATAAACACTACATCGAAACCTTGCTCGCAGCCCCTTTGCAACACCACTAAGGTATCGGCGTTGAGCACTTCGGCCTTATCGCATTTAAGGGTTTGCAGATTTTCTTTTAATTGCATGGCTGCGCCGCGTTGCAACTCGATAATCTTGGCGAAACTGGCATAGCGAGATAGGGCTTCGAGGGCTAGAGCGCCGCTGCCGCCGAAACAGTCGAGTACTCGCGCATTAACTAAGTCATTGGCAAGCCAGTTAAACAGGGTTTCGCGCACTCTGTCTGTTGTCGGGCGTAAACCTTCGAGATCTTGAATAGGTAAACGACGCGAACGCCATTGGCCCGCGATGATCCGCACTTGACCGCTTCCGGGTTTATTTTTGGCTGTTGGACTTTTGGTCACATTATTTTTGACCGTTCGATTCTTAACCAAAGTGCCCCCGTGATTTTGCCTGAAGAAAGAAAGTGGTAGACTATGCCACCTTAATAAAGGCCACTATTTTATATCAAAGTCTCACTAAAAGGTGAGAAGGCTGAGTGAGCTTAGCTAATTGCCGACTTTTTGGGCGTAATTGCCGAGGCAATCTGGTATAACATCAGGGTCTTATTCAAAATTCAACACTGAAGTAGAGCGCTGGAATCACACATGGCAAAGAAAGGTTTTTTCTCCTGGTTTCGTAAAGATAAGTCCCAAGATGAGGTCGTCGCTGAAACTCCAGTTGTTACTCCAACACAAGACACTGAAGCAGCAGAGCGTTTAGAACAAGAACGCGCAGAGGCGCAACGTTTAGCTGCTGAGGCAGAGGCTCAAGCGGCCGCAGAACAGTTAGCTGCCGAGCAGGCGCAAGCCGAGCGTATTGTCCAAGAACAAGCCGCAATCGAAGCCCAGCGTTTAGCTGAGCAACAAGCCGAAGCGGCGCGTCTGGCGGCTGCTCAGTTAGAAGCGGAACAACTTGCGAAAGTGCAAGCAGAGCGTATTGCTCAAGAGCAAGCGCAAATTGAAGCACAGCGTTTAGCCGAACAACAGGCCGAAACGGCACGTCTAGCGGCTGCTCAGCTAGAAGCTGAACAACTTGCAGCAAATAAGTTAGCCGCTGAACAAGCAGCTTCAGAGCAACTTGCTCAAGCCCAAGCCAAGGCTGAAGCCGAGCGTCTTGCACATGAGCAAGCACAAATCGAAGCTCAACGTTTAGCCGAGCAACAAGCTGAAGCGGCACGACTGGCGGCTGCTCAGTTAGAAGCTGAACGACTCGCGGCTGAACAAGCTGCAGCCGAGGAAGCTGAACGTGCTCTTGTTGCCGCCGAACAAGCTGCCGCTGAAGCGTTAGCTGCGGAGCAACTCGCTGCTGAAGCATTAGCACGTGAGCAAGCAGAAGCGTTAGCGCAACAACAGGCCGAAGCTACGCAAACCGCTGGGCCCGTTACTGAATTACAACCAGAGCCGCAGGCGAGACCCGTTAAGGAAGGGCTATTTGCTCGTCTGAAACGCGGCTTGATGCGTACCAGCGAGAATATTGGCAGTGGTTTTATCGGCCTATTCCGCGGCAAGAAAATTGATGACGATCTGTTTGAAGAACTCGAAGAACAGTTATTAATCGCCGATGTTGGCGTCGAAACAACCACGCGTTTGATCAAGAATTTGACCGAGCAAGCGTCGCGTAAGCAATTGAAAGATGCTGAAGCTTTATATGACTTGCTGCGGGAGGAAATGCAGAAGACGCTCGATCCTGTCGCAATTCCGTTAGTGCCAGATAATGCGAATGGCCCATTTGTGATTTTAATGGTCGGCGTTAATGGCGTGGGTAAAACCACCACTATTGGCAAACTAGCCAAACAATATCAGAGCCAAGGTAAGTCAGTTATGTTAGCCGCGGGCGATACCTTCCGTGCAGCTGCGGTAGAACAGTTACAGGTTTGGGGTCAACGTAATGATATTACTGTGATTGCCCAACATACGGGTGCCGATAGTGCCTCTGTACTGTTCGATGCTTTGCAAGCGGCTAAAGCCCGTAAAGTGGATGTGTTGATCGCTGACACTGCGGGTCGTCTGCAAAACAAAGCGCACTTGATGGAAGAATTGAAGAAAGTGGTGCGAGTGATGAAAAAACTCGACCCAGATACGCCGCATGAGGTCATGCTGACACTCGATGCGAGCACGGGACAAAATGCGATTAGCCAAGCGCAATTATTCCAAGAAGCCGTAGGTGTAACGGGTATAACTATCAGTAAGTTAGACGGAACGGCTAAGGGTGGCGTGGTATTTGCGATTGCCGACAAGTTTAACATTCCGATCCGTTACATAGGCGTGGGTGAGCAAATTGATGATTTGCGTACTTTTAATTCGAAAGAATTTATCGATGCCTTGTTCACTCAAGAAAAAGCGGATAGCTAATTTATGATTGATTTTCAGCAGGTCAGTAAGATTTATCCTGGCGGCCAAATGGCGCTGGAAGATGTGAATTTTCATCTACAACAAGGTGAAATGGCATTTTTAACCGGCCACTCAGGTGCGGGTAAAAGTACGCTGTTGAAATTAATCACGGTTATCGAGCGGGCGACCACGGGTCGTGTCGCTATCAATGGCCACGACATCGCCAAAGTCAGCCCCAAACATGTGCCTTATTTGCGTCGCAATATTGGGATGATTTTCCAAAACCATCATCTATTGATGGACAGAAGCGTGTTCGACAATGTGGCTTTGCCGCTGGTGATTGAAGGTTTCTCCCACGGTGAAATCCGTAAGCGAGTGGCCGGCGCCCTCGACATGGTGGGTTTGTATGGCAAAGAGCGTCATAACCCGATTATGTTGTCTGGCGGTGAACAGCAACGCGTCGGCATTGCCCGTGCGATTGTGAACAAGCCGCCCTTACTGCTCGCCGATGAACCAACGGGTAACTTAGATCCTAAATTATCGATGGATATTTTGCGTCTGTTTGA
Organism: Shewanella sp. SP1S1-7; assembly: GCF_031932105.1. Lineage (NCBI taxonomy): Bacteria > Pseudomonadati > Pseudomonadota > Gammaproteobacteria > Alteromonadales > Shewanellaceae > Shewanella > Shewanella sp. SP1S1-7. The sequence goes on from NZ_JAUOEU010000004.1 coordinate 205,196, forward strand.
AACCTTCAACGATGCAGGAACCAGCGTGTTAATCGCTACCCATGATTTAGGCTTAATCGCGCGGATGAAATATCGCACTTTCACCCTCAAACAGGGTCGTATGCTGGGCGCACAGGAATTGCATCCTAGCGTGCATACGCGCGCGCCGACGAATAGAGGTGAAGGGCAATGAGCGACAGCGCTAAATTAACCCGCAGTAAGTTACCTCTGTCTGGGCGGATTGTGATGTTCTTTATTCGCCACGTACAGCAAGCGATGGCGAGTATGGGAGAACTCTGGCGCAACCCAGTGTCTTCCGTGATGACAATGGCGGTATTGGGTGTGAGCCTGAGTTTGCCTGCGGCATTGCAAGTGTTAGTTAAAAACGCTGAGACCATTACCAGCTCGTGGAACAGCGCTGCGGAGATATCTTTGTTTATCGAAGACAATCGCAGCGAGCAAACGATTCAGAGCCTCCTGACGCGGATTCGGACTTATTCCGAAGTGGATAAAGTGCAGTACATAGATAGAAACCAAGCCCTAGAAGAGTTTCAACGCTTATCTGGTTTTGGTGAGGCCTTGGCCTATTTAGATAAAAACCCTTTGCCAGCGGTCATTACTGTCACACCGACACCGCGTTATTCAACGCCAGTGGGCGCCCGTGAACTCTTAACTAAGCTAGAGCGCGAGCCTGAGATTAGCTTTGGCCGTTTAGATATCGAATGGCTAGAGCGGTTACAGGCGGTAGTGCGTCTTCTTGAACGCACTGTGATGGCGATTGCCGCATTACTCGTGCTGGCTGTGGTCTTAGTGATAGGCAATACGATTCGCTTAGCGATTATGAATCGACGCAGCGAAATCGAAGTGATGAAGCTTGTTGGGGCAACCGAAGCCTTTATTCAGCGTCCATTCCTCTACACTGGGATTTGGTATGGTGTGATTGGCGGCATATTGGCTTGGCTGATCATTAACTTATTAGTCTGGTATCTCGATTCGGCTCTTGCCGAGCTGTTGGGCTTATATGGCAGTCAGCTCGAGATGAAATCGCTCACTTTTACTGAACTGCTGCAATTGGTTGGACTGGCATCATTTTTAGGTTGGTTAGGTTCGTATTTGTCTGTACGCCAGCATTTACGGTCGATTGAACCTTCATAATAATCAGTCGATTAAACTAAAAAAAGTGATGAAAAAAATGCTGAGGAATGAACTTTTGTTCACTTGTAATGTCTACTTCAGCGAGGTAAAAAGGGTATCCGCAAACGAGCTGAGGTTGACATACTCTGTCAATTAGCCGATAGTTCGTGAGCTTATTCTTAGGGTATTTTGTTATTGAACCTTAGAATGCACTCGTAAGTAGTCTGATAAATGTAGGAGAGCGAATGACCTTTCAAACGCAATCAATGGCACTGACAGTCCCACAGGGCGCCAGTAGTCTAGAAGCTTATATCCATTCAGTGACTAGCATCAGCATGCTGGACGCTGAGGCTGAGTATGAGTTAGCCAAGCGTTTACAGGAAACTGGTGATCTACAAGCTGCGAAGCAACTGATTATGTCGCACTTACGTTTTGTAGTGCACGTTGCTAAAGGCTATTCAGGCTATGGCTTGCCACAGGCAGATCTGATCCAAGAAGGCAACATAGGCTTGATGAAAGCGGTTAAACGCTTCGATCCGGATGTTGGCGTGCGTCTTGTGTCTTTTGCTGTGCACTGGATCAAAGCTGAAATTCATGAATATGTGCTGAAAAACTGGCGCATTGTTAAAGTCGCGACCACTAAAGCACAACGTAAGTTGTTCTTTAATATCCGTAAAGCGAAAAAACGCTTAGGTTGGTTCAGCGATGCAGAAGTCACTATGGTGGCTGAAAATTTAGGTGTGTCTAAGGCCGATGTGACCGAAATGGAATCACGTATGGCAGCGCAAGATCCGGCATTTGATTTAACCAACGATCAAGACGAGGAGCATGATTTTGCTCCCGTCCATTATTTGGAAGATCATTCATCGGATTTAGCGGAAAATATTGAAAACGATAACTGGGAATCGAATGCTCAAGGTCGTTTATTATCGGCCATCAAAACCCTAGATGAACGTAGCCAGCATATTCTGCGCGCTCGTTGGTTAGATGATGATAAAACCACACTGCAAGAACTTGCAGAGACTTATCAAGTGTCGGCCGAACGTATTCGCCAACTTGAGAAAAATGCCATGAACAAGCTAAAAGCTTGTATGGAAGCCTAAGTCACATCACGTGTAAAATGATTGTAACTTAACCATAAAAAAACCTGCTGCGGCAGGTTTTTTTATGGGAGAAAGAATAGATTTAATCGCGACACTTAAAGTGAATTTCGCTATAGCTATAAAGCTCAATCGTATTGAAACGTACGCGACTATGGCTGATTTCACCACGAGACATCAGATTTATCCTACATTTAGATCCGTTATAAATAGTTAATATATCTGTAACTTTTGAGCCTCAATTCAAAAGTTGTTTTCGATGCTTATTACAGAACGTTCTTGTTCCTCCGCATTTTGAGTATCGCCTTAAGCAAAGTTGATATGGATATTGAGCACGGAAGATTTGGTCGGGTAGCGATGGATTATGTACCAAGGAAAGCTTTTAAGTTAGAAGGGATGCCCGCCAATTTACGATAGATACTCATTATGCGGTTTTTTTAATGCTTACAAAGGTGGGAAGTTATGTTCTCAATGATCACTAAGTTAGCCCTATCATCAGAATCAGGTTGGGGTACTGCATTTCGTGTCAATGGGGGCGTCGAAGTATGTCAGCAGAGCTTGTTTTGGTTAGTTTGCAAGGGTATCGCTTTTGAACGCGAGGACTTAAAGCTTAGTTATGTATTGGGATCTGAAGTCATTTTATGCCAATTTGAGACGAGAGTTTTAATTGAGCTGCTTAAAAAAAACAATATTCATTATTTTCAAGACGATAGCCAAGTGCGATGGTTGCTGCCCCGCAATGTATCAACAATCTTCTATGCGCAGTGGAAGAGTCGTATAGCACTAGATTTGAACACTGATAACATTGAATATTGTATGTCGTAAGTTAATTATTACTTATTAAAGTTATTTTTCTAGTTACAATTGTATTTTTATCTATTTTTTATAAATATCAGTCTGTAATTAATTGGCAACTAATCAGCATAAGCATAAATTCAAACTAAATTATGACCTGATATTTTAATATCCTTTCTCATGGTTATGCCTTCTAAATTATGTTGTTTTTTAAATTAAAATCCTATTTCTAAATTTCTTATCAACATATTATTCATTGTAGTAATAATCTGATGAAATTTATTGTGGCCATTACTATTAACTCCTGCACTGAGCATTTTCTAGTGCTCTATTGTAATTATCCTTCTTAAGCTTTACTTCCTATTTGAACGATTGAATGTTGCGGAGTATGTAACTTTTTCTTCGCTCTTGGTGGTTTGCGAACGGTTAACGCAGATTTTCAGCTAACTTTGGGCGTAGCAGCTCCTAGTTGGAATTGCTAATGCTCGCTAGGAATCTTCCTACACGTGGGCGGGATTGCTCCTCTTCGGTTCGGATTCGCTATCGCAGATAATGACCACACTCAGTAGCACTGATGTTTAACTCTGTTGCATAAAGATTTTTAATGTAAACAGAAATTTTAATTATATAACGGGTGAAATTTAATGAAAAAGACAATCTTATTTTTAGCTATGGCTTTATCAACTTCTGCTATGGCTGCTGATCCAGTCGCAAATATCGTTTGGTCTGGTTTTGTTCCAGGTTCAACCGCTGGTACTAATTTAATTATTACTGGTTTAGCTGGCCAAAGCATTGAAAATGGTCAGTTGATTGTGGCTACTGATGGTACTTTTACATCTACTGCAGTGACTGTAGAAGCACATGACTATACTGAAGCTACCCAGATTACTGGCGCGCTTGCAGCTGCAAACTGGACATTGAGTAATGCTCAAGTGAGTTACTCAGGTGGCGCAACACCAACAGCAGCATTAACTGTATCTGCCAATGGTACTCCGTGGGTTGTTGGAGCACAGGTGGCAGCAGAACAAACATTGAGTTTATCTGTTGCTCAGTCTGTAGCACAAGCTGCTATTGCAGGCGGTGCTGTACAGGCTCAAATTACTATCGTAGCTGAAAAAGTTTAATAAAAACTTTTTACGATATTAGAAATAGGTAGATAAATCAACACCCATACCTTTATGGGTGTTTTTTTTGAATGAGGGAAGATTGTGTTTATCTTTATTATAATGCTAATTTTTATTCTCATATCGCCTCATTCAGAGGCCGTACCTATTGCAAGGCAAGTTCAACTGACAACAGAGATAGATAAGAATAAATTTGCAGCAGGTGAGTTTTTAGATGTTAGGTTTGTTCCAGAAATATTAACCGTAGTTTTTGATAAAAATATTCGAACATTTACTAATGTCAAAACGAATATGTCAGTATTGACAAGCGTTTCGGATCAAGATGCAAACAATGGTTTTTCCATATTGATGACAGATAACACTTTAGTATGTGTAAATAGTTTAAATCAAGTCACTACACTGGTATCGTCATTGGAATCTGATACCTTTGGTTTTGCAAAAATTAGCATTGATGGCTTTGCGATCCCTGTTAATGGTCGCATTTCAATTTCTAAATTTAATATTAAGAATAATGCGCTGTGGGAAGGTTATTATCCAGTAGATATTAGCTTTTTAGAAATGGCAAACACAAATCTTAGTGAAGGTAGTTGCTCGGGAAATATTTCAGTCAGGGTTGAATTTAACATATGAAAATTTGCAATTTTTTCGTTATATTAGCTATTTTTTTTACTGGGAATTCTTGGTCTGACTCGAGCATACCTGAAGGCTTTGCAGAACTGTTTGAATTTAATGAGCGCTTAGTATCAATAAAAGGACTTGAGGATACAACAGGTAGTAGTATAAACCTAAACGTAAATTATGATACGGTGAAATTACCAAAAGATCCCTTTAATTCAATAGTGCAATTGAAAAATTATTTTGTGAAAAATAGGGTTTCAGAGGAAATATCACAAAAAATATTGGCCGATCTTGCTATAGGTATAAAAAATACCAGTGCATGTGAAGGATATATCAGCGATTGCGCAGTCGTCCCTACAGAATATGAGTTTTATTACGACTATGAAGCATCATTGCTAACGGTATTTATCAATGGAAAATATCTTGATAAACCTATGGTAGAGGTTGAGCATGCTAAATCATACAATAAAGATAATGCATTTATAAATCACGTTGATTTATTTGCTAATATTTATAATGAATCCACTTCTTCATTTGCTTTGAATAATAAATCAATTCAAGGTTTGCCCTATGGCCATATAACCTCTGATTTTACTGTGAGTGATTCGGTTAATAAATTTTATGAGCTATCTTACGATGTTTCATTTAATGATAACAATAGATTATATGTTGGGCAGTTTAATAACGGCGTATCTTTTAATTCTACTAACATGATTAGCCCAACACGTTATATTAAACAGACATCTGTTAACTATGGTACAACAAATAATCTTATTTTGAATAATGAGCGTAGTTATGAGCGTCTATACTATTTTGCTCCATCCGCTGGCGAGCTAAGGATAACTCGAGAGGGGCGAGTGATAAAGCAGCAATCCATATCAGGAGGGCAAGGTTTTATTTCATACAGCGAGATGCCGACTGGTCGTTATGATATTGAAATTCAAGTTGTAGTTGCTGGTACTGTGGTGTCTTCAGAGAAGAAAACGATCTTTAATGAGACAATGAATATCCCTAATGTTGGCGAGGGTGATTTTTTATTCACTGCAGGCTTGATGAATGGTTCAAGATCTTTGTTTACGGACACAATCGACTTTGAAAATAACGATATACCAATAGTTGAACTTGAATCTAATTTTAATAATTCCTCATTTTTTAGTGCGCTTTATTCTAACCGATTACTCGACTCACTCGTTGTCGCTGGCGGAGGATTGATTTCTAATAACAGCGTGATGGCAGTTATTGGTAGCCAATGGTATTTACCTATGGGCGGTAGTCTTAATAGTTCTATATCAATGTATAGTGCTAGTGCAATCTCACTGGACCTAGTGTTTGCTACACAGTATTTTTCAGTCCAGTATGAAAGATTTGACCAAAACGAAAGTGGCGATACCTTAGCCGCTTATCTAATGGGGGCTTTAGAATATAAAAAAATATCAGGCAATTTATTTTATACTTTCGATAATGGAATTAATACTTATTATACTTATAGTCGTGGTAGCTATCAGTCACCTTTAAGTCGCAATGTTTATACAGAGTATGGCGTTTCTACCATAGGTGCCGGGTATAATTTACCTTATAATACTAGGGTCGATATCACAGTTGATTATGATCATGTAACTGACAATAATTCTTTTTTTCTTACGCTACAAATTCCATTCGGAAGTAAGTGGGAGACAAAATTAAGTGCATATAATAGTTCCGATTTAGGAAACGAATTCAGAGGTCGGATTGTAAGGAATGATATTATTGATTACCAGAATGTGAATAGTTCTCTTGAACTTGCTTCTGTCTATTCTGATTCGAGAAATGAAACGATTAATGAGGCCCATGGTCAGATATCAGCTGCAGCAGACAAGTTTAGGGCTGGTGCAAATATGTACACAAATAGTGATGGAAATTATGGCATATCAGGCAACCTTTCAAGTAGCCAGATAATCACTAACCAAAATATTCATTTTATTAACCTACGTTCCGATGCATATGCAATTGTTGATTCTGATATTAAAGAAATAGTTCCAGATGGGAATGAGGCTTATGGCTTTGTTACAATACGAAAAAATAATAAACTGGAAAATAAGCAGTTTATTTACGATGACAGTAAAGTAATACCGATTAGTACATATGATAGTTATAACATCAATATCGATACTGAAAGTGTTTCACTGCACAACAAAGGTGATCTAGGATTTGATGGGTTTACTTACCCAGGTAGTGTTGTTGTCATAAAGCCAAAATTAAAACCAGTCGTTACCTTTGTGAGTTCCTTCTCCGATGTTTTCGATGAACCGGTAGAAGAGGTTGAATGTAAAGGCTTTGGTTGTATTGATGTGACTAAACTGATGGATGGTGTTTTTCGTGTAACACTTATGGAAGGTACTGAATTTGCACTATATGCAGGTCTAGATAGGTGCTTAGTGCCTAGTGAATATGCTAATACAGAATACATGAATTTTGGTGATAACTATTGTTTACCTGACGCGATACCAAGAACATTTGTAAGAGTGCCCAATAAGCGCTTATCTAAGGATTCGGAGCTTTACTATGTTGGAACCTTTGATGATAGTAAACTTGTTCAAGCTCAGATTAAGCAATTAACGTTACTTGATAGTAAGATATATGAAAGAAAAATTGGTTCTGACATAGCTTTATATTTACTTTTAGATAATAAAGAATCACTAACACTTTCGAGCGCACAACAGTCTATTATTGATAGTATTCAACTTTATGCGAAAGAAAATCATAGTTTAGATGTAATAAATCAACCCTTAGCGATGCGTGAAAACAGTAAAGGTCAATAGTATGAAAAGAATAATTTTATTTCTTATAGTGATAGCTTTTAGTTTTAGTGCAAACGCTTTGAAGGTTGATACTATGTTTCTACTCTCTGATACTAAAGGTAATGGTGTAGTTACGGTAACAAATGATCTCCCTAAAAATAGCTTTATAAAAACGTCCATATTCGAAATTACAACGGATAATGCTGGTGAGGTTATACGTACTGAGTATACGAAGCAAAATATTCAGAGTTGGCAGATAATGACGACGAGCCCTAAATTAATTCTTGAACCAAGCAGAGTTAAGGATGTTGGCATACGTTCACTTTGTCATAAGGTAAAGTGTGACAAAACGAAAGATAGGACGTTTAGTATAGTGTTTGAGCCTTCACCTTATTTAAAAAAAGGTGAAGAACAAGAAAATGCTGTTCAAGTAAATTATGGATATTCTGTTATCTACGTAGTACCTGCAGAAAAAAGCGATATGCAATATAGCATAAAAAGAAATGGCAGTGTGATTGAGATCTTTAACAAAGGTAATACGATGCTGACTTTTGTTATTGATCGTTGCTCAATGGATAAGACTATGGATTGTAGAGTACAGGAAAGAGTGATTGCAGGACGTTTTAGAACGTTTAACATTCCTGAATATATGAAAGCAATAAAGGTTAATGCCTCAATATATAATCATGATGAGAGTTATAAGCGAGAAATTGCATTAGAGCCGGAATCACAATTATGATCATGAAAATTTTATTAACTATTTTATTACTCTTGCCTATGTCGTTTGGATTTTGTTTTACCCTGAATGGAACGGTTGCGAATGGTCAATTAACTTGGGATAACCTTGTTTCTTCTCAAGGTCAGAACACGTTAAGCACTTGGTCACCTCAGAGTGGTTTGACGCCTACAACGAAATGGCGGCCAGGTTTTATGGCATCTCCTCAGCCATTATCCTCTATTACGCTGAGCAATGGTGGTAATACTATTACATTTCCATTAACTATTACAGGTATAGAGTATAATGCAGGTAGTAATTCAATTGCTGATGTAATAGATAATCCGGGCACACAACAAATTTGTGATACTAGTATCGCTTTTGGCAATGTAGTCCATTTGGCTGGGACGGGGAATTGTACTTATAATAAATTGATTAATAATGGTGTTTCAAAAACGCCATTTTTTTTCCTGCGTCCATTATTCTATTTTGATGAAACAGCGTTGCTTGAACTGTTTTATGAAAAGCCTAAAGGTCAATATTCGGGAGTGATACCTTTTACTATTCGTTATTATTACTACTCCTCAAGCGGAGCATTAACTTATAGAGATATTCGACAATCTTTTGCAATTCAGATATTTAATAATCCTTCTTACATTAGTACGGTTGTAATTAATGGTGGAGGGGTACTAGTACCAGTTTATGACAAAATCCAAAAAACTGTGTCTGCTACTACAGATTTCCAAGTGAATGCAACCGGAAATTTTGATAAAGGTATGAAAATGATTTTGCAAGATAGAACCTATCATCTTAGCAGTTTAACATTAACTAATACTATTCCATATAGTATTAGTTGTGTAGGTGCTGCATGCACAGATAGTAGGTTAGTTTCTGGAGGGGTTCTTTCTCTTTCTGACAAATCAACAATATTGAATTCGGTTGCAGGAAATAAAAAAAATATTGCTTTTGTATTGAATGTATCGTACGAAAATATTGCAGCAGCGAATGTTGAAAGTGGTATCTATACAGATAGCTTCACCATCCTATTTGAAGCTGATTTCTAATTTTGAAAAATTAATTCGAGGCTATAATGAGACATATTATTTTCCCTATATTAATGTTATTTCTAGTTGCTGGCTGTGGTGAGAATGGTGAAAGTAATACTCTTCCTTCAAATCCTACCCAACCTGATGTAATAGATGTCAATGTATCGGCAATTGATACTATTCATGTTTTTAAAACAAATGAGCAAGGTTTTATTGATCTAGGTCCATTTACAGCATCCTCAGATGGTGGGGATATATATTTAGATTCATTAGAATTACTTACAGGTGATAAATTTTGTGAGAATGTACTAAGGGAAACTAATGGCTTTAAGGTTACCTCTACTGAGGATGGTTCTTGTTTATTCAAGTATACGGTAAAAAATAGCAAAAACATCAAAAAAAGCGCAATTAGTCGTTCTGTATTTGTTGAGAGTTCAAGTGCACAAAATGTACAATTGCCCCCATTAAGCCTTACATTGGCAGAATATGCTTTTGGTACTATTGATGTCACTGCCGCTGGTTTAACTATAGCCGACAATGTAACTGTTCTTGGTTCAGGAACTTCAACTGTCGATGTGGCAAATAGCAAAATTAACTACACTGCACAAGAATCTGGTATTACTAGAATTTTATATGAGATGAAAGATAATGCAGGCGCTGTTTATCTTGGAAGCATAGATGTCGCTGTTTCAAAAGGGATTAATACCGCTCCACTCGCTCAAAATTTTTCTTATCCAGTTGCGCCTCAGGTCATTAAGCCCGGTGTAGAAGTTATTATTGATGTTAGCGATTATATATCAGATCCCGATGGTGGTAGCATTCAGTTGTATGATGTCCATTCTTTTAATGGTCTAGCAACGGTTGCATTTCCTGAGGATGTCACTAATACAAAAATTAAATTTAAATCCTTTATCCCGGGTGTTTATTATATTACTTATACTGTGACAGATCATAATGCAGGTTTTGCTTCGGCTAACATAGCTGTTACTGTGGTCAATTATTACTCTGATATTGTAGTTCCAACGACTTCAGTTAGTTTTTCTGCCCCACTGAGCTCAGATCAAGCTCAATTTTTAGATTTAAGCTACCAACCAAGCTCAGAAAATGATATTCCGGGAAGTGATGGAATATTTACGGCTGCTAGTTTTTCATACACGGCTGCAACCGGTTTTTGTCAAGCTAAGGGGGGAAGATTACCAACATTGAATGAGCTCATCGAGCTGAAGAGTACTGGAATATTAGTCGGAAACTGGCCAACTCAAAAGCAATACTGGTCCAGTTCACCGTTAATTGAAGGGATCTCTTATAGTGCAATTGACATGCGTAGTTCTGATGTGCCTGTTGAACTATTCTCACATGAATTTGCCTATGTAACATGTGTTTCCGATGATTCTGACATGGGCGGATATTTTATTGAAATTCCATTACCACAAACTGTGAAAACGGCAACATCATTTGATTATTCAGTTTTTTATAGAGGTAAAACTGAGTCAGTTTTTCAACCATTTCTTGGGGATGTTACTTTAACGAATAGTGATGTTACATTTACCACTACGCCAAAAGGAAATGGCGAACAAGTTTTTCATGCAGGGTTTAAGACTGGACAATATCAATTGCAGTTTAAACTTTCTGAAGTAGGTCACCCCCTCGATGGAAAGACAGTAAATAAGTTAATTTATTTTACTGGCGCAGATTTAAAAGGGACATATGGTACTTTAACCTATCTTAATGGCAGCCCCTTATTTAATAAGACATTTAACTTTTCTGCTGGTAATGACATTTTTTGTCGTAGTGGGTTAATTGTGGATGCATTAGGTGTCTCTTCTTCGAATTATATAGGTGGAACTGGTGGCAGTATAATGAATTTGTCAGTAGGAACGTCTATCACTAAATTACATATTCGTTCAGGGCTTTACCAGTATGTTTCAGATCCTAAGCGAGTAATTAGTTATTTTGGTGTCGTAAACACTCTTGGCAATGAAAGTGGCTGTGGAACTAAGGGAACAAGTAGTTCATTGACTAGTGTACAGGATTTTATTATCGATATACCTTCAAATGAAAGGCTTACTGAAGTGACGGTATATTCCACTGGTATGACAGGATATTTACATGGTATAAGGGTTGCTACTGAAAAGAGCAATTGAGTGTAGCATAATAGTTTAGCCCCAAGTCTAAAATATACTTGGGGCTTTGACCTTTAATTGAATCTGACAGAGTCTGATATATGTGTAATCTCAATTTTTCAATTAGACAAATATTTATCTAATTTTGTACTCTGCTAACCTTTCGACACAATTTATCGTTAAGGTAATTTAATGAGTACAATAAAATTTTACTATTAGCCTCATTAACTATTAATATCTAATGTCGTCAATTATCCATTTTCGTATGTTTTTGTAATATATTGTAGATAAAAATAGGTTTTAACGTAATCAGTATAAAATAATGATGATTATGCTTCAAACTATTCCATTGACATAATGGTTAATCTTGGCTTGGCTAATTCCATTTCTTCATAAATACATATTTTAGCTGTTTTTTCATCATGAACCGCTATATTTTTCGCTTGTATATATACTAACGTTCTTCCATTTATACTAAGCTCATTTTTTACAATGTTAACAGTATAATTATCGCTGGGTTTTGTGAAGTCATCAGTGTCTGATACCCAAACTTTTAAGTTAATTTCTTTATTTCGATTGTTTGCTAGCCAAACAGCTACTTTGCTTTGGCTTAAGTTAACTGCTTTACTTCCTGTTAATAGCGTTATCGCTTGACATGAATGAAATGGAGTGAGTAAAAATATCGGAAATAATATTTTTAGCATAGTCATTTTATTTAATCTCTATGACTATTATTTCATTTTTCGTATCATTTATGTCTACATTTTTAGTGTAGACTTTTGTATTTATAAATTTATCACACAAATTTATTGTTGATTTTTTTGTAATGTCTGCATCTGTTAAGCTGTCAATATTACAGGTTTCCCCTGGAACTACTCCTGAAAAAGTGATGTTATTGCTCGCTTGTGGGTGGATTGCGGCAGTCAGAATGATAAGATAGAGAGCTGAGTTCATGGCATATTCCTCTAATGAATAATTTTTCTAATTATTACTCTAGTTCACTATTCATGTGAGTGCCAATTTTATGGATAAATCTATAAGAGGTGTTCGTCTTGGGATATTGATTCGATTTATGACAAGGTTTCAAGCTACTACTTCAATGGTAACTCAGCTTCGTGTGCTGCAGAAGTTGATTTATGCCCAGATATTCTGCGCCCTTACATCATGCGGGTTCTCCGATCACTGCGGATAACTAATCATGTCGGCAAACATCAATGCTTCAGTTTTTAATTTAGCATTAACGATTTTACATCTATTCTTGTTGACATGATTCACCTTGCTAAGTGATTTTTCTCATTTAGCAAGGTGTTAAAAACACTTGTACTCTTTACTAAGTGTTCTCGGAAAATGTGTGAAAAAGTGACTAGACTAAAATTTTGCTCATATTGCATATTTTAATGTTTAGTCTGTAGTAAAAAAATATTTATTTCGTTCTCAAGCGAGAGAATACAATGTTCGAGTTGAGTCGATAGTTGTGTCATTGCTTCAGAACTAGCAGAAATCTCTATTTGTTCGCAGACAGAAATTAAGGTATTAGCGTCAATGATTTTTGCCGCACCTTTTATTTTATGTGCAAGATTTTTAGTGAGACTAAAATCCTCGATTTTAATTGAATTTAAAATACTCTCTAAGTCACTTGTATTACATGATATTAGTTCTCGCAGAAGTTTAGCTGCTAGTTCTGTGTTGTTATTAGTGAGTTTAAGGAGAGAATTGACATCAAAGTCACAATATTTTTTACTGCTTTCATTTTGTACTCGCTCTGCAAAATTATTGAGTGTTTGATCTAGTTCTGTAAGGCCTATCGGCTTAAATAGGCACTCATCCATTCCTACATCTAGACAGGTTTGTTTTACTTCTATCTGTGCATTAGCAGTATACCCAATAATAATACAAGTATTGAATCTGAATGTTTCTTCTAGCTGGCGGATTCTTTTACTGAGCTCGTACCCGTCCATTTCTGGCATATTACAGTCTGTTACTATGAACTGGTATTCATGTTCTCTAAACATTTTTAGTGCCAGCTCACCATTATCAGCCTCATCTACAGAGTGTCCTAGATAGCGGAGTTGTTGGGCAAGTAGTAAGCGATTTGCTGGGTGATCGTCGACAATAAGGATTTGAAATGAACTTTTAGATTGAGAAACTCTTACTGCAGGAGATTCTATAATGTCATCTAAATTATCCAATTGTTTTAGATTAAGTTCCATTTTGACTTCGGTACCTGAGTTTTCCTCACTCTGTAAATGTAAAGAGCCACCCATCATCTCACAAAGGGATTTCGATATCATTAGGCCAAGTCCCGTTCCACCATAATTGTTGTGGGAACCATGCCCTTGTGAAAAAGGTTTAAACAGGTTTTTTTGGTCTTCAACAGATATTCCTATACCAGTATCTTTGACTGTGAAGATATATGAAACTTGTTCGTTAACAGAATCACCAACATATACCTTTATTGACACTGAACCTTTGTTGGTAAATTTAATGGCATTGCCGATCAAATTTGACAGTATTTGTTTAATTCTCATGGGATCGACCAATACATCTTGCTTAATCTTATTATCGAAATCTAATTCTAGTTTTATTCTCTTTTGATGGGCTAGACCATTGAAGACTCTAACTACAGACGCCACAATTGATTTTAGATCCGTTCTAACAGGTGATAGCGTGAGTTGACCCGCTTCAATGCGAGCGATATCTAAAATATCGCCAATAAGTTCAAGCAAGCCATTGGCTGAGTCGTAAGCAACTTTTATTGAATTTAAGTCAACCTGTCTAGAATTAGCACTTTTTAAGGCTAATTCAAGCATACCTATGATGGCATTCATAGGTGTACGAATTTCATGACTCATAGTTGCTAAGAATGTACTTTTGGCTTCATTTGCACTTTCTGCTAAATTTTTTGCCAGCTGAAGATCTTCTAGAAGTTTTATTCTGTCACTAATATCAATCCAGCCTCCAACGATACCTTCGATTTCCCCTTTTGCATCCCTATACGGTTTAAACCAATGGTAAGCATTTAGCTTTACACCATTTATATGCATTTCTCTATCTTTGAAGTAGGATATACCAGTCTTTAAAATATTGGCATACTCTTTTTCAATTTCAATTGCTTCGCTTATTTTTAGCGCTTCTCTTGTGATGTTTCTAGCAAGCAGGTTTTCACGCGTAGTCTTAAAAGCATCGACATAGCTTTCATTGCATAATATAAGTTCCATCTCCTTATTGCGTGCATATATAGGATGAGGAATACCATCTACAATTTCTTGCATAAACAATAATTGAGAATCAAGCGCTCGATTGGCTTCAAGACGCTTTTTATAATGACGACGAGTATAATATGCCCAGCCAATTGAGGCTAAAATGAGTATTGTTGCGGCAATAAGAATGGTATATATAGTATAACGATAGTCTTTCCATGTTTGGTTTGCAGGTAACGTATTTAGCCTCCAGCGATTTTCAAGTACTTGTAGCTCATTGGGAGGAATGGTTAATAAGGTCTTGTTGAGGATCTCTTGAAGTATAAATTCGGATTTTTTTAGTGCAAATGCCGCCGTAACATCCGGTATTTCATTCACCACATGGCTAACTTCAAGTTGGTCATTGAAATAGCTGTTTGTATAATAGTCCGCAACATTTAAAGGGATAATTGTACTGTCAGCTGAGCCATTTTTAACTTTATCTAAAGCTTCAATATAATTACTCGTGAGCAATAATCCTCTAAATTTTAGATGTTGACGTACTTCTGTTTCAACGGCATGACCTTTAGGTACCGCTATAATTGGGAGTATTGAGTTTTCAGTATTTTTCTGTTGCACATAAACATACGGAGAAGTTGAGAATTCTTTAGAAAATATAAAATCCTCAGACCTTTTTGTGTTTGGTGTGAGTATTGTTAGGTAAATATCTTGGTTATCAGTCAATAGTTCTTGTTGTTCTGAAAAGTATTTGGTGACAACATATTCGAAATCGATGCCAGAATATAAGCTAATCAGCTCTGCAGTTTCTATGGCATACCCTGCCGGCTTACCTAGATTATCAATATATGTTAATGGGGCCATGTATTCATTAACAACCATTTTAATTTTTTTATGTGTTTTTATCCACTGATTTTCAATGTCAATAAATTTAGGTAATTCATTTAGCTCTGGTATAATAAATCCACCACCACTCCATCGCTTTCTGATGAGTCTATTTTCATCTAGCGATATTGAACTCACTGCTTTGTTTAAAACTGTCAATAAAATAGTGTTGCTTGGTGCAATCGCAAACGCGGTTCCTTTCGAATTAATCTGAAGTGAGGTTTCGAATGTGAGTTTTCCAGAGTAAACATTATTTATTAGATAATTAGCCGATGCAAGATCAATGAGAACTGCATCAGTTTGTCCAAATGCTGCGGCTGCAACCGCGGCTTGCCTCGATGGATAGGTCACAAGTGTTGTTGCAGGTAATTTTTGCTTCACTAAATCATCTGGCAGGTATTCATAGGCCACTGAAATTGATTTGATCGGACCTTTTAATGATATGTTTCTGAAAACTGTAGGCCTATCTGTAATATACGGAGTAGAAAGAATCAGGCCGCTATTTTCTTCGTAGTTATTTGCTGTAGTTAATAAATCGATTTCACCAGTTTTTACGGCACTAATGACCTCTTCTCTAGTGGGATACCGAATAATATCGATATTGATGTTAAGCATTTTACTGATCAGTTGTAGGTTGTCTGCACTTATCCCTTCATAATATTGACTTTCTCCATTCATAGTCATGTCAAATGGGTGATAATCAGGTGCAGAGATCCCTACTTTAAGTGTTGCCTTATTATTAACGTAATCACGTTCTTCTTTACTAAGTGTTATCTGTTCTGGATGTAGATTAGGGTGCCCACTTAATTTATAGTATGGTGCATTTACAGCATGTGCTGATAATAAAAAAGGTAAGAATAGTGGTAGTAACAAAAAGATAGTATAAAAAAACACGTGATTAGTTTTATTCATATTAATTGGTGTCTTTTAGCTATGTCAATTATATCTACTAAGGTTTTTGCGTTTAACTTTTCAAGTAATCGTGTTTTATATGTACTTATAGTCTTATTGCTGAGCAGCATACGTTCGGCTATTTCTTTATTCGATAAACCTACCGCTAATTGTTGAAGAACTGCCATTTCGCGAGTTGAGAGTTTTTTTATAAGTTCAACTTCATCCTGACTGGATTTAGATATTATGTTGCTATTGTTAACAATAGGGAAATAGGAATGACCACTGAGAATTGCTCTAAGCGCGCCAGTGACTTCATTCATATCCTTTTGTTTAGAGACAAAACCTGAAGCGCCGGCTTGAATACAGCGGGAGACAAAGTGATCTGATGGTTGTGCAGTTAATACTAGTATCGGAGGGCTCTTAACTAGATTTCTTGATCTTTCTATCACTTCTAATCCATCTAGCTGGGGGATGCCAATATCGAGAATGACAGCATCGGGTGAGAGTTCTTTAATGAGTTTTAACGCATCAACACCATTATTGGTTTCTGCAATCACTTCAAAACCACTTTGTTCCAAAATGATTTTCAGTGCTAAAACAACAACTGGATGATCATCTACTATTAATATTTTTCTCTTCATTTATAACTCCGCGACGATTTGAGTTTGATTCTATCCTTGTAAGTCACTTGTGTGAAATAAATTCAAGTGATTAGGATTTTTCCTACATTTTGTTCGGTGATGCTTAATGAATAATAGTCGTAGAATAGATGAAGAGAGTGGACTTAATCATCAAAAAAATCTCATTCTGCTAGAGTATCAACTTTTATGTGTGGTTGTTTCGCGTAATCAGATTTCAATTGTTTGAAACGCCACACTAATCATACTAGCTTAAAGTTGCTACATTTTATGTGCCAGCGATCAAAAATGTTTGTTTACTGTAAATTATTTTAATTTTGAGGATATTCAATGGATAAGGTAAGAGTGATTGTGTTAGAAGATCACCCCTTTCAGCGGGCAGTACTTGAGCATAATCTTGCGTCTCTTGCCAATGTTGAAGTCTTTGCCTTTGGCGCAGCTCAAGATGCGCTTGCTTGGCTTGATGAGCATCATAATGCTGATATTGTGATTTGCGATCTTATGATGGCCGGTATTGATGGGTTATCTTTTTTGCGTAAAGCTAAAGCGAAGTACGGTATAGCTTCAGTTGCATTATTTAGTAGTATTGATAAAGAGCTCAGGCGAGCTGTATCACAGATGATTAAAATGCTTAATTTTGAATACCTTGGAGATTTAAAAAAATGCCCCTCAGTGGAGAATCTACAGCGAATGCTTGATAGATTTACTAATAGTCGCACTGAAAAGCGTCAGACTGCTTCCCGTCCGATTGTTTGTACTCGCTTCGCATTTGAAGATTTTGAACAGGCATTAAAGCTGGGTCAGTTCGTTGGTTTTTATCAACCTAAGTTTGATGTCGCCGGTTTTAGCTTGAAAGGTGCTGAAATGCTTGCGCGCTGGAATCACCCAGATTTTGGGATTGTAGGTCCAGGTGTATTTATTGAGCCGCTCATTTCATACGGCTTACTCGATGAACTTTTCTTGCAGCTGTTTAAGCAAGGTTGTGTTCTGCAACAGCAACTACAACAACAAGGAAATCAGATTTCTCTCGCCTATAATCTCGATATCTCTCAACTCAATTCGACTAAATTAGTGTATCAGATTGTCGATATGGTAAAGAAATTTAACATTCTTCCTCAATGTATTACCCTCGAAATTACTGAGACGGGTTTGTTGGCTGCGCCAGCAGTGAATATGGAGAATTTAATCCGTTTGCGAATGCTAGGATTTGAATTGGCGATTGATGATTTTGGTGCTGCACATTCTTCATTGGCACGTTTATGCGAATTGCCTTTCTCACAAATTAAATTAGATGGTTGTTTTGTGCGTGAACTTAGTGTTGAGCCTAGGTGCCAAGCCGCAATTTCCAGCGTGATAGCGTTATCACAAGCACTTAATATGGAGTTAGTGATAGAAGGTATTGAAACAAATTCCCAATTAGTATTGTTGCAACAGCTTGGCTGTACGATTGGACAGGGTTTTTGTTTTTCTCGTCCTATTGATGAGCAAACATTTATCCAACGTTTTTTTCCTGCGAGTTTACAGCTTAAAGAACTACAGGAGCTTAGCCTTGAGTTTTAGTGGACTAACTTGTTTTTGTTAGCTCACGGATCAAGGATTTTCGGTTCACTTTCAGTCCTATTTGTTCATTATTTTCTGGCCATACATAATACTGTCTTGGACGTTTGAAGCGGGCGATTTTGTTGGCAAGGAACAGTTCGAGCGTATTTGCAATCGACTCTGGGTGGTGGGTTAAACTGCCGCGAATGATGGCGGCAGGGAGATTGCCAAATTGTACATCTGGTATGGCGAAAACGATTGCATCGTCTATTTGTGGATGTTGTTTAAGCGCGGCTTCGATTTCTTCTGGCTGGATGTTTTCGCCGCCGCAGATAAACATATTATCGACGCGGCCAAGAATGTGCAGATTACCATTTTCGTCCCATTCGCCCTTGTCTTTGGTGTAAAACCAGCCATCTTGCTCAACGCACTTTTGTATTCCATCCGCCGTGAGATAACCCATAAACAGGCATTCGCCGCGCACCAAAATTACACCGTCTTCGATTTTGAGCTCACGTTTGGGGAGTAGTTTGCCACTGCTACCGTCGCTTAAAGCGTGACCTGTGGTGATCTGCGAGCCCATTTCCGTCATGCCGTAACTGGTGTAACTGGCGATATTGCGTTGCTTAAGTTGTTGGAGTAAGTCAATTGAGACTGCGCCGCCGCCCAGCAATAGGGCTTTGATACTTTTAAGTTTACTACTTGTATCGGCTAATAACTTACTCAGTTGTGTGGGAACGAGAGATATGTGAGTCAACTGATCTTGGTCAATCTGCTGACCAAGACTTAGCGCTTGATCTGGTATGACAATACTGGCACCGACTAAGGCACAGCGGTTTAATATCGCAAGACCGCCAATATGGAATAAGGGCAAGGAGAGTAGCCAGGCATCACCTTGTTCGAGTGGGATTAAGCTGCGGGCACCTTCGGCATTGGCAATATGATTCGCTAAGCAATGCACCGCCGCTTTGGGAAAGCCACTAGAGCCTGAAGTTAAAATCACATTAGCTGGACGAGTAAAGTCGACAGGTTGGACCAAGTCACTGCTAATGCGATTAAAATTTAAGCGCAAGTGATGACAATTCTGTAGTTCACAAACCTCAGCACTCCAAACATAGCGGATCTGATGTTCATCGATTAAACCTTGGATCTGCGCGAGAGGAAAACGAGGTGAGATAGGAAAAAAGATCGCCCCGATATCGATGCAGGCCCAATAGAGGCAAATCATCTCGAGATTATTCAATGCAATACAGGCGAGTGGCTCACCCTCTGCGATGCCTGCTGCTCTTAGCTGCTGACCCAGTGCGATAACGCGTTGACTAAGCTCAGAGTAACGAATGCCTTGTCCCGCCAATTTGATGGCCGTCTGCTGTGGAAACGCCAGTGCGGCTTGGTGCACGGGGGACAGTGCTAGCGACTTCGATAGGCGGGTGTCAGACAAACTAGTTTTCCTCACGCTTGGCTGCACCCAAATCACTTTGCTGCGTTGAATCAATGGCGTGTTGTGCAATAGGCTCAAGTTGCGCCAGAGTAAGGCAGTGTTTTTTACCCGATGACACGACTAAATCTTGGCTAAAGGCTAGGGTATCGAGTCCTGGGATTTCATCGGGCGTGAGAATCGCGGCTAAATGGGCCAGATCGCTAATGCCTAAACTGCTTTCAAGACTCGAACTGATAATGCAACGCACGCCATAGCTTTGCGCCGTCTCGATTAAATTAGCTAGCTTTTCAATACTGCCGAGCAGCATAGGTTTGATGACGAGCGCTGTTAGGCCATTGTGCATGGCAAACTGATAATCGGGATCGTTAAGCGATTCATCGAGGGCGTAGGGCATGCCAATCGCTTGATAAAACTCCAGATTATCCTGTGGATTTTGACAAGGCTCCTCTATGTATTCGATGGTGTCTAGGGGCAAACAAGCGGCAAATTCGATCGCTTGTTCTAGTGTAAACCCTCGGTTTGCGTCTAAACGCAATTTGAGATCGGGGCGGGTACGTAAAATGCCATAAATCAGGCTCAGTTCATCTTCGATTGAGGTTTGCGCGACTTTGACTTTCACCGAATGAACATGCATGCCGAGCGCCGCAATCTTGTTATCGAGCAAGTCTTTGCCCGCATCCGTTGGATGATAAATCAAAGGGACTGTGGCGGTTTGTGGGCGGATAGCATCGAGCTTACCCATTAACTTGGCATGCAACAGACTTAAACCGAAGGCCAAGGAAGGGTAAGGACTTTGCTCGGCGTAATCCAGCAGGGTATCGATATGCTGACCGCAGAGTTGGGGTAATAACTCAGTTAACGCCGTTTGCACTTGAGCCAGTGTTTCGCGGCTAAATCCCACTAAGACTTGTTCATCGATATCTATACCAGAGAGTGGGGCGATTTCAACTTCGACTTGTTTATACTCACCACCAACATTAGCGCTGGCGCAGGCTTGCAATACTAATCCTGCCCTGTGGTCGATGCGTTGCTTGCCGACGGGCAATAATACGTCGAGTGGTAGTCGATATTGATACAGGTTAAGCGAAGTTAAGATCATATATTTCCTACATTTAAATGCTGTTATTTACCCTAGCAGCTTAACTATTGTTGCGATTAATGCCTCGGGAGCTGCTTGGTGTATGTTGTGGCCGGCGCCGTGAATACTATGGACGAGGATGGGCGCGTGTAATTGCCATTCTTGGGCGAGGGCGTGGAACTTGGTATCTTGGCTGCCCACAAAGAAATGGCACTCACAGGCAAGTTGCGAAGGCACATCCCACATCGATGCTTGGCGCGCAAGTGAAGTGGCTACGAATACCTCTTTAAGCAGCTGTTTGGGATGCTGATCTAAGACGGCAGATCTTTGCTTGATTAATGCTTTACGTTTGGCCGCAGTCATGTCGGCAAATACGGGCTGCTGATACCACAAGTTTAAAAAATCTTTGCTAGCCAGATGCAATAAACGCTCGGCCCACTGGGTATCATTCTTGGTTCTGGCCGTTTTTTCTTGCGGGTCTACCAGTCCTGGATGGCAGGATTCGAGGTTCAGACTTAACAAGCGCTGCGGATAGGCTTTTGCAAGGTGCAAGGCAATACGCCCGCCTAAGGAATAACCGTAGAGATGAAACGGTTCGGGACTTGGATTAAGGCTATCGAGCCGCGCTATTATGTTTTCGACGCAAAAGTCGAAATCGAGTTTAGCTTCAGTCGACCCTTCAGCTTGATTATCTCCATGGCCCGGCAGATCTAAGCAAATACAATGGAAGTGCTGGCTTAGCGCAGGCATTAACGGCAACCAGTCGGCCTTAGTGCCTAAAAAGCCATGTAGTAGCACTAAGGTCGGTAGTGAAGGATCGCCGTAACGGGCCATGTTTGGCATTAGCTTTGTTTCACCCAAAGGTTGAGCGCGGCGATTTGGTCGCTGGCTTGGTTTTGGCTCACATTGACTTCAATGATTGAAGCCCCCTGAAAATCCAGCGCTTCATTATAGCTATCTTGAAAATCGGCTAAATTATCCACCTGATTATAGGGCAAATTAAACATGGCAGCGGCATAGCCAAATTCTAAGCCGTGGCTGAGTCGATAATAATCGCTGCGAACTTGTTCATTGGGAACCGGCAATAAGTTAAAGATATTACCGCCATCGTTATTGAGGATCACGATCACCAGCGGGCTGCTTAAGCCTTTGGCGATGGCCAGCGAGTTGAGATCGTGCAATTGCGATAAATCACCGATGATCAAACTGGTGGGCTTGCCTTCGTGGGCCGCAATGCCGCAAGCGGTGGCGAGCAAGCCGTCAATACCAGAGGCGCCACGGTTGGTATAAGTGGTCGCTGTGCAGCAACTGACTGGGGCATACATGTCGTACAAGCGTACAGGCAGACTGTTACCAATAAAAAGCTGCTGTTCTAAGGGACGAGTGTTGGCGATAGCGCGTATCACCTGCGCTTCACCAAATTCCCCTTGATCGATATTACGCACAAATAAGTTATGCAATTCATCGTTATAGGTGATTAAGGTATTCGCCCAGTTCGCTGAGGATGAACGATACCAGTTCAAGGCCGCAAACTGCTCTGCATTAGCATGCCAAATGTGCTTCGCATTGTGGCTCGGATCCAGTCTGTCTTGCTCGGGTAACACCTGCCAGTAGCTGTGCCAATTCTGCTCGGCGAGATAACTGATGACGCGTTTTGACAATAAACGGCCGCCGAACACGAGTACGCGATCCGCTTCTTGTAATAGATTGCGTGCCTTTGGATGTTGTAGCAGTTGGTCGATATTGCCTATTGCCGCGGGATGTTGGCGCAGTTGCGACTGGGCATCGGTAAGCAAAGGCCAGCCAATTTTTTGCGATAACGCGATAAGCTGCTGTGGATCTTGCTCGGGTGTGAGTGTGCCGACAACGATCACGCCTTTACCGTGGACGAACCGCATGATGGCATCGTCACTGGGGCTGCTCAGCTGTTTGCTCTTACCGTATTGAGTATACGGGCGGGCGAGTTGCAGCCAAGTTTGCAGTGGTTTGAGGTAAGGCGATTCGGCATCGAGAATCACGCCACTGAGTTCACTCGGGTACAAGGGCTCGCGATACATGCAGTTGATGTGCACTGGACGAGTTTGATTCGCCACTGCCTCATCCACTGTGGTGAGCAATGCCTGCGGTGCGATATGCGCATCCGGCGTTGGCAAATTCACTTGGGTGGCGTAATTCGCAAAAATTCCCGGTTGGACTATGGCTTGATTGGCGCCGCAGCCGAGTAATTCCGGCGGACGATCGCCGCTTAAGACGATCAAAGGTACGTGGGTTAGCCAAGCTTCAACAATCGCAGGATACAAGTTAGCGACCGCAGTGCCCGAGGTGGTAATGATAGCGACCGGTGCGCGGCTGGCTTTTGCCAGACCTAAGGCCATAAACCCAAGTCCACGTTCGTCAAAATGCAGGTGACGCTGGAGTTTAGTTTGCTGGGCGGCGGCGAGGGTTAACGGCGTCGAGCGCGAGCCCGGTGCCATACACACATGTTGCACGCCAAGACGTGCTAACTCCTCAAGAATAAGGGCGCCCCAAATAAGATTAAGAGTGGCTGTATTTTCGGTCCGCATAGCTGAATCTATTAGGATAAAGATGGGCTTAGTGTAACGTGTTTATGCTCCAAGATGTATGTTTGGCTTAACAATTCTCGGCGGGTTTGTGTGGGAGCTGAGGTGGAGCCTAAGCTAAGGCAGGGGATGCCTATCACCTCTGTACAGTGGCTAATCTAAGCGTTGCGTAAGCGGCTTTGGGCTAAATAATATGGTCAACAATCTTTTTAATTTGCCCACTTAGCCACACTAAATCATCACTCACTTTGCTTGGCTGATTTTTTTGCACTAAGAAAATGGTTGGCGCTTCAGTATGAGCATATAAACGTTCGGCTTCGTGTTGTGACAGTTGGCATGTGTGCAGCTCAGCCACATCACTCACCATCTCGTAAACCACGCGGTAGGGTAATAACGACAGTGCCTGACTCTCACCTAGGTATTCAAACAAACTTGAAATACTGGTAATGGTAATTTCAGTATTGAGTTTAATGTTGCTCTTCAGGCAAAACTCTTGGTAAGGACTGAGCTTAGAGCTGGGATTACCGAGGTCGGTATTGACGTAGGGATATTCTGCAATCGTCTCTAAAGTAATTTCCCGTTTGAAAATAGGATGATTACGGCTCGCAATAAGGTAAACCTTATCCATGCGTTGCAAAGTGGTCGTCAGGAGTTTATCGCCAAAGGCGGCCACATCTGCCGTACTTTTATTGCAGCAAATGCCCAGTGTAGTATCACCGTTAACAATATCTTGGGTCGTATGCATAGACCAAGGCGTGATATTAATGTGCATCAGCTTCTGTTCATCTTTAATGGCTTGCATTAATGCTTTCGGAAAAGCGTA
Organism: Shewanella sp. SP1S1-7; assembly: GCF_031932105.1. NCBI lineage: Bacteria > Pseudomonadati > Pseudomonadota > Gammaproteobacteria > Alteromonadales > Shewanellaceae > Shewanella > Shewanella sp. SP1S1-7. Next base: position 229,663 of record NZ_JAUOEU010000004.1, read on the forward strand.
AGCAATTAAGCCGGGAGCTGCAATTTCTATATGCGTCTTTACTAAGTTAGCATTTGCGGCTCTGGCCTTATGAAACTTATCAGTACATTCAATGGCTTCTTTCGCGATTGGATATAAATGGGTCGCAAACTCATTAGGGAATAGTCCGTATTTACGACGAATAAAAAGTTCATCACCAAAAATTTCCCGTAGATTTTTAAGGCTACGACTTATTTTAGGAGCCGGAATATCAAGGGCCTTAGATACATAAGTTGCAGACTTGTTCTCATATAATGAAACGAGTATTTTCAAACTCAGAATATCCAGGCCATCCATGTTACTAATGTGCATTTTTTATATTCCTTTTGTCGAGCAAATACTTTAAAGAACGATTAATTATGGCGTCATTAAATAATTTTAATGTGAAACATATCTCAACTTCAAAACTATAATATCGCAGTCTGCTAGTGTCGTTTTTAGATTTAATATTTTTTATATTTCAAAATGCGATAAAGATAAATTTGGAATTTTAAAAGGTGAAATTCATATAGTTTAATTTCACATTGGCGATTATCAATTATCAATTTTTACATTCAAGATTTGCGCTAAATAGTAATGAGATCTGATTCTTAACTTGTTGTTTATTATTAAATTGCCATTGTTAAGTGTGATCTGGGTCAAAAAAAATAAAACGCTTCACGTTAATACTGAAGTTGCTTTAAAGGAGATAACAAAAAATAAATAGGTTATTGGAGGCGTTATGAATACTTCAGTCATTCTCAGCTATGCGTTTATGTATTTCGTGCTGTTTGTTGCAGTGCCATTTGTTTTTGTCATGTTCGTCATGACCTGCATTAAGTTTTTTAAAGCGGGCCCCGATGAGGCAGAACATCATGAAATGAAACTTAAACCAGTACTGTTCGATAAACAAAGTTTTAACTTTTTTAAATCTTTAAAAACCGTAGTGGAAGGCAAATACGATGTTTGCTGTAATGTCCCGCTAGACACTGTATTTGAAATGGACCAGCATGATGCTGATTTAAATCATGAGTGCCGACTAGACTATGTGTTAATAGATCATGACTCATCTGAAGTGAAAATGGTGATCAGTGATTTTGGCAAAGAAAATAACTCGCCAATGAAAAAGCTGTTTAGTAAGTTCAATATCAACTTTATTGAAATGAACCAACATAAACAGTGGGATACACAAAGCCTAAAGCAAGCGTTAGCCGTCTGATCCGACCGTCGGGTTCGGGTAACTCCGAACCCTGACACTCCTCTTCTTCCTTCCCCAAATAAATGTGAGGACTCCCTATGTCCAAAAGACAATGGCTGTGGTCGATTCGCTTGGGTGCAATTGCATTGCTTTTAAGCTTTGGTGCGACAAGTGCCGAGTCGGCCCTTCAAATTAACAGTGACATGAGTTGTATGAAGTGTCACAAACGTAACGGTCAAATGTTAGGGCATCACGGCCAAGATGCGATGAAAATGACCTGTTCAACCTGTCATGGCGAAAAAGGCGACCACCCTAAAAAGCCGAATGATATCGTAGTGTTTGGTCTGAAAGATGGCTCGGAGCTTGATACTCAGCTCGCCGTTTGTCACAAGTGCCATACACAGCGAAAACTGGGTGAAACCGAGTGGACGCATAATGTGCATGCACAAAAAGTGCCCTGTGCCGCCTGTCATAAATTACATAGCCCAACCGAACCTATGGCGGATATGACGCCAAAAGTTCGCAGTGAGCTGTGCCGCAATTGCCATAGTGGCCAGTAGGGGTAGGTTATGGAAAATTCAAAAAGAAGATTTCTAAAAGGCACATGTGCCTTATTTGCTGGCGCTACGGGCGCATCACTGCTCGCCACAGTGAATGCATCGGATAGTGTTAAAGCAGAGTCAGATATTAAATATGCGATGATTCATGATGAAGCTAAGTGTATTGGTTGCCGCGCATGTGAAGTGGCATGTCGTGAAACCAATCAAGTGCCAGAAGGGGTTTCCCGGGTCAGGATTGAGCAAACTGGAGCGTTCGGTGAGTATCCCAATGAGTATTATCACTTTAGCCGTGTTTCTTGTCAGCATTGTGAAGATGCACCTTGTGTCAACGTGTGCCCAACGGGGGCTGCCTTTATTGATAAAGAAACCGGCATAGTGTCAGTCAATGCGTGGAAATGTGTCGGCTGCCAATATTGTATTGCGGCTTGCCCTTACAAAATTCGTTTTATTAATCCAGTCACCCACGCGGCGGATAAGTGTGATTTCTGCCGTGAGACGAATCTTGCGCAAGGTAAACAGCCTGCCTGCGTTGAGGCTTGTCCGACTAAGGCGTTAGTGTTTGGTAATTTAAAAGATCCAACGTCTGAGTTAGTACAAGTGCTGCGCGCTAACCCAACTCAACGCGCGAAAGTCGCCCTCGGAACGCGACCTAAGTTGTTCCGTATCCTGGCAAAATCCGGGGAGGTGATACTATGAGTGCCCTACATTTTGATACCTTAGTCTGGCATTGGCCGATTGCGATCTACCTGTTTTTGGCGGGTGTATCAGCAGGGGCTATGTTCTTCGCCGTACTGTTGAAACATTTTGTTTTGAAGCAAAACGCCTATCAGTCTGGTTTTATACGTGCCGCCTGTATTGTCGCCCCAGTCGCCGTAATGGCGGGCTTAGGCATATTGGTCGCAGATTTAACTAAACCCCTCGATTTCTGGAAGATTTTGGTGTTTTACAATCCTAAATCTGTGATGTCGATGGGTGTACTTATTCTGTTGATTTACCAAGTTTTTATGTTTATGTGGATTGGGTTGATCTTTCGCAAACCAGTCGATGCTTGGTGTGAATCGCGCTTTCCTATCGTCCTTAAATTGACGGCTTTACTCGCTCGGTTTGAGGCGACGATTACGGGGTTACTGGTGATTCTATCCTTAGCATTAGGCGCATATACCGGCTTCTTGTTATCGGCATTACCCGGCTATCCCATGCTGAAAAATCCTGTGCTGCCTTTACTGTTCTTGGCATCTGGATTGTCTTCCGGTGCGGCATCTTCATTACTTGGTGGCGTGTTGATGAATGGCAAACCGAATGACAAAGAGGTGCACTTTATCCACAAGGTTGAAATTCCACTGATTTTAGTCGAAATTGTGCTGATTTTTACCTTCTTTATGGGCTTAGTACTAACAGGTGGACAGAGTAAAATTGCCGCCTTTAATGCCTTAGGTTATGGCTTCTGGGGCTGGATTTTCTGGGTGGGAATTATCGGGCTCGGTTTATCAGGCCCCTTAGCGATGAACCTGTTTATGACTACGACGTCGAAACGCAAATGGGCTTATGTTGCAGGGACGGCATGCTTGAGTTTAATCGGGGTTTTATTGCTGCGTAACTTCATTCTGTACACAGGACAAATGACGATCGCTTAAGGCGCGACACTACATTCATAATGAACAAGATGATAAGAATCAAGGAAATCGACGGATCGCGGAAACAATGTCAAAGGAAAACATTGTAGATGAGGCCCTTGCGGCGCTGGCTGAGCTCTCAAGGGGTAAGTCTAGTCGCGATTGGTTGTGTAACAGGGAGGTCGCTGGGCAAGGATGCCATGTTTTACACTTCAATATTTTGCCCTGCCTCCAAATGGGCCTCGCCACCTCTATTCCTTAGGGTGGCGTTTCTTGTTTTAGGGCAACTGTCCTTTACTCGCCTAGATTATTAATCCACTCACTCATCACCACATGGGTTTTGATCTTGATGATATCTGTGTGCGTGTCGATGTACTCACGGATCTCATGCAGGCGGCGCATTGAAGGTACATGCACGTACACGAGTAAATCCATATCTCCGGAAATACCACGGCAGGTTATCACCTCTGGAATCGCTTGAAATACGTGTACTACGTCGGCGCAACGTGGACATTGATGCTGGATTTCGAAATAAGCCGACACCCCTTCTTTTTGCGACTCACTCAAGAGTACTTGATAGCCACGGATCACCCCAGTCTGTTCGAGTTTTTTAATCCGCTCGGCTACCGCGCTGCGGGAAAGGTTCACTTGTTCGGCAATATTCGACACGCTCTGGCGTGCATCTTGACGCAAACTATGAATGATGGCGGTATCGAATTTATCCAAGAGTGACTCCAGTGAAAATGGCTATATCATATCTGTGTAAAGTTTTGCCATTGTTTTGAATAGTAACAAAATTTACTGAGTATTTTGGCTGGTTATTTAGCCACATCTTAAGTTGACCGTCATTTTGATGGAAATAACGCTACATTCCGTGATTTTGTCGGTATTGGGCGTGGAGAACACTGAAATTAACGGCAGATTGTGGGGCAAAATCTCACTATACTGACAGCTCAAATACCACAGAATATTATCAGATGAATTCAAATAGCGGAACTATAGGTCGTTGGCAAGGTGCGGGTTTAATGGCGACCACTTTGCTTGGTACTGGGGTGTTTATTTTGCCTCAGATGACAATTGAAAAAGCGCAGTCTGGCGCCCTAGTCGCGTGGATATTGCTCACCTTAGCCATTATTCCTGTGGCGCTGGTTTTTGGTCGTTTAGCGAGTGTATTTCCCCATGCCGCTGGCCCTGCTTACTTTGTCGAAAAAGCCTTTGGTCGCACCGCTGGTCGAACAATTGGACTGATCTTTTTACTGGTTGTGCCCATGGGGGCGCCGGCCGCGATTTTGATGACCTTTCAGTTTGTGAATGCCTTAATGCCGATATCGGGTTGGTCCAAGGTCGGTGTTGAAGTGCTGGTGATTGTTGGCCTGTTCCTGATTAATTTAAGGGGGATTCAAGTGTCGGCCAAGCTGCAATTTGGCCTGACGCTGTGCATAGTGGCCGTCGTTGTCCTCTTATTTGGCGCAAGCAGTTTTCAGCCAGGTCACCTGACAACACTCGCCAGCCATGGTATGCCTGAAATGCCAACCGTGATGATTGCCGCTGGCATCGCTTTTTGGAGTTTCTTGGGCATAGAAGCGATGACGCATTTGGCTGATGATTTTCGTCGTCCACAGCAGGACATGATCCCCGCTATGATGATGGGCACTGTGCTGGTGGGGGTCATTTATGTGGCTTGTACACTATTACTACTGTTAGTGCCGACGGATAAAAGCGTCGCCATGATCGGCGTGTTTGATCAGTTGCTCGGTGGTTACGGCGCACAAGTGATCGGCGTGTTGGGGATCGCAAGTGGATTGGCCACTGTGAACGTGTATGCGGCCAGTGCGGCACGTTTAGTGTGGAGTTTTAGCTGTGAAGGTATTTTGCCGCGTTTCTTTGCGGTGAAGAACGCCCATGGCGTACCTATTCGCGCACTGGCTGCACTGTTATCTGTGATGGCGAGCGTGATAGTGCTGACTTATCTTACTGGACAAGAGTTAGAACACCTTATTGCATGGAGCAACGGTGTATTTGTGGTGATCTATTTGATGGCCATGTTAGCGGCCGCTAAGTTATTACCGCGCCATAATTGGCCACTCGTCGCGCTGGGTTGCGCGTTTTGCTTGGCGTTAGGTTTTGCCTTAGGTGCGAGCATGTCCTATGTATTGGTACTGATATTAGTGGTGGCGCCATTTCTGTGGTGGCAAAAGACCCATATCAGCCGCAAACAAGGTTTAGCGATTCCTGAGTAATCCTGAAAAAAGTTCAATCAAAAAGCCCTGAACTCTTTTAATTCGAAAGAGATTGCAGGGCTTTTTTGTGCGTTTTGATTCGTCTGCGGATTAAATCTTTTGATCTAATTTAAAGTCTAACTGCACTTGCTGATTGAGTTGCGCAACGGCTTTGCCTGCATCAAATTTCGGTTTGTACTTCCAATTCTGCACCGCTGATAACGCCGCCTTATCGAAAACATGCTTAGGGTTCGCATCCAATACCCGCACATTACTCACAGTGCCGTCGGCCGTAATATCAAACCCCACAACCACATAACCTTCTTTACCACTTTGCGCCGCATCTATGGGATAACGAGGCGACACTTGCAAAACTGGCAGAGCTTCGGCTGTCATCGCAGATTGTGTATAGAGGGTGGTTTGCGTTGGCATTTCGGGCATGAATGTCTCAGGAGTAAAAGTTAACGACTCGCTGTTTTCACCGGGGACACTCACACGCTCCCGCGCAGGAATGGGCTTTGGTGGTTCGGGCTTAGTTTTTTCTTTTGGCGGTATCGGCGTGCGTTCTGCCATCAGTATATTGATTTGCGGCGCATCCGAGGCTTGTCCTGTGACAGGTTGTGGATTGTTGATGAGCTGCGCCATAAAGACGAACAGCCCTAAGGTGATTAAAGCACTAGCTAAGATAAGACCAGTGCGGCTAACGAGTGCGTTTTGGCTCATATTGCTTCCTTACAGTGAGTTAATAGCCTTTTATCAATATCACTCTTTACTGAATTTTTGAAATATTTATTTACAATTTAAGCAAAGTTGCTCCTCTAGCGTTAGGGCTTCAATCCCGCTTTCGCTCTCTGTCAGCCTGTGTATAGCTTTGTGGATCTCGATGCTGAATATGTTGGAGTGTGACTAATATTGAGCGAAATCGAGGAGTAAACCTTAAGTTTGATGGCCGGTAATAGGTGTCGCAGAAGGATTGCACATTACTGATATTTAATTATATCTCGCGAGCGAGGCGCTAGTTTGTGTTCTATATTTTGATCATTCATACAGAAGGAGCATAAAAATGGATTCAGCTGCGTTACTCAATCGAGTGGATGAATTACCCAGGTTACCCAAGGCGATCAGTGAACTATTAGACGCAGTCAATGATGATAATGCGACAGTAAAAAGTATTGCCACTAAGGTTGCGCACGATCCCTTAATCAGCGCGAGGGTATTACGCCTTGCCAACTGTGCCCACTATGGACGCAGTCGAGAGGTGGGTACGATCGACGAAGCCGTGGTGCGTCTTGGGATGCAAACCCTGCGTACTTTAGTGCTTGCATCGGCCGTCATTGGCGCGGTTCCTAAGTGTGAAGGAATCGACTTAGCCCAGTTTTGGGGGCAAACCTTTGAGATTGCCCTATACAGCCAAGAAATGGCGAAACGTTGTGGTGCTATGCCTGAAGAAGCATTTACCTGCGGTATCTTGCACCGTATTGGCGACTTACTCATTGCGGCTGTGTCACCTGAAGATGCGGCGAAAATTGCTGAAGCCGTGGCGCAGGGCAAAGATAAGCATGAGTTTGAGCGTGAGTTGCTTGGATATGATTCACCCGATATCGGCGCATTGCTGGCCAAAAATTGGAAATTCACCGCAGCGTTGGTGGAAGGTATTTTATATCAAGATCATCCTAAGGATTCGGACCCATTCTCAAAACTTGCCGCATTACTATGCCTATCTTACAAAGTGCTGGATGAGTGGGATACCATTGAGGATGATGAGAAAACCAGTTGGTTATCCCAGTTAGCCACCAAGAAAGGATTAAGAATGGAGATGGGTGGATTGCGGACTAAGTTGACTGAGTTACGCGGTTCAGGGTTCGAAATCGGTAAAGCCTTAGCTTAGGATTTAAGTGAGTTGGGTTTAAGTAAATCGCGCGGCAGGACAAATCATTTTTAGTCAAAGACGATATCAATAAGGTCTTAAGACTATAGCGTGAATGTGAAACGAGATAGCGTTTCGCATTCACGCTTTTTTATGCGACGGATTAATCGAATTAGTACTTTGATTAAACCGTTGAATCACTGGGGCGCCTGATCAATATGTCGATTGGCGGCGATGGCAAGATTGCGCATTTGAATTAACTCGCTGTGTTTGAGGTACAGCAAATCAGCGGTGCGACGAATGATTTGGTCTTCATATTGGGATAACTGCCCATCAGCATAGGCCAGTTGCCACATGGCGAGCAATAATTGCTGCTTTTGCGCTAGGCTAAATTCGGCGTTAATGGCTGAGGTAAATTCAAACAGTGAGGTCGCGCTACCTTGCACGCTTTTGGCTTCATCAATCAGTATCTTAGCGTCAGCTTCTGACATTGATAGCGTATCTGTCAGCAACTTAGGCAATAAGGCTTCTTCCTCTGCCGTTAAGGTATCATCGGCAAACACCACTTCAAGTAACATACTCGCCGCGGCGAGTTTAAGTTGATGCGCCTTGTCTTCAGGGGAGACTGCTTGCGTATGTGCTTCAAAGAATCGTCTTAACTTCGCAATCATATTTGGCGGTTCTCATGTTGGAGGGAATATTAAGGTAGAGTCGATTGGGGGGCGAAAGTTCACCCTAAGCACTGTATTGCTTAGGGTGAGATAAAACGGGATTACAGTAGCGAGTTCAGACCTTTCATCAGTAAGTCTGAGGTGCCTTCAGTGCCATTGGTATCCAAGTAAGACTTAGCTATGTTGATCATCGGCATCGCAAGATCTTTAGAAATGCCCAATTTTTCAAAGGCGTCGAACACCATCGCACTGCCTTGCAGTGATGAACCTAAATCACCCGCTTTGGATAACAAGCCAGAAACGCCTGATGTTGAGTCCAATTTAGGCGCTGCTGCTAACAAGCTATCGGCATTAGGAATGCTGGCAGCCAGTTTTGAATAGTCGGTTGCCCCTAGGCTAGATTGCGCTAAGCCTAATAAACTGCCTAAACCACCTTCGGCTTGAGTTTGGTTTAAACCTAATTGTGACATGACGCTGCCAACCAAATCATTTGTCTGAGTTGCTGTCACCGTTGTGGCCGCTTTTTCAGTTTTGGCTTGAGTTCCGGCCAAGTTATCTAACCATCCTGCACTGGCTGGCGCTGCTAAAATACAAGTGCCGAGGAAGATAGAGAGGGTAAGAGTGTGTTTCATATGGAAGCGTCCTTTGATGGTTTGCGCATGTGTTCGCAGGACAGTTTAGCGGGTTTGCAACTTTTGTTGCAGTAGTTTTCTGTGATTTACGATTCACACTGGTGATTTCTGCTGTGCATTGCTACGGGATTTTCGGTATCCTTAGCGCAATTCTAAGTGTTAATTCATTTCAATTATTTGGAAAGTCGCATGTCACTGTCCGCAATTTTGTCAGAAGCCTATAACTTCTTCCGTAATCATCTGGCGCAACTCGCTATGCTGACGATTCCATTACTTTTGATCCAAGTAGGGATCCAGTTGTGGCTTGGCGTAGAGATGAGTAAAGTCGATCTTGAAAATCCACAGTTTGGCGCACCACACATGGTCGCCATGATGCTGTTACTGCTCACCTTTTCGGTATTAATCGCCGCCCTGACACTGTTTTTAGAACTGCGCTCGCAGGGACAGAGTCCTTCTGCGGGCATGGTGCTGAAGGCAAGTCTACCTTTTGTTCCACCACTATTATTAGCTGGGGTGTTTTCTGGTTTAGCGATTTTAGCGCCAGTGATGCTGTTTGCCGCCTTCGGTCCTGTGTGGCTGGTGGGGTTGGTTATTAGCTTCTATCTCTTCGCCCGTTTGGCCTATGTGAACTTTATGGTCGTGGTTGAGCGTTTAACACCGCTGGAAGCCATCAAGGGCAGTTTTAGCTTTAGTGGCCCTATCGTGCTGAAAACTATTGCACTATTAATGCTCTATCTGCCACTTTCAGTGGTGGGTAATTTGCTGTCAGGCGCTGCCTCTATGGGCGGATTACCGCTGCAAATGCTATCGGATACCTTTATGTCTTTCATTGGCTTATTCGTTAACGTGGCTTTGTTCCGCTTATATATGGTGTCGAAAAAACCAAGCGTCGAGTAATTCAAACTCAATTCAGCCTGTAGGGAATCACTCATGGGGACGAAAACGGTCATTAAGGATAGTGAGTTTATCCAAGATTTTTCGGCCTCCTTGAGTGATGACTATCTCAAGGCAAAAAGCTATGTGCAGGATGTGCCGACTCAGTCGCTACTGCACATTCGCAGCTTTACCCACAAGCTTACTGAGTTACTGGGACAAGATAAGCAAATCGCGTTCTCGAGTCCAAATCTATACGATAGGATCGAGCAACTAAATCAGCAGCGTGTTATTGATGTTAAGACGACCCGCGCCCTGCATCGATTGCGGGCCGACGGTAACCGCGGCGCTCATCCTGAAAAATATCACCTGACCCAAGCGCAATTGCTCGCGCTGGCGCAAAAATCTATTAAAGATGTTTTGGCGCTAGTCGAACACTTGTATCCCAAGGTTAAAGGCCAAGTCGCACCTGATTATCGTTATGAAGCATCTGATACTCTGACGGCGAAGGATTTATGCTACCGCGCTGTGATGGAGGATGACGCCGAAGCCCAATATCTAGTGGGGATATCCTTTAAGACCAAGGCTCTGATACTGAAAGAGCAAGAGCAGCAACAAGATCAAGAGTTTGTCACTTCAGCTGAAGCTACTGCTAATCCAGAGCCTTCTGGCGTTTTACCTCTTACTTCCCACATCAGCGCCGCTGACAGTTTTGCCCGTGCCGCCTATTGGTTTGCCCTTGCGGCGCCTAAGCATATGGAAGCCTTACATGAGCACGGTGTGGCCTTGATCCACGGTTATCAAGGTGTGCCAGAGGTGGCGAAAGGTGAGCAACTTATTGCGACGGCGGCCGAGGCTGGGGTCGTCAATGCGATGGCGTTATTGGGATATTTTTATCTTGTCGGCAGTGAGTCGTTTCGACCCGATAGTCAGTTGGCACTGCAATACTTACAACGCGCCGCAGAGGGTGAGCAAACCGAAGCAATGGCAAATTTAGGTGTGCTGTATTATCAGCAAAAAAATCTCGCCCAAGCCTATCATTTTATAAGCAAAGCCGCACAAGCGGGTTATCCCCACGCTCAGTATCATTTGGCATTAATGCTCGCCAATGGTGACGGTTGTACTCGAGATATGATTGCCAGCGAGTATTGGATGGCAGAAGCTGCCGAGCAAGGACAACTCGATGCCATGCTGACGCGGGCACAGCATATGCTTAATGATGATAATGCCTTTGGTAGTGACTTGACTCAGGCTGAGGATTATCTGCGCCAAGTGATTAAATATGGCCACAGTGTGCCCGCGATGATCGAGCTGAGTATGGCGCTGGCCGACGGTATCTTAGGGCGAGTTGATGTTGTGGGAGCCGCCGCTTTGCTGAAGCTGGCGCGACAAAATGCCAATAAAAAAGAGGCTGATATTATCGAGCCTCTTTGGCGTTCTCTTGCATTACAGATTGAAAATGTACTTAAAGTCACTCAAGATCCCGCGGAAATTCATAGCCTTAATCGCGCACAGACATTACTCGCTTAAGGGGAGTATGCTATCGCTGCTAGTGTTCATCCTCTTTATGCTCAAAAGTTCGCCCTTGATAGCGCGTTGCATTCGTTTCCCTAACAATTGTCTCTGAACCATAAACTTGGCTCTGTGGCTCTTCTGCAGCATGGGCATGTTGCTTGGCGTTTGCCTGTGCTTGATTAAATTTAGCCAACTGACGTGCCATGTAAAAACGGCTAAACAGGACTAAACAACCGAGCGCAATAGCGCCAAATAAAAGCACGAAGGGCAATAAAAATAGCGATAAACAGATCAGACTAACGCTAAGCGCCATGGCTAACCAAGCCCGTGGGCCAGAAATTCGGGTCTGCAGCGGGCTCTGTTGGAACTGGTGATAAATCATAAGAACTCCTCGATAGGCAGTGGGCATTTAGTGTGCAATAGCGAGTGTGTCTAGGTCACGTTAATCTTGATTAATTTACTTTATTTTACCTCTGAGGCTATTGAGCTGTTACGTATCATCTTGAGATGTGATCTCGAGGTCGCCCATGTTGTTCATCGAATAACAGTCGGTTAATTATATGTTTTAACAAGAATCTTTTTGATGTAAATCTGAGCAACTTCTTTGCGAACTGTACAGAGTATGAGAAAATTCAGTTCAGATTAAGCTGCAGTTTTAACTCAGTTAGCCGCCTTATTACATTGGATGTAAATGTTTGTTCAACTCGCTCAGACACCCTCTTATTTCACTGCTTTGTTAATAAATTAGACGCCAACATGAACTCATATTCGCTCAAGCAAAAAATTCTGTTCTCCGTCGTGGTAGCCCTTTCACTCGTGATTGGTTTGTTGTCATGGCAAAGTTATTCCAGCCAAAAGTCCCAGCTGTTACAAAACAGCCTAGAACAAGTGCAACGCTTAGGTGAGCAGCAGGCAGAGCGTATTCAAGAATGGTTGGCTGGCCGCCAAGATATTATGGGGGCACTGGCGAGTAAAGTTGAGGGTGATAGCCTAAATACATTACAACAAGCACAAGCGTCTGGCCGTTTCCAGTTAACTTATTTTGGGAGCCAAGCGGGGCAAATGCTGGATTCTGATCCGAGTATAGACCGAACGGGCTATGATCCCCGTAGCCGCCCTTGGTATCAACAAGCCATCAGTGAGCGCGGTCTTATTTTGACAAAACCATACGTGGATGTGGCTTATAACATTCTGGTTGTGACTATGGCGCAGCCTACCGCGCAAGGTGTTGTCGGTGGTGACTTATCTATCGCAAGCCTAGTGGACGGTGTTAATCGGATGAAGTTACCGGCCAACGGTTATGCCATCATGATGCACAAAGACGGCACTGTTATCGCTTATAAAGATCAAGCTAAGACGATGAAACCTATAGGTGATATCGACAATGAGCTGAATCGTAACTTGCCTGAACAGAGTCGTGCATCTGGCACTCTGTTACCTATGTACTTTGAAAATGAAGGACGCGACAAGTTAGTTTGGAGCGTTGATATTCCTAATACAGATTGGGAATTAGTGTTAGTGCTTGATAAGGAAACGCTAGAAGCGCCACTCACGAGCCTGTTACTTACTCAGCTGGGGCTATCGGCACTTGTATTGCTCTTGAGTGTGTTAGCGATTTCTTGGTTAGTTGGCATGTTACTGGGCCCGTTGAGCCGAGTATCGCAGGCACTGGCACGTATCGCCGATGGTAACGGTGATTTAACTCAGCGTATTTCCGTCGATACTCAAGATGAAGTGGGCGTACTTGCCGACAGCTTTAACCGTTTTGTCGGTAGTCAACATCAGTTGATCAGCCATATCCGTCAGTTAGCGAATGAATTAGATGCTGATGCTGAACGTAGTCTTACCACCACGCAAACCTCGGTGGCTGAACTGCAACGTCAGCAACAAGAAGTGGCTATGGTCGCGACCGCAGTCACAGAAATGGCGAGTGCGACCAATGAGATTGCGGCCAATGCTGAAAACACGGCGACGGCGGCTCAACAATCTGCAGCCAGCAGTTTACAGGGTAAAGAGTTAGTCAATAAAACCCGTAACTCGATTAATTCGTTGGCCGATGAAGTCACTCAAGCGACCGATGTCATTGGGGATTTGAGCCGTCATGCTCAATCAATTTCAAGCATTCTAGCAACGATTCAAGGGATTGCAGAGCAAACCAACTTATTAGCGCTTAACGCGGCTATTGAAGCGGCTCGTGCTGGTGAACAGGGCCGTGGCTTTGCCGTGGTCGCCGATGAAGTGCGTGTACTGTCACGCCGTACTCAGGATTCGACCCAAGAAGTGCACACCACGATTGAAACGCTGCAACGAACGACCGCTAGAGCCGTCAGCTTAATGGAAAGCAGCCAAGCATTAGCGGGTCACAGTGTTGACGATGCGAATGCGGCGGCAAAAGCCCTTGAAGAGATTACACAAGCGGTCAACGTGATTTCAGATATGGCAGGCCAAATTGCGACTGCAGCGGAAGAGCAGACTCAAGTGACGGGTGAAATCACCCAAAATACGGTTGCGATTAAAGATGTGACCGATGAGATTACCGCCTCGGCCATGGCTGATTTGGCACAGGCGCGAGACTTAAAAGCCCGTGCTAACGATCTTAATGCACAGGTCGCGACCTTTATTCTGTAGTTACTACTTGTAGTGTTTCACTTTGATAAGAGCCCGATAACGCCTTTGCTTTATCGGGCTTTTTATTGGTGGAGATTTGGTATTAAAGCATTTCTGCGGGAGTAAATAGCTTAGCGACACTCTGGCAAATCGTTTCTCTAATCCATTTATGCCCCTGATCTTCATCATTTCTTTGATGCCATAACAATACATAGGCCATGGGCATAAATTCGAAGGGTAAGGGCAGTAGTTTAAGCGGATAGAGCTGGCAGGCGTGCCTTGCAAAGCTCGAAGGCAGAGTGAAAATTAAATCGCTGTGGGCGCACACACTGGCGGCACCATAAAAATCGGGTACTGTTGTACTGATCCGGCGTCGATGGCCGAGATCGGCAAGAAAGTAATCCAACGCCCACCAATCGCTGCCTTCACAGCGAACCTGCACATGGGCCATGTCGAGGTAGAGTGGGAGATCCCATTGGTCTGAAGTCAGCGCAGCAATCAGCGGGTGGTCTTCACGTACTAAACACACTTGTTGATCGGTAAATAGTGTTTGATAGGCAATCCCTTCAGGTAGGCGATCCACCTGAAAATCGGACAAAGGATGCAAATCCCGCCCTGAAATACCAAAATCAATTTGCCCTTGTTGTAAATCCTGCATCGATTTTTCGGTCCAGACATAGGAGTCAAGTTTGACGTTGGGCGCCGTGGTTAGCATAGGGCCAATAAAATACGGGATTAAGGTTTCATAAGCGCTTTCCACCATGGCAAAGGAGAATTGTCGATTGCTACTGGCGGGATTGAAGGTCGGAGGCTGGGTGAGTTGATATAAGTCTTGCAAAATATTCGGCAGTTTTTGCCCAAGAATTAGGGCGTGCGCCGTCGGTTTTAAGCCGTGGGCCGTGCGCTGAAATAGGGGATCATCTAAGGTTTCTCTGAGCCGATTTAAGCTCTTACTGAGGGCTGACTGGCTTATATGCAATCGGCTGGCGGCGCGAGTCACGCTTTGCTCTTCTAGCAGAACTTTGAGTATGACCAGCAAGTTAAGATCGATTCTGGCTAAGTTGTCGATATTCACAGATATTCCTCAGAGGAAATTTACTTTGGAAATTATACCATTTCTGTTCATACCTTGAGTTAATTAAAATAGCGCCCACTGAAATACCTTTTCCTGATCAACTGAGATTATTTATGCGGCGCAATCTATTACCTATCCTGATGTCTATGGTGCTTCTCAGCCCATTGGCAATTGATATTTACTTACCTTCAATGCCAACTATGGCGGCAGAATTCGCCGTATCTGCCAGTGATGTGCAATCTACGATCGTATTATTTTTATTCGCCATGGGCTTAGGCCAAGTGTTGATCGGGCCATTAGCCGACCGTTATGGTCGCCGTCCTGTGGCAATCTTTGGGGTCTTACTCTACGGTGCAAGCAGCCTATTAGCTGCGGCGGCTATCGAGTTCCATTGGTTACAGATTGCCCGTTTGCTGCAAGGTTTAGCTGCCTGTTCGACTTCTATCGTGGTGTTTAGCGCGGTGCGTGACTGCTACGATCAAAAAGAAGGCGCTAAGATTTACAGTTACTTAAATGGTGCCATTTGCGTTATTCCTGCATTAGCGCCGACCTTAGGCGGTTTATTGGCAATGCAATTTGGTTGGCGCTCAACTTTCGTTTTCATGACGTTATATGCCATGTTGATGTTGCTCGTTGTCGGATATCGCTTACCCGAGACTCGACCTGCTAATACGGTTACCACTGGGCCGCTTTACCGTTGGGGTCGATACAAGCCTGTACTGGGTAACACTCACTTTTTGTTTTATGCCTTTGCTTGTATGTCGGCGATGGCGGCGATTTTGTGTTACGTGTCGTATGCGCCTGTGTGGCTGATTGGGCATTTAGGGCTTTCTGAGCTCATGTTTAGTGGTCTATTCGGTTTCAATGCCGTGTTTAATATCGTGGCCTGTTTTACGGCGCCGCTGGTCATTCGCAAACTCGGCAATCGTCCGACAACGATTTTGGCGCTGTCCATACTCGTTCTGTCTGCCGCTATCACTGTGGCGGGTCAGCAATTCGGTCCAAGCACTGGAATGATGGCAGCGTTTGCCTTTATGTTGCCCATGTTGATGTTAGGCGTGGGATTTTCCTTCTTACTCGGCCCAGCGACCAGTATGGCCCTGTCGGCCTTCGGTGAACGAGCTGGAACGGCGGCGGCTATGTTAGGTTTTATTCAGATGAGCGGTGCATCCGTGCTTGCTGGACTCGTACAGCAAACGAATTTAACCGCACCTTATGCAGTGGCCTTAGTGATGGGCGTATTTCCTATCGGTTTATTGTTGATGATGGCACTGAGTCGATTCGACCACTGGCATCAAGAGCAGTTAGCTGGCGAGCATTAGTTCGCGGCACAGGTTAATTACAAAGTCGTTAATTACAGAGCACACCCTTTACCCACAGTTTGTTTGACCGCGAACTGTGGGTATTTTTTATTGTGCCTAATACCCCTTTATCCTTTGGTATACTCGTAAAATAACTTACTCAAACCGAGGGTAAAGCTTGTCCCGTCACTATTGTGCTATTTGTCGTTATCCCCTGAATGCTTGCCTGTGCGCGAGTGTTCAGCCTATTTCTCCAATGACTCAGTTGGTGGTTTTACAGCACCCGAGTGAAGTCGAGCATAAAAAAAATAGTGTGCGGGTATTGAGTCTTGTTGTTGCTGAAACGCAAGTTTATGTGGGCGAAAGCGAGGCCGACTTCAATGGTTTACGGGAACATTTAACGGCGTGTAATAAGCCGATTTATCTCGTCTATCCCTCTGAGCAAAGTGTGAGTGTTGAACAGCAGCCTATCAATCCAGATTGTGTATTGCTCTTACTCGATGGTACTTGGCGCAAGGCGTTTAAGATGTTGCAGCTGAATCCTTGGTTAACCCAGTATCCTGCGGTGCATTTGGCTGAAGGTTATGAGTCGCGCTACCGGATCCGTAAGTCGAGTCGTAGCGACAGTTTATCGACCTTAGAAGCTTGTGCTTATATGCTAAGCGCCCTTGATCCTCGGCTTGATGTGCAACCCTTAATGACGGCATTTGATGCTATGGTTGAACTGCGGATTAAGGCGATGCCGAGCACTGTGCAGGCTCGTTATCAGAACTCAAACAAACCTAACTGCGAGACTAAGTGAATGTTTTGACATTATTTAGTCTTAGAGGTTTTAGGTCTGAATTAATGCTTTTAAGTTATTGCAGTTTTGATACTGCGTACGAATTAAAATAGTCAAAATCTTATTCAGATCACGCTAACTTAGTGTGAAATACGGTTTAATAACAAGGGTTCATTTGCGCTGCAAATGATGAGATAGCTTTGCCAGCCAATTGCTTTGCAGGGGAGTGATTCCATTGTTAATCACAATTAGTTGATGGCGTGCTGGCAGGGCTATCGAGCTTTAAGCTATATGTTTTTCCGCAAGAAAGGTTTGGGTGAAGTTATCGACTGAACTCGGATAACCAAAAAGAAATCCTTGGGCAAAACCTTGGCCCATGTCTGTCATTATGTCTCTTTGTTGTTGAGTCTCTATGCCTTCGGCGACGAAGTGAATATCCAGTGCCTGTGCGAGCTGCACTATGGCATTGCAGAGCTTTTGTCCTGACACTTCGTTTAAACGCAAGGCAAACTCGGCATCAATTTTTACACTGTCTATGGGCAAAGTGCCTAAGCGACTGAGTGAAGATAACCCAGTCCCAAAATCATCAATAGCAATGCTGACACCTAAAGCTTTGATGCGATTGAGTGTGAGTCGTGCTTGCTCAGGTTGGCGTAGCAGTGCCGATTCGGTGATTTCTAAAATCAGTGCCTCAGCAGGTAAATTAGCCATGTCCAGAGCATTAATCACTTGGTCGATAAAATCTAAGTGTTCCAATTGCAGTGGCGACACATTGACTGAAATTCTAAAGTCTGCCTGATTATGTGCCCGCCATTGTGCCGCTTGCACGCAAGCCTGTTCCAATACCCATTGACCAATACTGACAATTAACCCTGTCTCTTCCAGCAATGGCACAAAATCGGCGGCGTCATAATACTCGGTAGGTGATTTTTGCCAGCGCAGTAGGGCTTCAGCAGCTATCGTTTGATTTGTGTGTAAATCCACAATGGCCTGATAGGCGAGAGTGAATTGTTTTAAGCTGTGCGCATGTCTTAGGCTATTGATTAACTGCAGCTTTAATTCTGCTGCTTGGCTCATAGCCTTATCGTAAAACACGAGGTGCGGTAAGCTCTTTTTAGCACAATACATGGCTGTATCTGCAAGGCTAATCAGTTGTCCCGCTTTATCACTGTGGGTCGGAAATAGCGCAATGCCGATACTCGTGCCTAGGAAAAACTTTTGCCCTTCAATTTCAAAGGGGCTCTCAAATAGACTAAGTATCTGCTCTGCAAACAGTTGGATTTCATCTTTGCAGCTGCAGTCTTGCAGCACTAAGGTAAACTCATCTCCACCCATACGGGCTATGTCGGCTTTTTCGATGCAACCGGCTTCGAGTCTGGCTGCGACGAGTTGTAATACTCTATCGCCCATGGAGTGGCCGAAGCTGTCATTGATATTTTTAAACCCATTGAGATCTAAAAACATTAGCGCACCGAGGGCGAGGGGATCGGTTTTAAGTTTTTCGAGGGCAGTATTGAGGATCTGCTTAAGGTGGAATCGGTTAGGCAATCCAGTCAAGGTATCGTACATAGCACGGGTCGTCAGTTGAGTTTCGAGCAGCTTTTTCGTGCTAATATCACTGAAAATATTCACATTATAGTGAGCGCCATCTTCGGTAATGATTTTACGGCTACTCTGCCAAGCAGGGAAATTGCTACCATCTGAACGTTTCTTCCAGGTTTCACCCTGCCAAAAGCCCCTTTGCTTCAGTGCAGTTTGGCATTCGGTTTCTGCCCCTAAATGATGGCTTTTCAACTCTAAAAATTCAGGGGTTTTACTGATAAGCTGCTCGGCGCTATAACCGCAAATACGGCACATAGCTTTATTAACGGCCAAAATCTGATCATCTGAGTCTGTGATATACACAGCTTCGGCACTTTCCTCGAGCGTCGTCGACAAAATCTCTTTAGGAATATGGGCAAAGCCATCGGTAATAATTTCGCGCATTTGATTACGGCGATTGAGCGCTTGAAATTCCACGAGCACAACGGGCTGTTGCTGCAGATAGCAGCGATAAAGGTTTACTCGAGTTGGCAGTTCATTGCCGAGTTGACTCAAGTGTAGCCAGTTGAATTCAACATTATTTCCTGCAATGGCTTCGAGGATCATTTCCCTCGCATATTCAACACTGTTGCGGCCGGATGATTGAATTCTCGGAGAAAAGTCATAGGGCGTCGCATTCACAAACGCATCATACTCAGTCTCAAAATAACCGAGTGTCGCTTGGTTGGCGCTAATAAAGCTGAAGCCTTGAATTAAGGCTAGGGGAGTTTTGTGGGGATGTGCTTGCCAGAGCGACAGCTTTTCTTGCAGTACTGGATCATCCGTACTGAGTTTCTTAAGTAAGTGTTGCCATCTGATCATTTAGGATACTCCCTTGTGACACATATAAGGTCACATCCTATTTTTTAGGTCTTCGTTGATACGAAGTTGCCCAATAGTACATCATTCCAATGGGGTTAAAAATAAACCTAATTGTTGTTTCACTCAAATAGAAACTCAAAAAGTGTAGTTTAAGACTTGTATTTAAGCATATTTTTTAAGAACACCTGCTGCATATTTCAAACTTTGACAGATTTTATGCTATGTTTTTCGCATCGTGTTTGAGTTGGCTGTTATCGTTCATCCATCCGATGACCAAATAAAGGAGGCAGGAAATGGCACATTTATCTAAGGTGCTCATCTCTAAAATGTTGATGTCGTTCATACTGATTTCCAGCATTCATCTTGCCGTGGCTAATGCCGCCGATGCGCCAAAGCCAAAATTAACCCTAGAGCAAAGAGCTGATAAGGCCCGTATAGACTCCCAGCGATTAGAGCTGGCCCAATTAGAGAAGGCGCGCCAAGCCGCCAAGGAGACAGCAGAGCGAGAAGATAAAATCAAACAGCAGTCCCAAACCCATGATTGGGAGGCTCAGCAAAAACTCAAGGCACAGAAACAGTTCGACGAGAGGGAAAGTCGCGAGCAAAAATATTTACGGGAAGCAAAAGAAGCCGCAGCAAAAGAGCGTAAAATCCCAAAGCCTTAAGCAGGCCATCGACACAGTCGATTTCAGCTAGGCAGTGCTAGCCTTATTTGTTGGCATTGCGACTACTCTCATTAATTGCACCTTACTATCCCTAGGAATTGTTGTTGAATATCTGCCCCTTATGCCACGGCACAGAATTACTCGCTTATCATCAGGATAAAAAGCGCGACTACCATCAATGCCAAACCTGCCAACTGGTGAGCGTGCCTCCTGAGTTTTATCTCTCGGCCGAGGCCGAAAAAGCCGAGTATGATAAGCACGAGAACCATGCCGATGATCTGGGTTATCAAACCTTTTTAAATCGCACACTTGAGCCACTACTTAGCCGTGTTAGCACTTCGGCCCAAGGGCTCGATTTTGGCTGCGGCGAAGGCAAAGCGCTGAGTTTGATGGCAAAGGCGCGGGGTTATCAAATCGATAATTACGATCTTTATTACGCTAACAATCCTGAAGCCTTGGCTCGCCAATACGATTTTATTACCTTAACTGAAGTCATAGAGCATGTGAGCGATGCCGCAGGTTTGCTTGCCCAACTCGATAGCCTATTAAAACCCAACGGAATTTTGGCTGTGATGACCAAGCGCGTACAAAATCAAACCGCCTTTGCCACCTGGCACTATAAAAATGACCCTACCCATATCAATTTTTACGCCGAAGCGACCTTTGAGTGGCTCGCCCAGCACTATGGCTGGCGATTAGAAATCATCGATAAGGACGTAGTGTTCTTGCATAAAGAGAGGCATAAAGTTGAGAAAAGTAATGCAACACCCTAATTTATATGTCTAATTCGATTAAATAAGTTCCCATAAGTGCATATGCGAGCGGTATAAACCAAAAGGATTAACACTGCTGCTAAGTGTCAGGATGAAGGGGTAAATACAATGGACGTTAAGACCTATCTACAGGCATTGAACGCGCTCTACGCCAATGTGAATCAAACATTCGCATTGAATCATGGTTTATCCAACTCAGCCTTAGATGAAGCTGAAAAACAATTAGGTTTTACACTTGCTCCCCCGCTCAGGGAGCTTTGGGGATATGCCAATGGTGGCAACGAGTGGAGCACGGTATTTGCCCGAAAAGATTACTTTTGCCGATATGATTTTTTGTCATTAGCCTCGTCACTTAAATATCGTGACCGAATGCAAAAACAGGCTCAGCACTATGTGGGTTACCACGAGCCAGAAGTTCGGGATCCTAAAATCCAATCCGGATGGTATCAAGAAGGTTGGTTGCCCTTCGCTCAATTTGGGGGCGGCACATTACTCTTGATTGCGGATCATTCACCCTCAGCACTAGGCCAAATGGGGCAAGTGATCGCATACACCCATGACCCCGATATGATGGACTTTATTTGTCCAAACCTAAGCCAATTTTTTGAACAATCCTTAGCGCAAATCAGTTTATATCCAGATGAATTAATTGAGGACTAAGGATAACGAAAATGAACGTCCACTACTCGATAAGCCTAGTAAACCTATGATTACATTTTGAACTTCAGGGCAACATGAAGTGAGGTATGATGTGAAGAGCTACCCTAAAAAAGACAGAGACCAAGCACTAAACGCATTGCAGAGATTGGCAGAAAATGATGGGCAGTTAACTGAGCCTCAAGTCGCCAAACTCGCTATCCTACAGCAGGGTGTAAAAGAGAGTCGTCATCTCGCCGCTAACGAATGGATTAATCGCATCAGCTACATAGAAAATGATTTAACCCAATTAGCCATAATCCAACGGGTGGCCTTTAATCACTTCGATGAGTTTATAAACTGCCTGACATTAGCGGGGCGCTTTGGTTGTTTAACGCGATTAGTGCGGGGTGGGGATTATTCGGGGACGGATAGCCTACATATTTGGCCCTTATTGGCGGCGCTAGCCATACATGATTTACCCGCTATTACAGCCTATAAACAGCGATTTGTGCCGCCTTTTTTAACGGGGCATAAGGTGACACTCTTGGCCTGCAATACCGTATATGCCATTTTAGGTACCACAGCCGTGACAGATAAGTTACGCCATCAACTTACAAACCTAAAAGACTCGAAATACAGCATGGCGATGCTGCGCAGCCTAGCCGCCATAATCAATCAGGATATGACCTCGTTTATCGACAATATCGCCATTATGGTCAAGTCTAATCGCCTGCAGCAGGAGTTCTCGTCACTGGAAAAATGTTACTGCGTTAACGCCCATGGTTTAGTCAATCTGTGGCGGTTCCATACGGCCAATGCGCCACTACCCCCACTTGATTTTCCCTTACCATGGCAGCATGAATTACACGGATTTTTTACCACAGGTCACGAGTCCATTGGGATATCTTTCGATCCTTTAGCTGAGCGAGAGTTAAATGATCTGCCAATTGATTCAAATACGCTGGCGCTAATCCATTCATTAACAGCACATTCTCACAGAGGTGATCACGAATAACCCAAACAAAATTAACCTGTTAAAATGAGGTTGTGATTTAGTTTCTATTTAAAGAGGATTGTTCTTGCTCATGTCTGGATACACACGCCCTAAAAATGAGTTGGACTTGCAATTATGCACGAGAGATATCGAAAAATAATTAATGACCGCCAGTTAGTCTCAGTGATGAATAAAACTAAGTGGCGCGAGCTTTGTAATGATTTTGAAGCGCTTCATTTTCTATCTATTAGCGTAAGGTACAAACTGATTTCATCAGATGATGTTTTAGGATTTAGTGCCGTTTGGTGGAACGAGATCTATGAAGAAAGCTCCGGTATCGAGTGGCTAGACTTTAATCCAATAGTTTCCGAGTATCGTGGTCGTTTAGTTGCACCTCAGGAGACCGATAGGAGCTGTGAAATTCTTACCATTCTAAATAGACACGGCATTAAATACTCGATTGAAGGCTCTTGTTTTCGGGTGTGGGGCTATATAAGCCAAGATACAACCCCAGTATTTACATAAAAAAACCTTTTAGAGTGGCGCCTAGCGTTTAGTATTGTGGGGCAAATTTCGCTGGCGAATACACTCTTTGTTGCTAGGACTGAGTGCCTGCAAAGCACGCTACCCGAGTCGCAGCATATCAGTTGCCCTTAGGTGCTTGAGCGCGGTCGAACATGCCGTAATCACGAACAACTTCGGCAACCCGCAGGCGATAGTCGGCGAATAATTGTTCGCGTCCTTGAGTTTGTGCCTCGCGGTGATATATCTGTCGTCGCCAAGCCTGTACCGCAGCCTCATTCTCCCAGAATGACAGCGATAATAAGCGTTCGGGATTGACCATGCTCTGAAACCGTTCGATTGAAATAAATCCTGCAATTTCACTCAGGCTTGATTTCAGGTCGGCGGCTATCTCTAAATACCTTTTTTGGCAGTCGGGATTCGGCACGACTTCAAAAATAACTACCATCATAGTTTTGTCTCCGCAGCTCTTTGATAGGTCTTTGCTATCGGCTTTAGGAAACTGCGTTTTTCACTCAAAATGAATTCTCCTTGCTTTGCCAACTGAAAATTTGCCTTGCCTGCGGCTTCTGTCTTCAGTTTGTCTCTATAGCGTTCATAGTGGGCCAGACTATCGAAGCTAATGAGACCATATGCAGTGTCATTGGTGCCTTCGTGTGGCAGAAAGTAGCCAAGGAGTTCGCCGCCGTAGGCTGGAATAATATCGCCCCAGTTTTCAGCATATTGGGCAAATTGTTCCAATTTGAACGGGTCTATTTTGTATTCGATAAAACAGGTAATTTTCATAGTGCTTGGCGCCATTGACTTGTGTGCTAAAGGTTTTAGTTGCATTGTAATTACCTGAAAACTTAATGCTTCGATGGTTATCGAACTGTCCCCGAATGAGATTACAAGCATGGAACCTAACATCGCTTTTATTGCCAACTTGATTGGTGACGCCGCCCGCTCACGTATGTTGATAGCTTTAATGGGCGGAGAGGCATTGACTGCGACAGAACTGGCTCTTGAGGCTGATATCACACCGCAGACTGCCAGCAGCCATTTAACTAAGTTGGTTGAAGGTGAACTATTGCTCGTGCGTAAGCAGGGAAGGCATAAGTATTTTCAGCTGCAGAGCCGCCAAGTGGCCGAACTGTTGGAAAGTCTGCTCAACATGAGCGTGGCCATTGCGAGCCCTAAGGTAATCCATGGGCCCGCGGACCCTAGATTGAGACTGGCTCGTGTTTGTTATGACCATCTCGCGGGTGAATTGGGTGTTGCACTTTACGACAGCTTAAGTCGGCAGAATTTGATCGCCCATGAAGAGGGCGAAACAAAAATCACCGCGGCAGGGATGACCTTTTTTGCCAAACGTGGCGTAGAACACTCGTTGCTGGGTACACCAGATGATGTATTCGATGTGCCGAAAAGTCGTCAATCTCGCCGCCCTTTGTGTAAGTCATGCCTCGATTGGAGCGAACGCCGCAGTCATCTTGCAGGTGTTCTAGGTCAATGGATTCTTAAGGATATTTTGGCAAAAGGCTGGGCAGAGAAAGCCCTCGACACCCGTGCCCTACAATTTTCAAGCCGAGGGTTAAAATCCTTTCGTGCTGACTATGGCATCGCGACAAAATAGACAATCTAAATTGGTCTATCTTACCAATGATGCATAGCGACTTGGCCTTGTTTAGCAGAGGGTGGCCAGTCCGATGTTTTCAAGGCATTTATCAATGAAAATGTATGACCTGAAGGTTTTATTAAATGTCTTTAGGACGAGGTTTAAATACATGGTCGTTAAAATCCGTGAATCAAACTTACCTAGTCTGATTCACGCCCTGCACACGATCATTTTTCGCAGTTGCGGGATAACCAATTTTTTGCTAGCACTTGTTGAGTGAATCGAAAACTGACGAACGAGTTGCCCGACAAAATCTCATCTATGTGCCTAATGTTTGGCTCTATCGTAAAGTGACTTACAATGCATGGATATAGAGTCGTATTTAAATGTAGATGCTTTTGAGTGTTTTTAAACTGATTAGCTTGCGCGTTTTAATAGGTCTAATGTAATAAACGCGCAGCGCATAAATACTAAGAAGGACGAATGCGGAATTACTCTTTAATAATTGCACTTATAATCGCGCTTGGTTTAATCACAGTATTATCCCTTCAAGGTTTTTGGGTATATAGCTTTTATGTAAATCCCGAACACTCCCTTAGGCATGAAGCGTTGATTTTAGTGGCTTACTTTTCATTTTATGCTTTACCTTTTTCTATATTGGGTGCCTATTTAGGTAAGCAATTGATTGTAACTTATTCAAAAGTCGGTAAAGTAATATTCACTGTAAGTTGTTGTCAAATAGCTATATTTATCTGGGCTGTAAGTTACTAAAACCATACAAGCTGTTTAAGGCATGGACATCTAACGCATGGCTGACGTTCGTTCCTTACGATTATAGCCATGCATTACCCCCCCTTAACAGGGCGTTAAATGCCATGAGTATGAACAAGCAAGGGTGTCCAATCTGCGGTTATGCAGATATAACGGTTCTAGATGATTTCAGCTGCACCACATTTGAAATCTGCGCGTGTTGTGGCTCTGAGTCAGGTGTAGAATTTGATCTGCACTCTACACCCGAGCATCTTGCTAAGATCCGTCGCAAGTGGGTTAAACAAGATAACTGTAAATGGTGGGGCAATAAAAAGTTGATTCCGCCAAACTGGAACCCGAAAGAGCAAATGGAGCTGGCTAATATTAAAATTCCTCAGTAGCGTCCAGCATTTAATAAGCAAAGGCTGCCTACGCGTACCGCCCAGCTGCTTTGAGCGTCAAAAACTCGCCCGTGAATCACTCTACACCAGACTGATTCACGTCAGCCGCTAAACCCCGTCCTATTGCCCAGTTTGCGGCTATTCTGGGGCGGTTTTTTCCCTTAAGATGAATCAAATCTCTAGAGAACTGATTCAATGCGAGACATAGAGAATGCATATCAGCCTATGGTCATGCAAATTTGCGCCTAAAGTTATAGTCATTTATCCATTGATGGACTGGCTGCGTGTCATTGTAATGGCAGTGCTTAATCGCTGAGATTATAAAGAAGTAATATCGCATGTTCTTCTTCAGCATAGAGCTATCAGCCCTATTCTTGATGAACAGGTATGGGATGGGTATTTTAATGCATGCCCTGATTTATTTTTCTAGTTGTTGAGATCACATTGATTTTTGTAGGCAATGTAAATTGTTAATGTTACGTTGCTTAACTTGTCTTTGAGAATACATTTTACAATAAAAAAATTAATACGTTACGGAGATATCATGGGAAAGTGTTTGACTATATGTTTGGTCATGACCTTAGCGGGATGTGTATCAGTCCCTAAGTCTGTTGATGAAATTAAAGCGGCTGGAAAGGCTAAGCATTCGTTTTGTTCTGGCAAAAGCCATCAAGAAACCGTTGCAATTATAGAACAACAATTGAATCGCTGTTTTGCTCATGGAGTACAAGAAATTGTTGGTGGAACAAGTAATACATTTATTGAGAAACTAGATACTGGAAAGAATACAGTCACACTAGCCTCGGTAGTACATGCCAACTGGAATCGCTTCTATCAAATGCGTGTTGATATCAGCGCACTCAGTACTTGTCCATCCTTTGTCGAAGCTTATGGTATGTCAGACAGTTGGTCTGATACCACTAAACTCATTCAAAGCTGGGTTGATGGTGAAAGTATAGATAAATGCTGAGTCTGTTGAGCGACAAGTAGCTAATCTGTTTTACCTTTTTCCTTGGGCTGGCTCTACTCAACGTTGGATTCCCGCCCACAAGTATTGCGGGAATGATGGTTTAAATTGGATTCCAGCTCAGAAGTATTGCGGGAATGACGACTAGAGACGGTCTCCAATAAAGCGCAGTCTCTTTTCCTTCATCATTAAATCTATTAACAATTCCTCAGTGTCCGTGTAGTTTAGGTAGCTTATAAAAACAACAATAGGTTATCGCTATGACTTTACCCTCTGTATCACCATCTGCTATCTCAACATCATCGATCCCAAGATCATTTGGGTTTAACTTTTCTGCAAACAAAGCCATTTTTTCCAAGACCTTACTCGCTTCGGCTTTAGCCTTGAGCTTTATGGGCGCGGGTTTGAGTTCGGCGCAAGCGGCGACCGGTGCTATGCCGGATGCGGCTAAGTTGACGGCGGGTGTAGAGCAAAAGGTGATCGACTGGCGCCGCGATTTACATCAACACCCTGAGTTGTCAAATCGTGAGTTTCGCACCAGCAAGATTATTGAAAAGCATCTGAAATCATTAGGATTGGAAGTACAAACGGGTGTGGCGCATACGGGCGTGGTGGCCATTTTGAAAGGCGGAAAGCTGAAAGGTGGCAAGTCTGGCCCGTTGATTGCAATTCGGGCGGATATGGATGCTTTACCTGTGACTGAGGTGGTTGATGTACCCTTTGCCTCTAAAGCGACCGATACCTATCGAGATCAAAAGGTAGGGGTGATGCATGCCTGTGGGCACGATACCCATGTGGCCATGTTGATGGGCGTGGCTGAAAACCTCGTGAAAGTGAAAGATAGCCTCGCGGGTGATGTGATGTTTATCTTCCAACCTGCCGAAGAAGGCGCGCCAGACGGGGAAGAAGGCGGTGCGGAGTTGATGCTTAAAGAAGGGCTGTTTGCTAAGCGTAAACCTGACCAAGTGTTTGGTATGCATGTTACCTCCAGCATGCCGAGTGGCATGATTGGTGTGCGCAGTGGTCCGGCGATGGCGAGTGAAGATTCCTTTACGATCAAAGTGAAAGGCCGCCAAACCCACGGTTCGCGTCCTTGGAATGGGGTCGATCCTATTGTCGCTGCGGCGCAAATTATCACTAACGTGCAAACGATCGTCAGCCGTCAGGTGGATATCACTAAAGCCCCTGCCGTGGTGAGTTTTGGTGCGGTTAATGGTGGCATTCGCTCTAACATTATTCCCGATGAAGTCGAGCTGATTGGCACTATTCGCACCTTCGACCAGCCCATGCGCGCCGATATCAAACTGCGTTTAGCTGAAATGGCCGAGTTATCGGCGAAAACGCTTGGTGCGAGTGCGACCACAGAGATCCACCCAGGTTATCCTGTTGTGGTGAACAATCCCGAGTTAGTCGCTAGCATGCGTCCTGTGCTTGCCAGTGTGGTGGGCGATAAGATGCTGATTGAACCTGGGTTAATCACAGGTGCCGAAGATTTTTCTTATTACGCCTTAGAAGCGCCGGGGATGTTTTTCTTCCTCGGGGTGACGCCAAAGGGAACGGCCCCTGAAACCGCGGCCAGCAATCATTCTCCGGCTTTTTATGTAGATGAAAGTGCGTTAAAAGTGGGAGTTGAGGCCATGACTAAAGTGGCGTTGACTGCGCTAAATGCGCAATAAGTCGGACAGACGTTATTCCGTAAGCTCTTCGGTATAACTTGAGCTTACAAAAAATCGGCGCGGGATAAGCATCCAGCGCTTGATTTGTTAATCAATATGCCCTCATATGTGAATTTTTACAGCAAGGAGCGAACAAGATGAAGCGCACGCTATCGGCTCTGGTGTTGGCCATGGGACTTTTGAATCCCCTAAGCCAAGCACAGGCCACCACGGCAGAAGACATTAAGAGTTTCACGCTAGATAACGGCATGAAAATCATGGTGCTAGAAGATGCCTCAATTCCCAATGCCAACATGTATTTGTTTTGGAAAGTCGGTTCTCGTAACGAAGTGCCCGGCATTACCGGTATTTCGCACTTTTTCGAACACATGATGTTTAACGGTTCAAAAAAGTACGGCCCAAAAATGTTCGACCGCACTATGGAAGCCGCAGGTGGCGCGAACAATGCTTATACCACTGAAGACATGACGGTTTATACCGATTGGTTCCCCGCCAATGCGCTCGAAACTATGTTCGATCTCGAAGCCGACCGTATCGCAAACTTAGATATCAACCAAACTATGGTCGATAGCGAGCGTGGCGTAGTGCAGTCGGAGCGCTCCACTGGCTTAGAAAACTCTAACTGGAATGCCCTTGAAGGCGAAATCAAAGGCGTGGCATTTTTAGCTCACCCTTATTCGTGGTCGGTGATCGGCCATGAGTCGGATATCGCCGCTTGGACGCTGGAAGATCTCGTGCAGTACCACAAAACCTATTACGCGCCGAACAATGCCGTGGTCGTGATTGCTGGCGATGTAAAGCTTGCCCAAGTTAAAGCCTTGGCCGACAAATATTTTGCGCCTATTCCTGCACAAACTCCGCCTAAAGCGATTCGCACCGTAGAACCTGAGCAAAAGGGCGAGCGTCGTACCTTTGTGCAAAAGGCATCGGTGAGTACGCCGAATGTGATGCTGGCTTACCATATTCCGGCGGCGACTCACGCAGATTTTTATGCGCTGGATTTATTAAGCTCGATTTTGAGCCAAGGTAATAGCTCGCGTTTATATCAATCACTGGTTGATAAACAAGTGGCCTTAGAAGCGCAAACCTACATGCCGATGTCGGTCGACCCGAACCTCTTCTATGTGATGGGGGTTGCCACGCCTGAGGTAAAAGCCTCGACGCTGGAGCAGGCGCTGATTGAACAAATCGATGCGATTGCGACAACGGGTGTTACTCAGCAAGAACTGGATAAAGTTAAAAATATCAAGTTGATGGATTTCTATCGTTCTATGGAAACCATTAATGGCAAGGCCAATACCATAGGCACCTATGAGATGTATTTTGGCAGTTACGACAAGCTATTTAATGCGCCAGAAGCCTATAACAAGGTGACGCCAGCGGATATTCAACGTGTTGCCCAAACCTACTTACGTAAATCGAATCGCACTGTAGCTGTGCTGGCGGCAAACGAGGAGATCTCTCAATGAAATCGATGGCAATGAAATCACTTAAGATGGCATCACTCGGGAAACCTTCTAAGTTAATGGCTGCATTAGCCCTAGGCACAAGTTTAGCCTTAGCGGGTTGTGCTACGACATCGGCGCCAAAACGCGTCGATACTGGCAGCTTTGTGATGCCAAGTTACGACAAGTTCGTGCTGGATAACGGCTTAACTGTGTATTTAATGCCGCAGCGCGAAGTGCCTTTAGTCACCTTAAATGCCGTGGTACGTGCGGGTGCTGTCAATGACACCATCGCAGGCGTGGCGCAAATGACAGCAGAAGGTTTGTTGTTAGGGGCGGCGGGTAAATCTAAGGCGGATATCGAGCAGCAAGTGGATTTTCTCGGTGCAAGTTTAGGCGCGGAAGCGGATAAAGAAGGCAGCTATCTCAGCGCCGATTTTATGGCGAAAGACACTGACGTCATGCTGGGCTTATTTAGCGCGGCGATGTTAACGCCGGACTTTGACGCCGCCGAGTTCGATAAACTCAAGCAACGCGCGATTGCAGGTTTGCAGCAAGATAAAGAAAGCCCACGGGCTGTGATTGGTCGTTACTTCGATAAGCTGGTATTTGGTGCCCATCCTTATGGTAATGCGGCTTCGGGTAACAGCGATTCGCTTGAACAAGTGACTGTGTCGCAACTGCGTGCTTTCCATAAGAGTTACTACCAACCGGCCAATACTGCGATTACCGTCGTGGGTGACTTTGATGTCGCGGCGATGAAGGCCAAGCTGACACAAACCTTTGGTCAGTGGAAAGGCAGCGAAAAGCTGGTGCAGCCTGACTTAAATCAAGGCTTGCCTCAGTTAACTGCGGCTAAAGTTTTGCTGGTGGATAAACCCGATGCAATCGAAACCACCTTTGTGATCGGCGGTTTAGGCATTAGTCGTGACAATCCAGACTATGTCGGTTTAACAGTAGTGAACACTATTTTAGGTGGTCGTTTTACCTCTTGGCTTAACGACGAACTGCGGGTAAACGCGGGCTTAACCTATGGCGCACGCTCAGGTTTTAGCCCTTATACCGACTCGGGTGTGTTTACTATCAGCACTTTCACTAAGACGGAAACTACTCAAGAAGCGATTGATCTCGCACTGAAAACCTATGCTCGTTTATGGGAGAAAGGCGTAGATCAAACCACCTTAGATTCGGCTAAAGCCTATGTGAAGGGCCAGTTCCCACCTAAGTTTGAAACCTCAGGTCAGCTGGCGGGATTGTTGTCAGGCATGTATCTGTATGGTTTCGATGATAAGTTTATCAATGAGTTCCAAGCTAAGGTGGACGGTTTGACCTTAGAAGAAACCCAAAGACTCGTGAAAACTTACTTCCCGCAAAAAGATCTACAATTTGTGTTGATTGGCAATGCGGCTAAGATTGCACCTATCGCCGCTAAGTATGGCAAAGTGCAAACCGTGGATATTAAAGCCACTGGCTTTGGCCAATAAGCTCAGTCATTTCAAGCTAAGTCATTTCAAACTAAGGCGTTAGCTTATGCTTTAGCTTAAGTTAACCCATTAAAAAGGTCTG